>NZ_JBGCCU010000011.1 GCF_041261445.1 Catenulispora sp. EB89
CCGAGTGGACCCCGTCCACACCACAGGCGGGGTTGTCCCGGATCCCTCGTCGCTGTCGGCGGTGCTTGCACAACCAGCCCGGACTGGCGGTGTCCGGCCGGACGAGACCCGACCACAGCAGCGTGCGATGCGGCTGGACACCGCCAGGCCGGGATGGTTCCCTTTAGGGCGACGACAGCGACGAGGGATCCGGGACTCGGCGACCAACACACAAACCGCCGCCGAGGCGGGGGGTTGGGGATCCCTCAGAGTCTCGAGTGCCCCCGCCGGAGGCGCCTGCTTTTGACTGTTGGCGCCCACCACACGCGGCCGCCAGCCGCCAGACCAAACGTGTGCGCAGTGACTCGGACCCGCGCGCGGTCGTGCCCAGCACCACCGCCAGCCGCCAGCGCAACCACCGGCACACCACCGAACTGCGCCACCCAGCGGATCCTTCTTAAAGCCCTGCGAAGCCGTCAAAAAAGGCCTTTGACTGTCAATCCACAAACAAACCGCACCCGCCACCAGCACCCACACATAGGTCAGCAGCGCCACAAAATGCTGCCCCGCCCGACTCGCGCACCAAGCGACGGTGGCGGCTGCCGGTCTCGGTCGCCGCCCACCACCCGCACACCGAGCCGTGCCACCGACAACACCAGCCCTTAACCTGCGCCCCGGCCTGACCTCGCGCATCCCGCCGGGCCCTTGACAGCCCTTGAGTTACCGGTAACACTCTCGTCCCACGAAGCCGTCGTCGACAGCGGCGACTCCTCCTGGACGAAATCCCACCCACTGGCGCCCCTGACATCCGCCTCAGACCTGCCCGAAGGAGCGACGTGAACCTCAGCAAGCGCGCTGTCGGCCGCCGACGGCATGTCGCTGCCGAGCGCGCCCGGCGAGCGCGTCATGCTGGTCAAGGATCTGATCCCGGCCGCCGTGGCTGTCCGTGGCGGTCCGTGGCGCGCGGGCCGAGCGGTGGGCCGCGGCGGCTCGATAAGCTGCGCGGATGGCGGGCGACGGGGCCGGTGGGCGCGAGGACGAGGAGAGCGGTCGAGTGACCAGTGAGCGGGTGCGGCCTGTCGAGGCGGTGCGCGGCGGCGGCCGGCCGGGGTTGCGGGATGTGGCCGAGCTGGCCGGGGTCTCGCACCAGACGGTGTCGCGGGTGTTCAAGGACCACCCGCGGGTCAGTGCCGAGACCCGGGCCAAGGTGCTGGCCGCGGCCGCGCAGCTGGACTTCCGGCCCAACGCCATCGCGCGCGCGCTGGCCACCGGGTCCTCGCGGACCATCGGGGTGGTCAGCTTCGACACCACGCTGTTCGGTCCCGCCTCCATGGTCAGCGCTATCGAGAGCAGTGCCCGGGACGCCGACTACTTCGTCTCCGTCATGGGCCTGGCCTCGCCCAGCCGGCGCTCGGTGGCTGAGGCCGCCGACCGGCTGCGCGGGCAGGGCGTGGACGGCATCATCCTCATCCCCGGGCACGTCCCGGCCGACCAGGTGGTGCGGCACCTGCCCGGCATGCTGCCGGTGGTCGCGCTGTCCGCGGCGCAGACCGTGGCCTCGGCGACCGTGGACCAGTACGACGGTCCGCTCGCGGCAGTGCGGCACCTGCTGGACCTCGGCCACGCCACGGTGCACCACCTCACCGGCCCCGCGGACTGGAGCGAGGCGCGCGAGCGCGAGCGTGCCTGGCGTGACGCGCTGACCGCGGCCGGGGCGCCGGTGCCGGAGCCGCTGCCCGGGGACTGGAGCGCGGCCTCCGGCTACGAGCGCGGCAAGCTGCTGGCCGCCGACCCCGCGGTGACCGCGGTGTTCGCCGCCAACGACCAGCTGGCGCTCGGTGTGCTGCTGGCGCTGCACGAGGCCGGGCGGCGGGTGCCGGAGGACGTGAGCGTCATCGGCTACGACGACATCCCCGAGGCCGCCTTCTTCACCCCGCCGCTGACCACCGTGCGCCAGGACTTCGCCGCGCTCGGCCGCCGCAGCATGGCGCTGCTGCTGGACCAGATCGGCGGCGCCCAGCCGGCCACGCCGACCGCGGCGGTCATACCCACCGAGCTCGTGGTGCGCCGCAGTACCGCGCGGCGTACCTGACCAGTTTCACCAGCCAACGCATGAGGAACCGCGGAGGGATCGCGTCCGACCATGAGCAGTGTTACCGCTAACATCGAGCAGTACGTCGTGGGCGTCGACTTCGGCACGCTGTCCGGGCGCGCCGTCGTGGTCCGCGTCGCCGACGGCCGGGAAGTCGGCAGCGCGGTCGTCGAGTACCGGCACGGCGTCATCGACCACCGGCTCCCGGACGGCACCGGCCCGCTCCCGCCGGACTGGGCGTTGCAGAACCCTGAGGACTGGCGCGAGGTGCTGCGCGGCGCGGTCCCCGCGGCCCTGGCCGCCGGCGGCGTCGACCCCGCCGCGGTGATCGGCCTGGCCACCGATTTCACCGCCTGCACCGTGCTGCCCGCGCTGGCCGACGGCACGCCGCTGTGCGAGGTCGAGGGCCTGGCCGGGGTGCCGCACGCCTGGCCGAAGCTGTGGAAGCACCACGCCGCGCAGGGCCAGGCCGACGCGATCAACGCCCTGGCCGCCGAGCGCGGCGAGGCCTGGGCACCGCGCTACGGCGGCAAGCAGTCCTCGGAGTGGGAGTTCGCCAAGGCGCTCCAGGTCCTCCAGGAAGCGCCGGACGTCTACGACCACTGCGAACGCTGGATCGAGGCCGCCGACTGGATCGTCTGGGAACTGACCGGCACCGAGTCCCGCAACGCCTGCACCGCCGGATACAAGGGGATCTTCCAGGACGGCTCCTATCCGTCCACTGACTTCCTGGCCGCCCTCGACCCGCGCTTCGCCGACTTCGCGACCACCCGCCTGGAGCACCCCGGCGGCCTGGCCGCCCTCGGCTCCCGCGTCGGCGGGCTCAGCGAGCGCGCCGCGAAGTGGACCGGCCTGCCTGCCGGTATCGCGGTCGCCGCCGGGAACGTCGACGCGCACGTCACCGCCCCGGCGGCGCGCGCCGTCGAACCCGGCAAGCTGCTGGCGATCATGGGCACCTCCACCTGCCACGTCCTCAACAGCCCGATCCTGGCCGACGTCCCGGGCATCTGCGGGGTCGTGGACGGCGGCATCAGCGCCGGCTACTACGGCTACGAGGCCGGGCAGAGCGCGGTCGGCGACATCTTCGCCTGGTGGACCCGCCTGACCGGCCAGGACCACGACGCGCTGACCGCGGCCGCCGAGCACCAGCCGGTCGGCGGCCACGGCCTGGTCGCCCTGGACTGGATGGGCGGCAACCGCTCGATCCTGGTCGACCACGACCTGTCCGGTGTGGTCATCGGGCTGACGCTGGCCACCCGCCCCGAGGAGGTCTACCGCGCGCTGCTGGAGGCCACCGCCTTCGGCACCCGCGTCATCGTCGAGGCCTTCGAAGCCGGCGGCGTCGGGGTCGCCGAGTTCGTGGTCGCGGGCGGCCTGAAGCGGAACAGCTTCCTGATGCAGCTCTACGCCGACATCCTGCGCCGGCCGGTCTCGGTCGCGGTGTCCGAGCAGGCCCCGGCGCTCGGCTCGGCGATCCACGCCGCCGTCGCCGCCGGGGCGTACCCGGACGTCCCGGCCGCCGCCGAGGCGATGGGCGCGTGCGAGGCCGCCGCCTACGTCCCGGACCCGGCGCGCGCCGACGCCTACGACGTGCTGTTCGCCGAGTACCGCGCGCTCCATGACGCGTTCGGCTTTGACGACCATCAGCACAGCGGTGGCAGCGGGGGAGCGCTCCACCGCCTGCGCAAGATCCGCAACGCCGCCCTCGCCTCCGACCCTGCCTCTGAGAAAGGCCGAGCACAGTGAGCACCGACATAGCCCGGATCCGCCGAGAGGTCTGCGACCTGCACGCCGAGCTGGTTCGCTACCAGCTCGTGGTGTGGACCGCGGGCAACGTCTCGGCGCGCGTGCCGGGGGCGGACCTGATGGTCATCAAGCCCTCCGGCGTCGCCTACGACGACCTGACCCCGGCGAACATGATCGTCTGCGACCTCGACGGCGACGTGGTGGAAGGGGACCTCGCGCCGTCCTCCGACACCGCCGCGCACGCCTACGTCTACCGGCACCTGCCCGAGGTCGGCGGCGTCGTGCACACCCACTCCACCTACGCCTCGGCCTGGGCGGCGCGCGGCGAGCCGGTGCCGTGCGTGCTGACCGCGATGGCCGACGAGTTCGGCGGGGAGATCCCGGTCGGACCGTTCGCGCTGATCGGCGACGACTCGATCGGCCGCGGCATCGTCGAGACCCTGTCCGGCAGCAACTCCCCGGCCGTGCTCATGCGCAACCACGGTGTGTTCACCGTCGGCGAGAGCGCCAAGGCCGCGGTCAAGGCGGCCGTGATGACCGAGGACGTGGCCCGCACGGTCCATCTGGCCCGCGCGCACGGCCGGCCGCTGCCCATCGGGGAGCAGGACATCGCCTCGCTGTACGACCGCTATCAGAACGTTTACGGCCAGTCCTCGGACCGGTCCGCCTCACAGGGAGACGCACAGCGATGACCGCCGAAATCTGGTTCCTCACCGGTTCGCAGGGCATGTACGGCGAGGACACGCTGCGGCAGGTCGCCGAGCAGTCGCGCGAGGTCGCCGCGGCCCTGGACGCCGACGGCGCGATACCCGTGCCGATCTCCTGGCGCCCGGTGCTCACCGACAGCGCCGCGATCCGGCGGGTGATGCTGGAGGCCGACGCGGACGACGACTGCGTCGGCGTGATCGCCTGGATGCACACGTTCTCCCCGGCCAAGATGTGGATCGCCGGCCTGGACGCGCTGCGCAAGCCGCTGCTGCACCTGCACACCCAGGCCAACCGCGCGCTGCCGTGGGCCGGCATCGACATGGACTTCATGAACCTGAACCAGGCCGCGCACGGCGACCGCGAGTTCGGGTATGTGCAGAGCCGGCTCGGCGTGCCGCGCAAGACCGTGTTCGGGCACGTCTCCGATCCCACGGTCACCTCCCGCGTCGGCGACTGGTCGCGCGCCGCCCTGGCCGCCGCCGCCCTGCGCACGCTGCGCCTGGCACGCTTCGGCGACAACATGCGGGACGTCGCGGTCACCGAGGGCGACAAGGTCGAGGCCGAGCTGACGTTCGGCGTGTCGGTGAACGGCCACGGCGTCAACGCGCTGGCCGAGG
Organism: Catenulispora sp. EB89; assembly: GCF_041261445.1. Taxonomy (NCBI): domain Bacteria; kingdom Bacillati; phylum Actinomycetota; class Actinomycetes; order Catenulisporales; family Catenulisporaceae; genus Catenulispora; species Catenulispora sp. EB89. The sequence goes on from NZ_JBGCCU010000011.1 coordinate 5,143, forward strand.
CGGTCGAGCATGCCCCGCAGGAGGCGGTCGACGAGCTCGTCGCCGAGTACCCGGACCTGTACGACATCGCCCCGGAGCTGCTGCCCGGCGGCGATCGGCACGAATCGCTGCGCTACGGCGCGCGCATCGAGGCGGGACTGCGCCGGTTCCTCGCCGACGGCGGCTTCGGCGCCTTCACCACGAACTTCGAGGACCTCGGCGCCCTGCGCCAGCTCCCGGGCCTGGCGGTGCAGCGCCTGATGGCCGACGGCTACGGCTTCGGCGGCGAGGGCGACTGGAAGACCGCGGTGCTGCTGCGGGCGCTGAAGGCCGCCGCGGTCGGACTGCCCGGCGGCACGTCCTTCATGGAGGACTACACCTACCACCTGGAGGGCGACCGCGGCCTGGTGCTCGGCGCGCACATGCTCGAGGTCTGTCCCAGCATCGCGGCCGGCCGTCCGAAACTGGAGCTGCACCCGCTGTCCATCGGCGGCCGCGAAGACCCGGTCCGCCTGGTCTTCGACGCGGCCCCCGGCCCGGCGTTCGTGGCCGGCCTGTCCGACCTCGGCGACCGCTTCCGCCTGGTCGCCAACGAGATCGACACCATCGCCCCGCCCGAGCCGCTGCCGAACCTGCCGGTGGCGCGCGCCGTCTGGGCGCCCCGACCGGACCTGCGCACCTCCGCAGAAGCCTGGCTCATCGCCGGCGCGCCGCATCACACGGTGTACTCCTCGGCGCTGAGCACCGAGGTGCTGCGCGACCTGGCCGAGATCGTCGGGGTCGAGCTGCTGGTCATCGACGAGGAGACGCGGGTGCGGCAGTTCGAGCGGGAGCAGCGGTGGAACCAGGCGTACTACCGGCTGGCGAGGGGGTTCTGACGCTGCTGAGTCCGCTGCGTCATCTGCTGGTACGAACTGTCGTCGGACCTACAACGCTGGTAGGACCTGAAGCTCGACTGCCAGGACGATGACATGCGCCTCCGCTGTCGGCGAAGGTGTGTCGCGTGAACCCGGCGCGCATCCCGCACGCCGACGGCAGGAGGGGCGCCGATGCGCGAACGCGGACGAGTCACAGCACTGGCCACCGCCGCGGCGGCGGCCGGACTCCTGCTGAGCGCCTGTTCGAGCAGCGGCACGGTCGGCGGCGCGCCGGGTCCGCAGGCCGGTGCCGGAACCAGCACCGGCGCCAGCACCAGCACCAGTACCGGTGCATCGCAACCCTGCACACCGACGCCGGCGAACGGCGACTGCGGCGTCTACAACGGCACCTGGAAGGGGACCACGAGCGGTACCGCGGTCACGCTGACGGTGACCCGCGACCAGGCCGAGCTGAAGGCGCCGCACGACTGTCCCGGCTCCTTCGACGGCCAGCTCCTGCTGCTGACCTGCCAGGACGGCAACACCGACCGGCAGACTGGGAGCGCGACGCTGTCCGCGGATCACAAAACCCTGACTGTCTCCTGGGACGGCGGCATCACCGACGCCCTGACCAAGAGCTGAGAATCGCAGCACGCGAGGGGCGGTGCCGAGTTCGGCACCGCCCCTCGCACTTCCAGTAGATCGGGCTAGAACGCCCCGGTCCCGTTCGGCGTCCCCAGCCCCGTCGGCCCGTCGTAGCCAGCTCCGGCGGTGCACAGGTACGTCGGCGTGCAGGTCCCGTTCGACCCGCTGGTCACGTCGAACAGCGCGCCGGGGTTCGTGTACGGCTGGTGGCCGTACTGGACCGTGGCGGTGTTCCCGGCCAGCGCGTAGACCGAGGCGATGATCGGCGAGGACGCGCTGGTCCCGCCGACCTGCACCCAGCCGTCGGCGCCGGTGGCCAGGCCCAGGGACAGCAGCAGGTCGCAGAACGCCCCGCCGCCGCAGCTGTTCGCGGTGTCGTAGACGGCCACGCCCGTGTTCGGGTCGGCGACCGCGGACACGTCCGCGACCGTCCGGTGCGCGCACCCGGTGTCCGTCTGCCACGCCGGCTTCGGCTCCTGCGTCGAGCAGCCGCTGCCGGCGCCGGACCACGCGGTCTCGGTCCAGCCGCGGGCGTTCGAGGCGGTGCTCAGGCTGGTGCCGCCGACCGCGGTGACGTACGGCGAGGCCGCCGGCCACAGCACGCCGTAGCCGCCGTCGCCGGAGCTGGCGGTGATCGCCTTGCCGGGGTGGTTGAAGTGCGAGTCGGCGGCCAGCGTCGAGCTGTCCTCGGCCGCGCCCCAGCTGTTGGAGATCGACACCACGGCCGGGTTCGCCGCGGCGGTGTCCTCGGCGGTGGTCAGCGACGTGGTGTCCGCGCCGGCCGCCTCCACCAGCAGGATCCGGCAGCCCGGGCAGATCGCCGAGACCATGTCCAGGTCCAGACTCTCCTCCTCGGCCCAGCCGTAGTCCGCCGTCGGCAGCGGCGAGGCCGCCCCGTTACCGTTCACCTTCTGGAAGCAGCCGCTCGCGGCGGTGCAGGCCGGAAGGCCGTACGCGCTGCGGTAGGCGGCCAGGTCCGAGGCGGCGTTGGGGTCGTCGAAGGCGTCGACGATCGCCACCGTGCGCCCGGCCCCGCTCGTGCCGCTGAGCTTGTACGCCGATATCAGGTCCGAAGGTTTGAGCCCGGAGCTGGTCGGGCTGCCGGTGGTGTTCGGCGCGAGCCGTCCCCGTCCCAGGCACTGCGCCTGGCCCTTGACGACCTTGGCGCACCCGAACGGGACGATCGGGGCGAGGGTCGGCCGGGCCCCGCGAGCCACCGCCGCGCTGCCGGTCGCGGCGCTCGCCGGCGCGCCGAACGCCAGGACGAGAGCGAACGCCGCGCCGAGCGCCGCGACGCGGACGCCGGAGCGCCGCAGGAATCTCGCGACGGACGGGGGAACACGATCGTACATATTGCCTCCCGGTGGTGGATGAACGGGAGCGACAGCCCCCACCGGGAATATGCGAGCCTTGCCAATAGGAGTCAATCCTCTGCCGCAGGCCCGTAGATCCACATACAGAGCAAAGAACGGAGTGTTCTGCCGTGTCGCAGCATGATGAGGAACTAGTCCTGGCGCGCATCGCGAAGGGACTCGTCTATACCGAGACAGAAGCCGCCTTCCAGGCCTCGCGGCGCCGCACCGATGAGATATTCGAGTACAACCACACTCCACCGAGCGAACCGGACAAACGGCGGGCCCTGCTGGAGGCGATCTTCGGCTCGGTCGGTGCGCGCACCGTCCTGCTGCCGCCGTTCGCCGCCGGGTTCGGCAGCAACGTGCACATCGGCGACGACTTCTTCGGCAACGTGAACCTGACGTTCGTCGACGACGTCGACATCCGGATCGGCGACGGCGTCATGATCGCGCCGAGCGTGACCCTGACCACCACCGGCCATCCGGTGCACCCGGCGCGTCGCGCGGACTTCGGCCGGTTCTCGGAGTCGATCGTCATTGAGGACAAGGTCTGGATCGGGAGCAACGCCGTGGTGCTGCCGGGGGTGCGCATCGGCTATGGATCGGTGATCGGGGCCGGCAGCGTCGTCAGCCGGGACATTCCGGCGATGACGGTCGCGGTCGGGACGCCGTGCCGCGTGCTGCGGGAAATCACCGAGGCGGACCTCAAGACGCGCACTGCGGAGGCTTGAGGAAGCCTCTGGAGAACCCCTGGCGAGCCTCTGCGGAGCCCCTGCGCAACCCGCGTAGCCAAAGACCACCGCGTGATCTACTTTGGAGGGAATCTGGACGGGTGATCACGTGGCGGTTTCCTCCCGGCACGCCCCGGACCACACCGAGACCGTGGCGTGGTCGGGCGCGGGCTTCGCCTTCGTCGGGCGCGAACGCGAGATCGGCCTGCTGCTGGCCGCCGTCCGGCACCCGCCGGCCGTGGTCCTGGTCGAGGGCGAGGCCGGCATCGGCAAGTCCCGCCTGGTGCACGAGGCCGCCGGAGCTGTCGCCGCGGCCGGCGGCCGGGTCCTGACCGGGCTGTGCCACCCGCTGCGCGAACCGTACCCCTACGGACCGGTCATCGACGCGCTGCGCAAGGCCGGCGACCGGCTCCCGTCGGCCGCCGACATCCCGCCGAGCGTCGGCGCGCTGGCGCCGCTGCTGCCCGATCTGGCCGACCGGCTCCCGGCCCCGCCCGCACCGGCCGCCGACGCCCACGCCAAGCGCTACCAGCTGGTCAACGGCCTGCGCTCGTTCCTGGCCGGCCTGGGCTCGACGGTCCTGGTCATCGAGGACGCGCACTGGATCGACGAGGCTACCCGCGAACTGCTCCTGCTGCTCACCCGCGACATGCCCGAACAGCTCAGCCTGGTCCTCACCTACCGCGACGAGGACCTGCCGCCGGGCGTGTCGGTCCTGGGCCCCTCCTACCGGCGCCAGCCGGGGGTCAGCGGCGCCGCGATCCACCTCAACCCGCTGTCCGGCTCCGACGTGCTGGCCCTGGCCCACGACGCGCTCGGCAAGCACGCCACCCCCGAGCTGGGCAGCGCCCTGTACCAGCGCAGCGAGGGCCTGCCGCTGGCCGCCGAGGAGGACCTGATCACGCTGTCCGAGCGCGGCCCCGGCACGGACCCCGGCCCCGGCGGCGACCTGATCGACGACCTCGCGCACGCCGAGGTGCCCCGCGGGCTGCGCGAGGCGTTCACCGAACGCCTCAGCGCCCTGTCCGCCCCGGCCCGGACCGTCGTCGAAGCCGCCGCCGTCCTGGACGTCCCGGCGCCCGAGCAGCTGCTGGCCCAGGTCGCGGACCTGGAACCGGACCAGGCCGCCCGCGGCCTGACCGAGGCGCTGCGGGTCGCGGTCCTGCAGGAGACCGACACCGACCGCTACTACTTCCGGCACATGCTGGCCCAGCGCGTCGCCTACGAGCAGATGCCCGGCCCGCTGCGCAGCCGCCTGCACCGCCGCGCCATCGCCGTCCTGGAGACCCAGACCCCGCCGCCGCTGGTCCAGATCGCGCACCACAGCATGCAGCTCGGCGACCCGAACTCCTGGCTGGACCGCGCCGAAGCGGCGGCGGACCAGGCGGTCTCGCTCGGCGACTCCGGCACCGCCGCCGCGCTGCTGCACCGGATCCTGGAGCAGCCCGGCATCTCCGGCGACCGCCGCTCGCACGCCGCCCTGGCGCTCGCCGGGATCGCGGTCAACGGCGTCGACTACGTCACCGACGCCCGCGCGCTGCGCCGGATCCTGGCCGACCCCCGGCTGCCGACGACGGCGCGCGGCGAGGTCCGGCTGTCGCTGGGGCTGCTCATGGTCAGCCACGCCGGCGACCGGGCCGGGTTCCAGGAGGTGGCGCGCGCCGCCGAGGAGCTGGCCGAACGGCCGGACCGCGCGGCCCGCGCGATGATCGCGCTGGCCATGAACGAGCGTGACGGCGGCGCCGAGCAGGCGTGGGCATGGGTCGAGCGCGCCGAGGCGCAGGCCGCGCTCAGCCCCGGTCCGGCCGTGCACGCCGCGGTCCAGGCCACGCGCCTGACGCTGCTGGCTCGGCAGGGCGATCCGAGCGTCTGGGAACTCACCGAGCAGCTGCCGCGATCCAGCGACAATGACGAGGAGATGCGCCAGACCGTCCGCGCGCTCTACAACACCGGCGAGATCGCGATCGAACTCGGCCACGACCGGCGCGCGGCCCGGATGCTGAACGAGAGCCGCGACCTCGCGCGGCGCGTCAGCTATCCCTACATGGAGTCCTACAGCCGGATCGCGCTGCTCCGGCTCGACGCTCTGGCCGGGGACTGGGCCGACATCGACAACCGCTTCACCGCGCTGTGTGCCGAGTACCCCGACATCGCCATGGCCAGGATGGACGAAGCGCTCGTGGTCGGGCAGGTCGCCGCCGCGCGCGGGCTGCGCAACCGCGCCGCCGAGCTGTTCACCTCCGCAGCCGCGTACGGGGACGTCGAGTCGCAGGTCACCGGAGCGCTGCGGGCCGCCGCCGGGCTGATCGCCGTCCGGCTCTCGGCCGTCGTCGCCAGCGGGGCGACCCGCTCCACCGGCGCGGCCGTCGCCGCCGCCGGGCACGACGCCTGGGCGGTCGCCGAACCGGCGGTGATGACGCTGCGCTGGGCCGAGGCCTGGGCCCGGGGGACCGGTCTGGTCCCGGTCGCCGTCGAGGCGGCCCTGGCCTGCGGCCGCCGGGAGGCCGCCGAACAGCTCGTCGCCGACGTCGAAGCGGGGCTGCGGGGACGGGACGCGCCGGCTGCGACGGCCGAGTTCCATGTAGCGCGCGGACTGCTGTTGGGCGCGACCGATCCCGCGAGCGCGATCCAGGACTTCGAGACCGCGCGCTGCCTGTGGTCCGACATCGGGCGTCCCTATGAGGTCGCCCGCACGTCCGAACAGCTCGGGGCCGTCCTGAGCGCGGCCCGCGACGGCGAGGCGGCCACCGCCCGGCTGAACGAGGCGCTGGCCGAATACGAGCACCTCGGCGCCGCCTACGACGCCGCGCGCTGCCGTCACACCCTCCACGACCTGGGCCTGGCCCGGCCGCCGGGGCGCGGCCGCCGCGGCTACGGCGACGAGCTGAGCCCCCGCGAACGCCAGGTCGCCGAGCTCGTGGCGCGCGGCGCGACCAACCACGACATCGCCGAGGCGCTGTTCCTGTCCCCGCGCACCGTGGAGCAGCACGTCGCCCGGATGCTGCGGAAACTGGGGACCACCAGGGGAGACGTCCGCGAGGTTCTTAGGGAACGGGGACGGCACAGGGGTTGAATAAATTACGTACCCCTGCAAAATTGGATACTTATTGATCTCTACCAGGGGGACGGCGAACCTCATGGGTGGAGGCGTCTAGCGCTTCCCACCCGCAATCGCCCCACACACCCGGTGCGGAAAGGCCGGCCACGCAGGAGGCCAACATGATCGCCACGAAGGACGCCGACGCAGCGAGTCGAAGTACTGGCAGCACTGTCCTTCCTACCCAACGCACGTGCGACCACACCCCGCCGTGCCCGACTTTCGAAGCTCCGGACCGTGAGGCCGCTCACTTGGTCGCCAGCCACCCCGAACAGGGGTGGGGGCTGCTGTGCAACGGCGTGGTCCAGTTCGACGACACCGGTGAGCTGCTGCCCGACGGCCGGACCGTGGCGCCGCACCGCCGCACGGACTGAAGGCGCTGGGATCCCCGGTGGACTCCGCACTTGTCGCGTTGCTGACGGCCCCGTCCGCGGGAGCGTCCGGCTTCCTCGCGGGCCTGGCCGCCATGCGCCGCCGGCTCAGACGCGCGGCCGGCGAGGCCGCCCACGCCCGCTGGCTCGCGCACCACGACGCGCTCACCGGGCTGCCCAACCGGACCGCGGCGCGACAGCACTTCCAGCACGCCGCGCAGGCCGGACGGCCGCCCGCGGCGGCGCTGCTGGACCTGGACGACTTCAAGACGGTGAACGACACCTGGGGCCACCAGGTCGGCGACGCGCACCTGGTGACGGTCGGGGAGCGGCTGGCGGCGGCGTGCCGGGACGTCGGCGCGCGCGCTTTCCGGCTCGGCGGGGACGAGTTCGTGCTGCTGCTGCCGGGCACGGAGCCGGCGGCCGTGGTGCGGGACGTGCGCACGATCGTGGGGGCGCTGAGCGTGCCGCAGTATCTGAAGCTGGACGAGACACGGTCGGTGACCCTGGTGCCCAGCGCGTCGGCGGGGATCGCGGTGCCGGAGTCCGGGGACGCGTTCTCCGACGTGCTGCGGTGCGCGGACATAGCGCTGTATCACGCGAAGCGCTACGGCGTGGCGCCGCATCTTTATACGCCGGACATGCGGCAGCCCTGGTCGCATCGGCACAAGGTGCTGGACGAGTCGCATCTGTGCAAGGTGCGGGTTTCGGGGTTGGTCGCGGAGCAGGCTACGCGGGGGGCTTGTTCTTAGGCTGTCAGGGCGCCGCGCTACCGTGAGGACGTGATCACACCCGCCATCCGTCCCTACCGGCCCGAAGACCGCGACGCGCTCTACGACATCTGCATGCGGACCGGTGCCGCCGGCGGCGACGCGCGTGGGGTCTATCGGGACCAGACGCTGCTGCCGGACATCTTCGCCGGGCCCTATGCCACGTTGGAGCCGGATCTCGCCTTCGTGCTCGACGACGGCGGACAAGCGGTCGGGTATGTGCTCGGCACCAGCGACACCGCGCGGTTCGCGCAGGAGTTCCGGGACAAGTGGCTGCCCACGGTCGCCGCGCAGCATCCGCTGCCGGGCGGGGAGCCGGGCACGCCCGACGCGGTGATGACCCACGTCCTGCACCACCCGGAGCTGATGGTGAATCCGGCGCTCGCCGACTACCCGGCGCATCTGCACATTGATCTGCTGCCCGGGTATCAGGGGCACGGGTATGGCAGGACCCTGCTTGCCATGCTGTTCGCGGCGCTTGAGAAGGCCGGCGTAGAGCGGGTCCACCTGGTGATGTCCTCTGCGAACACCGGCGCGCGCGCCTTCTACGACCGCATCGGGTTCCACGAGATCTCCGTCCCCGACCCCGGCGAGCTGACTTTTCTCGGGCGCTCGACGGCCGCCTGACGCTCGGCGTATGGCTTGTTTCCCGGGCCTGTGCACGCGCTTCACGCGCCTGTGACGAGCCGGACCTGATCTTGCAACAGGGCCCGGGCACAGTCGGGGTATGAGGACTTCTCGTCGCGAACCCGGCCGTACCCGTCGCCGTCCGGAGTGGAGCTGGCGGCGGGAGATCATCGAGCTCGCAGTGCTCTTCCTCGCCGTCGGCACCGCGGGGCTGTTCACCGAGGTGCTGGGCCGCCGGCACTACGGCTGGCTGCTGCTGATCGCCCTCGGCGCGGCGTTGTTGGCGGCGCTGGTGTTGCAGTGGTGGTGGCGTGCGCACGGCCCGGGGCGATTACGCGCGCACACCCCGTTCGTCTCGGTACGCGGCGCCGACGCCGTGGACGAGGCGCTCGCTGAATGGCACGACGACCTGAACCTGTGGCGCATCCGGGCCGCGGTCCGCGACCGGCCGGGAAGCCTGGCGGCGGTCTGCGATCGGCTGGCCGGGGTCGGCGCGAACATCGTGGGGCTCCAGGTACACCCCCTGGGCGAGGGCGTGCTGGACGAGTTCCTGGTCGACGTGCCGCCGACTGTCGACGCTGCGACGCTCGCCGGGGCCGTCGCGGCTGGGGGCGCGGAGGTCTCGCTGATCGACCGTGCCGCGCGCGACGACCTCACGGATGCTCCGGCGCGCGTGCTGACGTTGGCGGCGCGGCTGGCCTCCGGCGACGCGGGCCTCCCGGTGGCGCTGCACGATCTGTTCGGGCAGTGCGCGGTGACGTGGGACCCGCGCGAGGTGCAGGAGGCGTCGTGCGTCGGAACGCTGATCACGCTCGCCGACCCGGGTGGCGGCGCCCTGCTGGTGACGCGGGAGGCGCTGGACTTCACGCCGACCGAGTTCGCGCGGGCGCGGGCTCTGGTGGGGCTGTGCGGGGAGCTGCGGCGGCGGCATATGGCGGAGTGAGGGCGGCGTCAGGACTCGCGGTCAAGGTCAGGCGAGCCGGCTGTATGCGCTTCGATCGCCTCGGCGAGCCGCTGCCTGGCGGCCGGCTCGAAGTCGTTCCGGCGCTGCCACAAGCGGCGCAGCAACGGCAGTGCGTCCGTCGTGGGCGACGCGGCGGCGAGCTCGAACAGCAGGGTTCCGGGGAGGATGGAATCGTCGTCCGCCAGCTGCCGCAGCTGGTCGAGCAGTGCGGCGGCCGCCCGCGGATCGCCGCGCCGGGCCAGGCCCGCCACGGCCTCTTCGGCGGCCTGGTCGTAGTCGTCGTCGAGGCGGGCGGCGAGGGCTTCGCGGATCTCGGGGCCGTCGGCGTCGAGTTGGGTGCCGAGGCCGAACGTGGCCCAGTCGCGTACCTCGGGATCCGGGTCGCGGGTCAGGGCGATCAGGGCTTCGGTGACCGCGGCGCCGGTGCCTTCGGCGACCACGGCGCCCGGCTCGTCGGCACCGGTCAGCGACGGCAGCGCGACCGCCGCGGCGAAGCGGACCTCGTCGCTCGCGTGCCCGACCTGGCGGAGCACCGCGGGCAGGGCCCGAGCGTCGCCGACGTGCCCGAGGGCGGTGACCGCGGACGCGACGACTCGGGCGTCATCGTCGCCGGCCGCGCCGATGAGCACGGGCAACGTTTCCTCCGCGTAGGGGCGGCCCGTCGCGTAGCCGATCTGCCCGAGCGCGTCCAGCGCGACCAGGCGGCGTGCGGGCTCGTCCGAGGCCGCCGCCGCCAGGACCGCTTCGAACGCGTCGCGGCCGGTGCTTCGATGCAGCTCGCCGATCAGGCGCCAGCGCTCCTCGGCGTCGCTCTCGCTCTCCTGCTTGCCGGTGCCGGTACCGGTACACGAGTTGAGCGCGGCGGCGCGGGTGATGATCTGCTCATGGTCCACCGCCTCAGTCTACTGCGAGACAGGCCTGCCGACCTGCGGTTTTCCGGCAGCCTCGGGAGCCGAACCGGGCCGCGTCACGACCCGCAGATGCCCGCCACGACCTGCGCGTCGGCGAGCGCCTGCCGGGGCGACGGCTGCTGGCCGCTCTCCGCCTGGCTCACGACAGTCTGGATGTCGTCGGCGACCTTGTTCATCGCATCCTTGCCGCCCGGCTTCCGGGTGGTTTGCGCGGCGTCTCGCAGCTGGCTGATCGAGGTGTTGGCGACTTTCAGGACCGCCTGCAGGTCGGTAGAGCTCTGAGCCTTCTCAGCGTTCTGAATCGCCTGCATCGCCTCGGAACAGCCGGCGTCGCTCCCGTCGCTCCCAGCCGAGTTCCCGCCGGTGAGACCGCCCACGGCGCTGTTCGACGACGCGTCCCCGCCGACGGTGCCCGAACTCGAGCACCCGGCGATCAGCAGCGCGATACACGCGGCACCGAATACCGCGGATATATGCGGGCGAGAGGACATTGATATTACCCCTTGTAATCATGGCTTGACCTGGTGAGGACCCTATCGGTGAAACCGCGGATTCGCAGAGGAGGGGTCCTCAAGGTCGGCCGTTACAATAAGAAGTTGCATTTTCCCGCGTCGGCCATAGAATGCCCGGATGGCGAACAAAGAACGTTTCGAGGTCCGGCGCCAGGTCGCCGCGCCGCCGAGCGAGGTCTTCGCATTGCTCTGCGACCCTCGGGGCCATGTGGCCATCGACAGCTCGGGCATGCTGCAGTCCGCTGACGGCGACCCGGTCGGCGCGGTGGGGGACGAGTTCGTCGTGCACATGGACCGCGAGGCGCTCAACGACTACCCGTACGGCAAGTACGACGTGACCGTGACCATCACCCGGTTCGAGCAGGACACCCAGCTCGAGTGGACGGTGATCGGCCGGCTCCAGCCGCCGATCCGCCACCTCTACGGCTACCTGCTGGAGCCCTCCGACCTCGGCACCCTCGTGACCTCGTACTACGACTGGAGCGAGATCCACGAGAAGTGGCGCGAGGCGGACATCTTCCCCGTGATCCCCGAGGCGGCCTTGCGCGCGACCCTGGGCATTCTCGCGCGCACCGTCGAGCGCTAGGCGTGCCCGGAGCCGTGATCGCTCACTGGGTCCAGTTCAGAACGCAGACCGGGCTGGACGGGGACCAGGCGGACGCGCCGGCGGAGTTCACTGCCTGCACCTGGATGCAGACGGTCTCCTGCGGGATGACGTTGAGCGTGACGCTGGTACCCGTCGCCGTGACAGGTTGCGAACCTGGACGAAGCGACTCGGTGTACTTCACGACGTAGCTGGTCGCCCCGGGATCGGCGGACCATGAGACCGTCATCGTGATGAACGGGGAGGCCGGCGGTGCCGCGACACCGGTCACGGAGCCCGGTGCGCCGCCCGCGGACGGCGGGGGCGAAGGCGCGTGGGATGTCGACGGCGGCGTATGCGGTGGGCTCGCCACTCGCGACGTCGGTGTGACCGGGTTGCTGCGCTGCGTTCCGGAAGGCTGCCCGGCCGTCGTGGGGCCGGGGCCGCCGTCGCTGGTGCCCCCGGTCGGTCCGCCGCCCGGGCCGCCACTGGTGCCGCCCACCGCACTTCCCGATGGCGATCCGGGTCCTGATATCGAGCTGGGGACCGACGAGGGCGCAGACGCCTTCGAGCCCGGCGCGGTGGAGGCGGCGGTCGGGGACGTTTCCGCACCGGACGTGGCCGACGTGTCAGAGGTCGAAGTCCCTCCGGTCCCTCCGACCGCCGTCGGAAAGGCTGCGCCCTTTGCGGAGTGGCCGCTGCCGCTGTTCGAGCCGGCCGCCTGGCCGTCCACCATCACCACAGCCGTGATCGCCACCGCCACGAACGTCGCGGCTCCCACCAGCGCCGCGCGCTGCGCCCGACGTCGGCCGCCCGGGCCACCCCGGGGGTCGTCGACCGGCACGGTGGCATTCGGGTCGAGAGCCCCCGGCGGCCGTTCCAGTTCCTCCGCGACGCGCGCCGCGGTGGGGCGTTTGTCCGGATCCTTGTTCAGGCACTTCGACAGCAGCGGCCGCAGTTCGGCCGGCACCCTGCCGAGGTCGGGATCGGAGTGGACGACCGCGTAGAGCAGCTGTGCGGGAGTCCCGTCCCCGAAGGGCCCCCTGCCGGAGACCGCGAACACCAGCAGCCCGGCGAGGGCGAACACGTCGGCGGCCGTGCCGGTCTTGTGGCCCGAATCCAGCTGCTCGGGAGCCATGAACTGCGGTGTGCCCACCGCGAGCCCGGTCCTGGTGATGGTGCTGGCCTGCAGGTCCCGCGCGATCCCGAAGTCGATGAGCTTCGGTCCCTCCTCGGGCAGCAGCAGGTTCGTCGGTTTGATGTCCCGGTGGACGAGCTGCGCCGCGTGGATGGCCGCCAGCGTCCGCGCCAGCGCGGCGCCGAGTGTGCGCACCGCCGCCGTGTCCAGGACACCGGACTCGGCCACCACGTGGTGCAGCGACGGCCCGGCGACGTGTTCCGTCGCCAGCCACGGCCGCGCCGCGTCGGCATCGGCGTCCAGGATCGCGGCGATACCGGCCGTCCCGGGACCCGACACCGCGCGCAGCGCCTCGATCTCCCGCCCGAAACGGCGGCGGAACTCCGGCTCGCGGGCCAGATCGGAGTGGATCACCTTGACCGCGACCAGCCCGCCGTCCGCATCGCTGCCGAGGTAGACCCGGCCCATACCGCCGGATCCGAGAATGCCCAGAAGCTCATAGGGCCCGACCCGAATCGGATCTCCCTCGACCAGCTCGTCCACTACAGCCACCCCCGAGTGACGGACCGTCTCCGCATATTGAGAACGCTCGTGTTCATAGAACGACGTCACTGTGCCACAGCACGACGCTCCGCGCATCAACGCCCTGGCTGCTCGCGGTGCTGCAGAGCAGCCTGTGCACCCGCACCCGCACCCGTCCTCCGGCGTCGGAACCACGCTGGAAGGCTCGGTGCGCTGATGAAGCCCTCGGCGCGGGCACTGGCGATGCCGATGCGTGGGATCTCGCTGCTCTTCTCGAAGAGTAGATAGCGCGGTTCCCAGTAGGGACGGTATTTAGCGTTCGCGCGGTAGAGCGTTTCGATCTGCCACCAGCGTGAGAAGAACCCGAGAACGGCGCGCCAAAGCCGCAGTACGGGGCCGGCGCCGAGTCGCGAGCCGCGTTCGAACACCGATCGGAACATCGCGAAGTTCAGCGAGACTCGTCGCAGCGCCGGCTCGTCAGTGTGCTGCAGCAGCTCGATCACCATGAACTCGGTCAGGCCGTTCTCGGTGTCCCGGCTCCGGCGCATCAGGTCCAGGGAGAGCCCGTCCGGACCCCACGGGACGAAGCTCAGCAGTGCTTTGAGCTCACCTTCCCGGTCGCGGCACTCCACCATCACGCAGCGGCCGTCGGCCGGGTCGCCGAGGCGGCCCAGCGCCATCGAGAAGCCGCGCTCGGTCGCGCCGTCGCGCCATTCGTCGGCCTTGGCCACCAGCTGTGCCATTTCGGCCGGGGAGATGTCCTCGTGACGTCGGATCCGCACTGTGTAGCCGGCGCGCGCGACCCGGTTGTACGCCTGCCGCACCACCCGCATCGCACGGCCTTCGAGAGTGAACCGGTCCAGTTCGACGATGGCCTCGTCTCCCAGCTCCAGCGCGTCCAGCCCGTGCCGGGCGTACACCGTCCCGGCTTCCTCGGACGCGCCCATCACGGCTGGTATCCAGGCGTGCGCACGGGCCTCGGACAGCCAGGCGTCGATCGCGCCCGGCCAGGCCTCCGGGTCGCCGATGGGATCGCCCGAGGCGAGGGAGACGCCGCCGACCACGCGGTAGGCCACCGCGGCTTTGCCGCTGGGCGAGAAGATCACTGTCTTGTCCCGGCGCAACGCGAAGTACCCCAGCGAATCCCGCGTGCCTTGCTGGTCCAGCAGGCCCCGCAGTTTTGTCTCGTCCTCTGCCGTGAGGAGTTCCTTGCCGCGCTGGCTGCGGAAGGCCACGTACAGCACCAGCAGGAACAGCGCCACACCCAGCACGTTGATCGCGGCGTCCACCCAGATCGGGACGGCGACGTCCAGCAGCTGGTCGGCGGGTGCGAAGGTGACGATGCCGACGAAGGCGTAGCCGACGCAGTCGAGGAAGCCCGTACCCGGTGTGGTGTTCGTCGCCTGGACGAGCAGCGCGCCGATCCCGCCGACGGCCACCAGGCCGCCGAGCGCGACCAACCCCGCGGTCCTCGGGTTCGACGGGTCGCCCTTGGAGGTGAACTCGCGCCGACTGGCCAGCAGTGCCACCACGAAGAGCCCGGTGAAGCCGGCGGACACCCAGTTCGCCGGGTGGCGGCGGACGTCGTAGTCGGGGTCGGAGATCAGGAGGGCCAGCAGCATCGACAGCCACGTCAGTCCGGCGAGGACGAGATTGGCGATCCATGCGGCCCGCTTGCGCCGGCGCATCGCGACGGCGAGCAGGAGCGACAGCAACGCGGAGCTCAACCCGGCCGTCAACAGGTACGGGGTGAAGTACGCGCCGTCGTTGTGGGACTGGATCTGGTGCCGGAAGGGCACCGACAGCACCGCGACCAGGTTGAGCAGCGCCATCAGCCGCAGGTACCACACCGTCAGGTCCGCAGCCGTTCGTCCCAGTCGTGCCAGTCGTGCCAGTCGTCCTGCTCGTCCTGCCTCGGAGCGTCCGGCCGGATGCGTCGGTTCGGCGGGGCGGAGAGCTGTCGCGGTCATGATGCCAGCTTGGTCGCCCTTCGCGGCCGGGGGCATCGGGCGAAGGGCTTTGGTCAGCCCCGCCGAAAGGCGGTTTGTTCACCGCCGTTCGGCGGAGCCGGGGGCCACACGCTGTACGCTCCAAGGCGTTCCAGAAATGCGATCATCGCACCGACTGGCAGGACGGGCCGATGGACAGCCTTCGCAGCGCGCAGTGGTACGCGGGACAGGACCGCAACGCCTACATCCACCGGGCCTGGATGCGGCGCGGCGTCCCGGACGACGCCTTCGAGGGCCGGCCGCAGATCGCCATCGCGAACACCGCCTCCGACCTGACCCCGTGCAACGCGCACCTCGGTGAGGTGGCGAAGTCGGTGCGCGATGGAGTGTACGAGGCCGGCGGCATTCCGTTGGAGATGCCTGTGGTCTCGCTGGGGGAGACCAACGTCCGGCCGACCGCGATGCTGTGGCGGAACATGGCCGCGATGGCCACCGAGGAGATGCTGCGCGCCAACCCGATCGACGGCGTGGTCCTGCTCGGCGGCTGCGACAAGACGATCCCGTCCCTGCTGATGGCCGCCGCCTCGGTGGACCTGCCCGCGGTGGTCGTGCCCGGCGGCCCGATGCTGACCGGGACCTTCCGCGGCGCCGCGTTGGGCTGCGGCACCGACGTGTGGCGGCTCTCGGAGGAGGTGCGGGCCGGCACGTTGTCCCAGGAGCAGTTCAACCGCTCGGAATCGTCCATGATCCGCAGCCGTGGGCACTGCAACACCATGGGGACCGCTTCCACGATGGCACTGGTGGCAGAGGCTCTGGGCATGGTGATACCAGGGGTCGCTGGTACCCCCGCACCGGACAGCCGCCTACTCCAGGCCGCCCACGGCACCGGACGGCTGGCCGTCGAGATGGTCGCCACCGCACGGCGGCCGAGCACGTTCCTGACGAAGGCCTCGTTCCACAACGCGATCGTGGCGCTCGCCGCCATCGGCGGGTCGACCAACGCGGTCGTCCACCTGTTGGCCGTCGCCGGCCGCCTCGGCGTCGACCTGACCCTGGACGACTTCGACCGCATCGGCTCGCGCGTTCCGGTGTTGGTGGACCTCCAGCCGGCCGGCCGCTTCCTGATGGAGGACCTGCACCGCGCCGGCGGCCTGCTCGCGGTGCTGCGCGAGGTCAGGGAACTGCTGGACTCCGAGGCGCTGACCGTCACCGGCCGACCGCTGGCCGACTATCTCGACCAGGCCGCGACCTGGGACGCCGAGGTCATCCGGACCCGCGCCGAGCCGCTGGTGGTGCGGGGCGGCATCGCGGTGCTCAAGGGGAACCTCGCGCCCGACGGTGCCCTGATCAAGCCCGCGGCTGCTTCTGCGCACCTGCTGCGCCACAGCGGCCGCGCGCTCGTGTTCGACAGCATCGAGGACTTCCACGCGCGCATCGACGACCCGGCCCTGGACGTCGACGCCGACTCGGTGCTCGTCCTGCGCGGCTGCGGACCGAAGGGCTACCCGGGCATGCCCGAGGTGTCCAACATGCCGCTGCCGAAGAAGCTGCTGGAAGCCGGCGTCCGCGACATGGTGCGCGTCTGCGACGGCCGGATGAGCGGCACCGCGTACGGCACCGTCGTGCTGCACGTCGCCCCCGAGGCCGCTGCCGACGGCCCCCTGGCGTACGTCCGCACCGGCGACATCATCACCCTGGACGTCGAGGCGCGGCGCATCGATGTGGAGATGCCCACCGACGAACTCCTGGCCCGCGGCCCGCACCCCTCGGCCGTCGCAGCCTTCGCCGATCCGGGCCGCGGCTGGCAGCGCCTTTACATCGACCACGTCCAACAGGCCGACACCGGCGCCGACCTGGACTTCCTCGTCGGCTCCAGCGGCTCGGAGGTCATCCGCGAGTCGCACTGACCCGGCGGGCCGCCGGGGGCGAACATCGAACCCGTCCACCCGCGTGTCGCCAAGGTGTCGGCACAGGGTTGCGCTCGAATATCAAAGTGCAACCAGACATTTCCGTCCAGTCCTCGCGAACCGCCTCCGGCCGGCGCCCGCTTCGCGTCGCAGCCCTCGTGGCCGCCGCGTACCTCTTCCTGGAGCCGACCGCAGGGGCGGTGACCGGCCCGACCAGCGAGAGCGGAGCCTCGCCGTACCGCGCGGTCGCCACGGCCGCGGCGCCGGTCTCCGACACCGGCTGCGGGACGGCGACCCCGCCGCCCGGCACCGTATCCCGGGCAGCGGCGCGCGGCACGCTCCCGAACACCGGCGGCGAGTCGCCCGGCACCCTCCTGGCGGCGGCGGCCGGCCTGCTGATCAGCGGCCTGCTGCTGCGCGTGGCGTCCCGGCGGCTCCGTCGCGGTGAGACGAGGTGAGCGGCCGCCGGACCCGGATCCGGATCCCGCGCCTGGCCGCCGCCCTGGCTTTCGCGGGCCAGCTGCTGTGTGCGGCAGCCGTCGGAGTGTTCCTGCTCGGCCTGTCCGCCGGCGGGCAGCAGCGAGCGGCGGCGGCGACCCGGGCGGCGTGGCTCGGGCTGTCGGTCACGGCTCCCCAGACCGTCAAGGTCGGCGAGGCGTTCACCGTCCACCTGACCGTGACGAACCAGACCGGCAGGCCGTGCGCGCTGGCGCCGTCGTCGCAGGGCACTGTCGGCCTGTCGGTGGCCCGCGACGGGGCGCGCCAGTACCCCGGCCTCGCCCTCGTCGAGCCCGTCGACGACATCCGCACCACGGTGGCCGCGGTCGCGAGGCAGACGGCACCCGGCGGCAGCGTCTCCTTCGGCCTGTCCGCTACGCCCGAACCCGGCGCCGCCGGCCTGTCCGAGCTGGCGCTGGCGCCGGACGGGACGACGGTGAGCGGGCGCTGGCTGCTGGACCGGCCGGGCCGCTACACGCTGTCGCTGACCTACGCGATGCCCGGCGGTCCGGGGGAGTGCCCCGGCGGCAGCGGCACGGCGACCGTCACGATCACGGTGGCGAAGCACTGCGCGAAGGGCCTGCTGACGCCGCTGCTTCCGGCGCTGCCTTGGATGTTCGGCGGCGGTGCGCTCCTCACTCTGGCGGCCGCCTCGACGAGCGTCGCCCGCGTGCCCCGGCGCCGGGTCGTGCCGGTCCGGGCGACGGCCGTCGCGGTGTGCGTGGCCCTGCTCGGCCTGGGCGCGCCGACGATCGCCAGTGCCGACATCGTCACCATGGACGCCGCCGACACCGATATGACGTACGACCTCAACGGGTGTCTGGCCAAGTTTGCGAGTGACGACCCGTTGCAGATCATGCCCGACATCCTTCATCGCATTCACATTCGGCTCTACCGGGAGTACGACGCCGTCAGCCGGGCGGTCTGGAGTCATGACGAAGACGTCCTGGAGGTCCACTGGAATCCGAGTGCTCCGCTCGTCTACGGGGACGGGGTGCCTGAGGACAGGTGCGCGACGCTGTATCACGAGCTCATCCACATCGACGACATGTCGACCGCCACGAACGACAACACGTTGTGCACCGACGCGCTCCCGGTGAAAAGGGAGGAGATCAGGGCCGTCCGCGGAGAGAATCTGTACCGGCAGCAGCAGCCGGGGCTGCTGCCGCGCTCGACTCACGGGGATGTGAAGCTGCCTCCGGGTACTGATCCGGACCACGCCGCGATCGCGAAGCAGTGCGATGATCTGAAGCCGCCCCCGCCGCCGCCGGTGCGGAGCACCGGTGGTTGCAGCATGCCGCTCTTTGAGCGTCCGCATGCGCAGCCCCAGTCTCAGTCCCAGCCCCAGTCTCAGTCCCAGCTCCAGTCCCAGTCCCAGCCGCGGGCGGTACGGCGCCGGGCCGCGGAGCCCGGCCCCGACTACGACCACGCGTCGTGCAGTACCGGCGACCCGCATCTCACCACGTTCGACGGACGCCACTACGACTTCCAGACCGTCGGCGAGTTCGTGCTCGCCAAGGACGACACCGAGGGGATCGAGGTCCAGGAGCGCCAAGCGCCGCTGGAGGACTCCCGTCTGGCGTCCGTCGACAGCGCCTTCGGGCTGCGGATCGGCCCGGACCGGCTGACCTTCGCGATGGACGACGGCGTCCGGGTCGTGCTGAACGGCGCGGACATCGTGCCGTCCACGGACCGGCTGCGCCTGCCCGGCGGCGGCAGCCTGCGGGTCGCCGACGACGGCCAGTTCGAGGTCGGCTGGCCGGACGGCACCCTGGCCCGCATCGGCACGATGAGCAGCTGGGGGCTCAGCCTGCTCCTGATCCCGTCCACCGCCCTGCAGGGCAAGACCCGCGGTCTGCTCGGGAACGACGACGGCGACCCGGACA
Organism: Catenulispora sp. EB89; assembly: GCF_041261445.1. Classification (NCBI taxonomy): domain Bacteria; kingdom Bacillati; phylum Actinomycetota; class Actinomycetes; order Catenulisporales; family Catenulisporaceae; genus Catenulispora; species Catenulispora sp. EB89. Next base: position 24,445 of record NZ_JBGCCU010000011.1, read on the forward strand.
ACGACCTGGTGACCTCTACCGGGCAGGTGCTGACTGACCCGCCGGACCCGAAGCTGCTGTTCGGCGCCTTCGCGGACACCTGGCGGGTCACCGACGCCACCTCGCTGCTGCCCTACCCGCCGGGGACGGACACCGCGACGTTCACCGACCGCACCTTCCCCGACAAGCCGGTCACGCTCGCCGACCTCGACCCGGCCCGGGCCGCCACGGCGCGCGAGCTGTGCCGGGAGCTCGGCGTCACCGACTCGCCGATGCTGGAGGCGTGTGTCCTGGACGTCGGCCTCGGCGGCCAGCCGGCCTTCGCCACCAGCGCGGAGGACGTGGACCGGCACGTCGAGGCCGGCCAGGGCCCGCCCGGCGGCGTGGTCGCACCCGGCGGGACCCTGCACGACGGCGACAGCGCCGCCGCGTCGATCACCAAAGCCGGCCAGAGCGACGTCTACCATCTAGACCTGGGCTCGGCGACCGTGTTCCGGCTGGCCGACCTCACCGGAGGAAACGGCGACGGCGGCCACTTCACGCTGACGTTCAAGCTGGACCCCGACGAGAGCACCAACGCGCCGGGCTTCACCTACACGAGCAACTACCAGTGGCGGGTGGACCCCCGCGTCTCGTACACACTCACGGTGAAGCGCGACGAAGGCGACACCGGCAAGTACGGCTTCCTCCTGCTGACCGCGAAGGAGAAGCGGATCCCGATGACCGTCGGCCAGCCGCTGGCCGGCAACCTGGAGGCGCGGGGCCGCGTGGACATCCACACCTTCACCGCCCCCAGCACGGGCAAGCTGCTCCTGACCGACGCCTCGGGCTGCGACCTGACAGCGGGGCTCGTCGAGGACTCGCCGGCCCCGAACGTGCTGGTCCCGTACGGAGTCTGCTCCGACATCGACATGGAGACGGTGCAAGCCGGCCAGAAGTACGACCTCATCGTCTGGTCGGACGACCAGAAGACGGGGCAGTACTCGTTCACGCCGGTAATCAACGGGTGAGCCTCGCAGCTGCCTGAGGAGTTGCTGTGGGGTCCGCGTCGGCCGACGCGGACCCCACCACGCGGCCTTGGGCGGCGCGCCGTTACCCTTCGAGGGCGGCGCGTCGGGCCCGGGTCAGCGATCTCACGACCAGATCGTAGGAGTCCTCGATCATCTCAAGGACCATCTCCTCACTCAGGGAGCCGTCGACCGTCACCGTGTTCCAATGCCGCTTGTTCAGGTGATAGCCCGGGCGGATCGCCGGGTGCGCGGCCCGCAGGCTCTGCGCGACCTCCGGATCGCACTTCAGGCTCACCGCCAGCGGCACGCCGTCCAGCCGCGCGATCGCGAACACCTTCCCGGCGACCTTGAACACCGAGGCGTCGGGGCCGAACGGGAAGTCCTCGACGGCCCCGTTGAGCGCCAGGCATGCCTTCTTCAGGTCGTGGGGTGTCATGGGTTCACAGTATTCGGGCGCCGATGCCTGCTTGCGTTCCGGTGCGGCCTCATCTGGCGGGCCGCGCCCGGACACCACAGACCCGGCTGTGGGGCGTGAGTCGTGGGTCGAACACCCCCACTCTGATCCGGAGCCGGATCCCGGGTTCGAGCCCGTGAACGAGCCCGCGAAGCTGCCCAAGAACCCGCGAGTCCCCATCCATCCGCTGGCCGGACGTGTCACCAGTGTCGCGGCGCGCATCCTCCCCAGCACCGAGCAAGCGCGCCACGCCGAGGAATGCCAGGCCGAACTCAGCGATCTCAGTCAAATCTCGCGGCGCGCGCAGTGGGCCTGTGCCATCCGGTTGCTGACCCACGCCCCGATGCTGCGCCGCGAACTCCGCCGTGACGGGCACCTGGTTCGTACTGGGCGGCTGGACTGCCGCTGCGATCGTCGTTCCGGCCACCGTCGTGTTCGTCGGACTGCTGGCGTGGACTTTGGCCGGCGCCGCGCGCACCGCCCGGCTGCGTTTCCTGATCATCGCCTTGCGCAGCCGACCCCGTCGGCCTGCGGAGAAGTGATCGCGGCGCTTTCGCATGACCGACCAGCCGCTGGGCCCGAGTGGCTGGTCGGTTTGTCGTGGGAGAGGGTTCCCGCTGCCAAACAGGAACCCTCTCATACCGCCGTTTCCCCCTGCGATCGCCCGTGCCGCAGACACTGCCGGGGGCTCGTTCCCGGTCTAGACCGGTGTCACGAGTGCATCCTCAGAATGCACCCTACAGGCTACGCGCGAAAGCCGTCCGGACAATTTTATACGCGAGTGTGCTGTGGAGCTGGCGCTGAAGTGGGATTGCCTCCGTGCCCGATACGAGCGCTCGGGCACATCCGGATGCTTTCGGCCGTGTACATACGCTGCCGGACACTCTCGGACAGCGATGGATGCTTCCCGGACGGCCGGGGCACGTCATGGATCACCTGGTGACGGAGTTGGTAAGGCGTGATTCCATCCGGAAGGTCCAATTCCGCCAGTCCGGCAATGTATCAGATGAGGTGCTACTTGGAAGTAGCTATAAGCCCGGCTGTTAAGTCGAATTGAGCAACCACTTGAACACTGGATGAAAAGCGGCTGACCAGCAGACTTGTGTTGATTGCCAATTGGGGCGATCGTTGGGTACGACATCGCGCCGGACTGCCAACCGACGTGACGGAAAGTCGATCGCCTGTGCCCTCGTAGTCGCCGCAAGGCGCTGCCAAGAAAGATGATCAAAGATGATCAAAAAAGGAATATCTCGGGTTTTCCTTCGTCGGACCTTCCTTTCCGCTCCGCCTCCCGACAAGCAGAACCCCGGAGCCGGCCCCACGTCCGGTCTCCCCTGGTACGGACCTGCGGTCATCCTGGTGATCGTGGTGTTGATCCTGGCCGCGGTGCTGGCAGCGCTCGGGAAGCATCCCAACATGATCGTCAGCCTTCTGGCGTCGGCCGGTGCGGTCGGCGTGACCATCGCGGTCTCGACCGCGGTCAGCCTCCGGGCGGCGACGTCGCGCTCGGTGAAGGTTGAGATCGGGTGACCGGCGCGGACAAGCGCCCTGAGGCGGGGGACCACGTGCCGCCGCTGATGGGCGACGTGCAGGCACCCCTCCGCAAGAGGCGCCAGCTCGAGATGGAGCAGCAGGAGCTCAATGAGCGTCTGCTGTACCTGAAGAGGGAGCTTGAGCGGAAGGCCGAGGAACTCACTGTCGTGGATCGCCAGCTGTACCTGCTGAGGCGTCGCGCGGAAGTGGCGGCGGCCGCCGAGGCCGATGGGGGCGACCGACCTCGCGTTCCTCGCGGCCGACACCTGGCCCGGCCCGAAGACGTGTCGCAGACACAGCGCGTCGTGGCCACCAGCCGGGCCGGCAGGCAGACCCCTTCGTCGGACCCCGGGGCGCTCGCGCGCGCAGCGGACGTCGCCTCCAGTGTGAAGGAGTCCTGCTTCGAGATAGATCCGGAGAAGGCGCAGACCCCGGCCGAGTTCGTCGAGGCCATGAACCGGCTGAAGGCCTGGTCGGGTCTGTCGCTGCGAAAGCTCGAGGAACGGGCCGGTCCCGGGAAGCTCCCGCACAGTTCCCTGGCCGATGCCCTGAAGAAGAAGGACCGACTTCCGGACCCGGTCCTCGTGCGGGCGTTCGCAGGCGCGTGCGGTCTGAAGAAGGCGGAGGTCAACACCTGGGAGGCGCACTGCCGAAACCTGGCCGTCCGGCGGTACGACCCGCCGGTCGCCGAGGATCCGCCGTCCCGGTGGTCCCGGATCCGCACCGGCCTGTCCCGGATGTGCATGCTCGCCATGACCCGGGAGGGGCGGATGCTGTTGATCTGCGCGGCCGCAGCCGTGTGGCCCATCGTGTCCTTCTCGCTGTTTCCGGAAGTGGGCACCGCCGCCGGAAACGTGCGGATCATGGGCGCCGGCTTCGTCGGAACGACGCTGTCCTCCGGCGTTTACCGAAAGGTGCTGATTCGGCGCCGGATCCGCCAGGGCTCCGGCTGATGATCCCGCCGCGTGGCGTCGGCCTCCCGCTCTCCGGATCGGGGCGGGAGGCTGGCTTCTCGAAGGCCGGCGTGTTTTTCCGCTTCCCCGTACGAGCCTGTGTCGGGAGTTCTAGAATCGCACGGACGGGAAGCCTGAATACGTTTGAGGCCACGCGCGACGGCTGAGATCACGCCTGCGACGGCCAGCTTCCGTGGCGCTACCAGCCCCCTGCAGTGAGGTTTCACCATCGTGCATCTTCAGAGCTTCAGCGTTCACGGATTCCGATCGCTGGACTGCGTTGGAGGGATACCCGTCGGCGGGCCGACGATCCTGGCCGGCCACAATGACGGCGGCAAGACGGCCCTGCTCACCGCGCTTGCGTTTCTCCTGGGCGAATACGCGCTCTCTGAGGACGACCGGACATATCAGAACGATGTTCCGGGTCGGTGCGAGAGTACCGATGTGGAGGGATCCTTCCTGCTCGATGATACCGAGCAGGCTGAATTCGGGCTTCCTGCTGATTGTCGGCTCAGGCGCCGAGTCGGAGACGATCTCAAGACCGTGTTCGAGATCTGGGGCCCGATCGCCGACGATGAACGGCTGCGCGGGCTGGAGCGCTACAACGCCCAGATGATCAAAGAGCTTGTCATCGACTTCGGGCTGCCGGTCAGTACCCGCAAGGCGGATAACGAAGCGACGCTGAAGGCCTTCGCCGACGCGCATTCCAGCGCGCAGGGATGGTCGCGCGCCCCGGCGGGGCTCGACCTGCGGCTGCCGCGGCTGCTGCCATACGATGGTCTTGCGGCAGATCCCGATGACGCTGTGCGGACAGCCCTGTTGAGCAGCTACAACACTCATCTCGCCGATCCTGGACTCCAGGGCCGTCTCAGGGAGATCGAGACCGAGATCGAAGACCGCGTCGCGGCGGACGCCAAAGGCCTGTGCGACCACATCCGGGTCCGCTGCCCCGAGCTGCACGAAGTGTTCGTCGAGCCTGACGTCTCGTTCAAGGGCGGATTCCGCGGTGCCCCGCTCCGGATCTCCCGGGCTTCCGGTGAATCGGTGGGCATCGGGCACTCCGGTCTCGGCAGCAGCCGCCGGGTTTCGCTCGCCGTCTGGGAATGGACCAGCGAGTTCCTCCGTCAGGAGCGGGTCACCGACGGCGTCGACGACCGGCCGCCGGTCCAGACGATCGTCGTCTACGACGAGCCGGACACGCACCTCGACTACGCGAACCAGCGCAAGATCATGGAGCTGATCCGCGAGCAGAGTGGGATTCCCGGGGTCCGAGTGCTGGTGGCGACGCATTCGATGAGTTTGATCGACGGCGTCGACATCCCCGACGTCGTGCACCTGAAGCTGATCGAGCGCCGGACGTCCGTCGAGAGACTGGGTGTCGACGAACACGGCGCCGTCGACGAACACCTCCAGGGGATCGCCGCCGCCGTGGGTCTCACGAACTCGATCCTGCTGCACGAACGGTGCTTCCTCGCGGTCGAGGGAGACACCGAACTACGCGCGTTCCCGGTTCTCTTCCGGCTGTGTGAGGGTCTGTCGTTGCAGTCGGCCGGCATCGCGCTCTGGGGCTGCTTCAACAACGAGGGCGCACTGCATCTCGCCGGGTACCTGGCCAAGCACGACAGGTCCGTCCTGCTCGCGGTCGATGCGGACAGCCGCCGTCTGCCGAAGAGCATCTTCAAGGAGACCCGTCTGAACACGATCTTCGGCGGTCGTCAGGCCGACGTCGTGAAGTTCATCGGCGAGGAGGACGGCGTCGACGAGTTCGAAGCGCTGTTCACGGACGACCAGTGGACGACGGCCGCGAACGATCTGTGGCCGCGTACCGACGGTCAGCCGTGGAGCCCGCGGCACTTCGAGGCGCACCGAGGCGACAAGTTCAGCAGTGGGGTACAGGTCATGCTGCAGGAGGGGAGCGAGTCCGGACCCGGTGGGAAGCCGGACATGATGTACACCCTGGCGAAGAGCTTGAAGTCCGCGGACGAGGTGCCGTGCCAGCTGCGGGACGTATTCAGCCAGGCGCGCCGACTAGCTGGGTGAAGTATCGCGATGTGTTGATCTGGTCCTTTGCGCGTGCCGCGCCAAGATGCGTTGCTTGCGCTGATCCAGCGTCGGTTCTTCCCACTTGTGCCAGCCGACCGGCTCGGCCCAGCGCTGCATATGCTCGAGTCTTTCTCTACCGCACCACCGGCATCCGCTGGGTGGGATCAGCCGGGTCGGGTCGTCGCGCGCTGTCACTGTGTTCCCCCTCCCACGGAAGTCATCTTTCCCTGCGGCACTGACATCCATTCCTTGATGAACCGCACCGTCGAATCCCGGCACGTCGTGCTCGAATGTGCGGTGTCGATCAGCTCTGTTAAACTCCGGCCGTCAATCAGTGGGCACTGTTCTTCGGGTGCCCGATCAGTGGGGGTATTCCATGGTGCGGCCTCGTCGCATAACGTCCATCGCCCTGTCCACTCTGGCGGTCGTCGGAGGGCTCGCGACCGCGCTGCCCGCGCAGGCCATGGCGGCCGTCTCGGTGGCGCAGACGCAGCAGTTGGCACCGAGCGGGATCAGCGTGGGCGGGGTGATCAACGCCAGCGGCGTCTTCAGCGGCTACATGTATCTCTCGGCGGGCGACGCGGTCGGGGCGAACGCCAAGTTCACGGTCGACTACGGGGACGGCGGCAAGTTCACGCAGAACGGCGGCCCGGTTCCCACGGCCCAGTCGCCGTTGAACCTGAACCACCAGTATGCCGCGGGCGGATACGGCACCCACACGATCACCGTGACCGTCGATGACGGCTCCGGCGCGGCCCCGGTCAGCAAGACGTACAACGCGGTCTGGCACTACGGGACCGCGCCGACCGAGCCCAGCGTGGCGGTTGCCAAGACCGGCGGCGACGCGCCGTTCACCGCCACGGCCTCCATCTCCGGCGGCACGGTGGACGCGGCCGCGACGAAGAGCTACGTGATCAACTGGGGTGACGGCAGTCCGATCCAGACGATCGCGGCGCCCGCGAGCGGACCGCTGACCCTCAGCCATCTCTACGCGAAGCCGTTGATGTACGAGATCACGACCCACACCTCGGATGGTGTCGACGTCTCGTACCTCAACAACGACACGCCCAACACCGCTGTGGTCACCGCTTACGGCGTGGCGCTGTCGGCCGACACCGGCGCGTACAACGCCTTTCTCACGATGGCCGGTTACGGCGCCCCGCTTGAGTACACCCACTCGTACGAGATGTACATCAACTGGGGCGACGGCAGCAAGATCGAGCAGTTCCAGCCGAACGGCAGCGAGAACCACTTCTACACCACCCCCGGTACCTACACGATCTCCGTGAAGATGGCGGACGGCGCCGATCCGAACAACACCTCCCTTCCGCAATACACCGCGACCACGACCGTCGTCATCACCGGCAACCCGGGCCAGCCCCGGCCGGGCGCCTTGTCGGTGAACCGGCTCTGGGGCGGGGACCGCTACGGGACCTCGGTCTCCGTCGCGGGCCAGTGGGCTGCCGGCAGTGCCGACGCGGTCGTCCTGGCGCGCGGCGACGCGGCTCCCGACGCGCTCGCCGGCGGGCCTTTCGCGGCCCATGTGAACGGTCCGCTGCTGCTGACCAACCCGAACGCCATGCCCACAGTGGTCCGTGCGGCGATCGACCGGGTCACCGGCGGGCCGAAGACTAAGAAGCCCATCTACATCCTCGGCGGCATCGGCGCGGTCTCGCAGCAGCAGGAGGACGGCCTGCGCAGCGCCGGCTACACCGTGGTTCGCCTCGGCGGTGCCACGCGCTTCGACACCGCGCTGAAGATCGCCGGACAGTTCGGCCCGACCAAGCATGTCATCGTCGCCACCGGCCTGAACTTCCCGGACGCGCTGGCCGCGGGCCCGCTCGGCGCCGCGGAGAACGCGCCCATCGTGCTCACGTCCGACACCGCCACGGACCCGGCGACCGCGGCCTTCATCCGCCAGCACGCTGACGTGGACCCGGTCGGTGTCCAGGCGCAGAAGGCCGTCGCGGCCCTGAACACCGCAGGCCAGACCGTCGACCACTCGCTGGCCGGCGGCGACCGCTACGCGACGGCGACCGCGGTGGCGGCGCGCTGGGCGGCGATCGTCGGGCACGCCCCGACCACGGTCGGCCTGGCAAGCGGGATGGTGTTCGCGGACGCGCTCAGCGGCGGTGCTTACGCCGGCAAGCTCGGCGCGCCGCTGGTCCTGACCAATCCGCAGAGCCTGTCGTCGGCGACCGAGGCCTACCTTGCCGGCCTGCGGCAGGCGAAAGAACTGCAGGCGGTGGACATCTTCGGCGGCACGAACGCGGTCAGCCAGTCGATCGAGGGGCAGCTGAAGAACATGTGATCCACCTGTCGGGCCCGGCCGGAATCAGATCTCTGAGGATGGCCGGGCCCGACGCTTGGCGGTACCCCGGCTCATCGACAGCGAACCCGCGGAGGAAGTCGGGTTGCCTCAGACCTCGTCGGGGCTCCGGACCCCCGGCGAACCATTCAGGCGGGGGTGAGCGTGTCGCCGCCCATGTCCACCCTCGCTGATGAAGACCCGACGTTCGCCCGGCGACAGGTCTTCGACGCGCAGACCCAGGACCTCACAACGGCGCAGACCACCCAACAACATCGCCAAGCCCGATTCTCGCGACTATCAGGTCCCGCCGCCGCTGTGGGCTTTCTTCGGCGTCGCCGTACGACGACGATACGCACTGGCGCAGCCTCCTACGACGCACGCGCTCGCTCGATAGTGGATCACCGGTAGGTCGATCTTTGATCATCTTGAGCCGGCCGACGCGACGAACCTCCAATCCCGGGGTTGCAAACAGGTTGCCGACTCTTGACGCTCCGGATGTTTGCGCTAACAATCGTCAACGCACAGCAACGCGCCACCGCTCGAAGCGGCAGAGCTCTGCCTTGCCGCCGTTCCTCGTCTGGGTCTGAACACCACCCACTGCCCCGAGAGATGTGAGGCGTCATGCAGATCGTCGTCGGCGACCGCGCGCCGGTCATGGCCGACGTCGCGCGGGTGGCGGGGGTGTCGCAGCAGACTGTCTCCCGCGTGCTCAATGATCGCCCGAATGTCCGGCCCGCCACACGCGACCGGGTCATGGAGGCCATCAGGGAGCTGGGATACCGGCCCAACGCGGCCGCGCGGACGCTGGTCACGCGGCGGACCCGGACGCTCGGCGTGATCAGCTTTAACACCACGCTCTACGGTCCCGCCTCCATGCTCTACGGCATCGAGCAGGCGGCCAAGCAGCACGACTACTTCGTCACCGTCGCCGCGTTGGCCGCCATGGACCGGCGGTCGGTGTTCGAGGCCGTGGAGCGGCTGCGGGACCAGGCGGTTGAGGGCATCGTCGCGATCGCGCCGCAGACCACCGCGGTCAGCGCGCTCGCGAACATGCCCTCCGACGTGCCGCTGGTCGCTGTCGGGTGCGGGGTGCACGCGCCGCTGAGCACGGTCGCGGTCGACAACGAGGCCGGGGCCGAGCGCGCCACCTCCTACCTGCTCGACCTCGGCCATCGGACCGTGCACCACCTGGCCGGGCCGCGGACGTGGCTGGACGCCCAGGAGCGCGAGGTGGGCTGGCGGCGGGCGTTGACGGCCCGCGGGGCGCGGGTCCCGGAGCCGTTCAAGGGCGGCGACTGGTCCGCGCGCACCGGGTACGAGCTCGGTCGGCAGATCGTCGGGGACGACGGCGTGACCGCCGTGTTCTGCGCCAACGACCACCTGGCGCTGGGCCTCATCAGGGCTCTGCAGGCCGCTGGGCGGCGGGTTCCGGAGCAGGTCAGCGTCGTCGGCTTCGACGACATCCCGGACGCCGAGTTCTTCGGCCCGGCGCTGACCACGGTCCGCCAGGACTTCGACGAGCTGGGGCGGCGCGCGCTGGTCGCCCTGATCCGCTCGATCGGCGGCGGCCGGCGTGCCGGGGAACCGGTGGCCGCCATCGACCCGAGCCTGGTGGTGCGTGCCTCCACCGCACGTCCCGCCGCAGCACCCTGACCCGATCATCCATCGCACCACGCACACCACGCCGCTTGTCGGCGCGAAATGTTACCGCTAACACGCATCGCGAACGAACCACCAAAGCACCACCAACACACTCAGCAGGACTCCGGAAAGGATCTGAACGAGGATGGGCACCAGAAGAATCCGCATCACCGCAGCCTGCGCGGCCGCACTGCTCGTGGCCACGGCCGCGGCCTGCTCGAAGAACGGGTCGGGATCCTCCCCGGCGAGCACCGGCTCCACCGGTTCCGGCGGCTCCGCCTCCGCACCCCCGGCCGCCCTGGCCGGCTCCATCACCTTCAACCAGGACAACCTCGCCAAGCTCGACGCCGCGCTGAAGACCGCGCTGGCCGGCAAGGACCTGTCCGGGGTGAACATCGCGATGGTGGTGAACGTCGCCGCCGACTACTGGAAGGCCGGCCAGGTCGGCTTCCAGAAGGGCTGCTCGGACCTGGGCCTGTCCGGTTCGAAGTGCACCTACTACGCGCCGCCGAACGGCAAGCTCACCGAGCAGAACTCCGAGATGGAGACGCTGCGCTCGCAGGGCGTCACCGGCTACGCGATCTCCGCGATCGACCCGACCTCGGCGGCCGGCACCATCCACACCGACGTCCAGCACGGCATCAGCGTCCTGGCGATCGACTCCCCGCTGCCCGGCACCGACGCCGCCTCGCTCTACCTCGGCACCCCGAACTACACCGCCGGGCAGCAGGCCGGCCTGGCGATGAAGCAGGTCCTCGGCGGCAAGGGCAAGGTCGCGGTCCTGGTCGGCTCGCTGACCGCGGCCAACGCCACGCAGCGCATCCAGGGCTTCGAGGACGCGTTGAAGGGCACGGACATCACCGTCGTGCAGAAGGTCAACGACAACCTGCAGGCGGCCACCGCGACCTCCGACGCCGAGACCATCCTGGCCAACAACCCGGACGTGAACGGCCTGTACGGGGTCTACTCCTACGACGGCCCCGCGCTGGCCCAGGCCGTGCAGTCGGCCGGCAAGGCCAGCAGCGTCCACATCGTCTCCGACGACTCCGACGCCCAGACCCTGGGCTTCATCAAGTCCGGCGTCATCTCCGGCACCGTCGTGCAGATGCCCTACCAGCAGGGCTACACCGGCGCCTACATCCTGGCCGCGGAGAAGGTCCTCGGCAAGGACGCCACGATGGCGATCATCAAGCCCTACCTGGAGTCCGACGGCTCCACCCTCAGCTCCGGCGTGGGCCTGGTGACCTCCGCGGACCTGTCCGCGTACCAGGCGCTCGAGACGCAGTTGGGGATCAGCTGACGATGGCGGCCTCCGTTGACACCCCCGGCCGCGCGGTCACCGCGCGGCTGCGGGGGGTCCACAAGTCCTACGGCCCGGTGCGGGTGCTGGACCTGCCCGAGCTGGACCTCTACGCCGGCCAGGTGGTCGGCGTCGTCGGGGAGAACGGCGCCGGCAAGTCCACGCTGATGGGCACGCTGTCCGGGTCGGTGCGCCGGGACGGCGGCGAGATCGAGATCGGCGGCACGGCCCTGGCCCCGGGCTCGACCGAGGCCGCCGCCGCGCTCGGCATCGCCATGGTCTCGCAGGAGTTCCCGCTGGTCGGGCAGCTCTCGGTGGCCGAGAACCTGCTGCTGGGACGCCGTCCGCGCGGCTCCCGGCGGCGGGTCCTGGTCGACCGGTCGGCGCTGCGCCGCGAGGCGGCCGCCATGCTCGCCGAGATCGGCCTGTCCGCCTCGGCGGTCCAGGTCGGCCGCCAGGTGCGGACCCTGCCGGTGCCCACCCGCCAGATGATCGAGATCGCCAAGGCCTGGGGCCGCCGCCCGAAGCTGCTCATCCTGGACGAGCCGACCTCCTCCCTCGGTCCGGTCGAAGGCGCCCAGGTGCTGCGTCTGGCGCGCGAGCTGGCCGCGCGCGGCGGCACCGTGCTGTTCATCGGGCACCGGCTCGACGAGGTCCGCGAGGTCAGCGACCGGGTCCTGGTGCTGCGCAACGGCCGGCTGGTCGCCGACCTGACACCCGGCGAGGCGAGCGAGGAGCGCCTGATCCGGGAGATGGTCGGCGGCGAGGTGGCGCACTCGCGGCCGAAGGAGGAGCCGACCGACGCCCCGGTGTTGCTGTCCCTGCGCGGCCTGACGGCTGACGGACTGGGCCCGGTCGATCTGGACCTGCGCGCCGGGGAGATCGTCGGGGTGGCCGGGCTGATGGGCTCCGGTCGCAGCCGTCTGATCCACACCGTGGCCGGGGCGCAACCGGCTACCGGCGGCAAGATGACGATCGCCGGTTCTCCCTACGCCCCGCACGGCCCCGGCGACGGCACGGCCGCGGGCATCGCGATGATCCCCGAGGACCGCAAGGAGCAGTCCCTGGTGGTGTTCGCCCCGATCCGGGCCAACGTCACGATCCCGATCCTGCGCCGCATCAGCACCCGCGGACTGCTCGGACCGCGCCGCGAGCGGGTCGAGGCCGTGCGGATCACGGCCAGCGTCAACGTGCGCATGCGCTCGGTGGACCAGCCGATCGGCGCTTTGTCCGGGGGCAACCAGCAGCGCGCGATCTTCGGCCGGGCCTTCGCCACCGAGCCGCGGCTGCTGTTGCTGGACGAGCCCACGCGCGGGGTCGACGTCGGGGCCAAGGCGGAGATCTACGAGCTCATCGACCGGGCCGCCGAGCGCGGGATGGCGGTGCTGGTCGCCTCCTCCGAGCTGGAGGAGCTGCTGTGGATCTGCCACCGGATCGCGGTGCTGAACCACGGCCGGCTGGCGACCGTGATCGACCGCGCCGAGGCCACCAAGGAACGGATCATGACGGCCGCGGCGGGCACCGCGCCGGTCGTGCCGATGGCGGAGGACGCGCCGATGGCGGAGGACGCGCCGGCGCGCGTGCCTGAAGACCCGCTCGAAGACCCGCCTGAAGACCTGCCCGAAGACGCCGCGGAAGGCGTGCCCGAAGCCCGCCCGGAAGGCGTGCCGGAAGACGGTTCAGCAGCCGGCTCGGAAGACGCGCAAGCAGACGTGTCGGAACACGTGTCAGAACACGGAGACGCACCATGACAGCACAGAGCACCCTGACCCCCGAGCAGGCGCCCCCGCGCGGCCAGCCGGCCGTCACGCGGCTGCTGCGCAAGCTCGCCGAATCGCCCGAGGCCGGCGTCATCGTGGCCTGCGTACTGGTGTTCGCGATCATCGCGGCCAACGCCCCGACCTACACCTCGGTCGGCAACCTCCAGGTGATGGGCCGGGACCTGGCGCAGGTCGGGATCCTGGCGGTGGGGGAGTCCGTGGTCATCCTGACCGGCGGGATCGACCTGTCGGTCGGCGCGCTGGCCGGCCTCGCGGGCATCCTGACCGCCTGGTTCAACGTCAACCAGGGCCTGCCGGCGCCGGTGGCGATCCTGCTGACGCTGCTGATCTGCGCCGGGGTCGGGGTGTGGCACGGGACCATGGTGACCCGGCTGAACGTGCCGCCGTTCGTGATCACGCTGGTCACGTACACCATCGCGCAGGGCATGGCGCTGGCGATCACCACCGGCACGCCGATCAACGGGATCGATCCGCTGTTCAGCAACCTGAGCCAGTACTACATCGGCCGGGTGCCGGTGCCCGCGCTGTTCTTCCTGGGCGCGGTCGTGATCGCCTGGTTCGCGCTGGAGCGCACGTACGTGGGCCGGCAGATCTACGCGGTCGGCGGCAACAGGGAGGCGGCCCGCCTGGCCGGCATCCCGATCGCACGGCGCGTCACCAGCGCGTACGTGTCCAGCGCGGTCCTCGCCGGCGTCGTCGGCGTGCTGGTGATCGGCCGGATGAACGTGGCGGACCCCTCGGTCGGCAGCGGCTGGGAACTGACCGCGATCGCCGCCGCCGTGGTCGGGGGAGTGTCGCTGTTCGGCGGCGAGGGGCGCATGGTCGGCATCGCGGCCGGCGCGATCCTGCTGGAGTTCATCGCCAACGGCCTGCTCGCGCTGCACGTGAACACCTACTACCAGACCGTCGTACAGGGGGCGGTGCTCGGCGCCGCGATTCTGCTCGATCGGCTGCGGGCCAGGCTCTTCGGCAGGATCCGGAGATGAGGTTCTGAGACTGTTCCCTACTCCCCGGCTGCCGCAGTCTCCCTTGCTCGGCTGCGGCGACCGGGCCGCTCCTCCGACGGAGCCCGCCTGGCATCCTGGCCTCGTGGACGCTGACGCCCCGACTCCGGTTCACCTCACCAAAGTGATGGACGGCCTGGCGGCGAACCCCGCCCTGCCGGCCGCCATGATCCGGCGCCTGTTCGCGTGGCGGCGGGGAATGGGGAAGGTGGCGGAGCGCCCGGACCTCACCGATGACATGATCGCCGAGATCATCGAGCTCGACGACCACTGGCTCCTGCACAGCCTGGCACTCAACGAGCGGCTGCCGGATCGCTTCCGCATCCGACTCGCCTCCCACCGGGACAAGGCGGTGCGGTCCGCGCTCGCCGTCCGCGCCGCGACCGCGCCGAGGCAGATGCTGGAGCTGCTGATCGACGACCCCGAACCACGAGTCCGCGAGGACCTCGCCCAAAGCCGTCATACACCGCCCGATCTCCGAGCCCGCCTCGCCGCCGACCCTGACCCCGCGATCCGCGCCACCCTGGCGAGATACTGGACCCAAGCGCCCGAGGAGGTCCGGCGGATCCTGCTGACTGATGCCGAGCCCAGGGTCCGTGGTGCCGCGTGCTCGACCTACTTCGCGGGTCGGCCGCATCCGATACCGCCCGCGGATCTGGTGCCGGCGCTGCTGGCGGATCCGGTGACCCGAGCAGGCGCGGTGATCCACACCGTCCTCGACGAGGACACCCTTCGCCGGCTTGCCGAGGACCCGGACGCCGGCGTGCGCGCCGAACTCGCCCGCCATCCGGACCTGCCGCCGCCAGTCCGCGACATCCTCGCCGTCGATCCGGCCCTGAACGTCCGGATCAAGGTCTTCGCCCGGCCCGACACACCCGAGCACCTGCGGGCGCAGATCCACGCCTCGGTCCACGAGCTCTCGCGCGCGACGGCCGATCCGGGCCCCGACGCCGACGAGGCAATGGATCAGCGCTGGATCGAGAATGCCGTCGCGCCCATGGAACTGCGCATCCTGCATCTGGACTGGGTCACCGCCGATCCGCTGCCGCACATCGACTCGCCCTACGTCAGCTTCCGAGTTTCCGCGGCCTGCAACAAGTCCCTTCCCGCTGACGCGGTGGCACGGCTGCTGGACGACGCGGCGGAGAGGGTTCGCCTCACCATGGCCCACACCGCCCCGCACCTCGTCGATCCGGCGACGGCCGAGAGCATCGAGCGCCGCTACCGAGTGCGGGGGGACAAGTTCACGTTCTGGTGGGACGACGCGGAGGTCTTGACCTTCCCGCCGGAGACTCTGCGGCGCTTCGCCACCGACCCCGAGCCCAGGCTCCGCTCCTTCGCGCCCCGCGATCCGGACCTGCCACCGGAACTCGCCGAGAAGCTGGCCCGCGACCCCGCGGATCGTGCTCGCCGCGCGGTCGCGGGCCACCGCAACCTTCCACTTCCAGCCCTGCTTCGGCTCCTCGCAGACTCATCAGAACGCGTCGCGGAGGCTGCCGCCGCCTCGCCGTCCCTTCCGGTCGAGCACATGGAACGGCTGCTGGCCCTGGCGGGCCTCTAACCGATGGCGCGCGCCGTGGAGGCGGTCGTCGAGCACGGCGACGAGCACGCGGGCGTGAGCGCGGGCGTGGGCACGGGCATGTGTACGCGTGAAGCCTCGGGCGTGGGCTCCGGCCCCGGCTCGAGCTCCCGCTCGTCCCGCAGCCCGCGAGCGAGACTCAGCGTCACCACCACCGACAACACGGCCATCACGGTCATCGCCGTACTCGGCGTGAACCACTGCGCCAGCACCCCGGCGACCACGGCGCCGACGCCCTGCATGGTCAGCATGCCCGACGACTGCAACCCCAGTGCCTGCCCGCTCAGCTCGTTCGGTGTCAGGGCCATGAGACGTTCCTGGAGCAGCAGGCTCGCGGCGTACCCGATCGAGGCCAGCATGACCGCCACCGCCGCGACCGGTATCGCCGGGTGCAGCGCGAACACCAGGTACGGCACCGCGAGCAGCAGCCGCAGCGGCGCGCCGAGCATCCGGCGCCAGCGTGCGGGCAGGAAACGCCCGGTCGTGGTGTCGCCGAGCAGCATGCCGAAGGCGGCGCTGGCGAACAGGACGCCGGCGTGCCTCGGCGAGAGCGACACGAACAGCGATTCGCAGCCCACGATCAGGCCGTTCGGCACCCATAGCGCGAGGAACACGTACCGCCGCGGCACGGAGGACCACAGCGCGGCGTTGTTCCGCCAGGTCTGGGCGATCGACGGCCGCCCCGACGCACGCTGCGGCCGGGCGCTGAGCCCGAGCCGTGCGACGACGGCGGCGGCGAAGTAGAGCCCGGCGCCGACCAGCAGCGTGACGCGCGGCGACAGGGCCGTGAGCAGCACGCCGCCGAGGCCGTAGCCGCAGATCTGCATGGTCCCGACGGCCATGTTCAGCACCGAGCGGCCGAGCAGGTACCCCTCCTTCGGCAGGATCTCGTTGAGCAGGCCGTAGCGCACGCCGCCGCAGACCGAGGCCAGCACGCCGATCACGAACAGGATCGCGAACGAGGCCGCGACCGGCAGGCCGGGGATCGCCTGCGCCGCCGTGGCGAGCGCGAAGGCGAGCGCGAGCCCGGACAGCGCGGCGCGCGGCGGGATCAGGTCGGCGGCGGACATCAGCGCCGTCGCGCCGACCACCTGCGCGAGGCTGGGCCCGAACATGCTCAGGGCGGACAGCAGCGGGGAGCCGGTGGCCGCGTAGATGAGAGTGCCCAGCGCCAGGCCGCTGACGGTCTGCCCGGCGACCTGGGCCAGGCTGGTGAAGAACAGGGGCCGGAATTCGGGGGAAGCGAAGAGCTGCCGATACGTTCGCATGGTCGTCAGTGTGCGAGGGGACGCGCGGCAGCCGGTACAGTTTCGCCAGGAGGCGAAACCATGACGCTGTGGCTGGTCGACACCGACACCCTCGCCAGCGGCCGGTTCGTGGTCTCGCCGCTGGCGGAGACGCTCGCCTGCCTGCAGACGCTCCATCGCCGGACGACCGCGCATCCGGGAGAGAAGGCCTGGTTCGACGAGCACAACCCCGCCTTCCTCGCGATGGTCGCCGCCGACCCGCTGACCGGCCCGCTGCTGGAGGCCGCCCTGGGCTCCCGCTCGCACTGGATCGCCGACCTGCTGGCCCCGGTGCCGACCGGCGACCAGAGCTTCGAGCAGGAGCTGCGGAAGGTCCGTGCGACGTCACCGGAGCTGGCCCTGGCGAACCTGACCGTCGCCTACGGCGGTCCGCTGCCCGACCTCCTGGACCGCACCGACCTCGCGCCGCGCCTGGCCGAGATCCTGGAGTGGATCTGGACGCGGACCGTCGAGCCCACGTGGGAGCGTCGCCGCCGGCTGATGGAAGCCGACATCGTCTCCCGCACCGCCCAACTCAGCCAGGCCGGCTGGGCCGCGGCACTGAGCGCGATGCGCCCCGGCATGCGGTGGCTCGGCGACGGGACCCTGCAGATCAACCTCCACAACTTCCCGCCCCGCCAGGTCTCCGGCGCGCGCCTGTACTTCGCCCCGGTGACGCCCGGGCGCGGCTGGGTGGCGTGGGACGACGAGCCGCGGTACGCGATCGTCTATCCGTGCACCGGCGCCATGGCGGACGTCGGCATGACCGTCGCGCCCCAGCCGCTGGCCCGCCTGCTCGGCGCGAACCGTGCGACGGTCCTGCTGCTCCTGGCCTCGCCGAAGAGCACCACGCACCTGGTCACGCTGACCGGCCGGCCGCTCGGCTCGGTCGGCCGCCACCTCAAGGTCCTGCTGGACGCCGACCTGGTGCGCCGCCGCCGCTCCGGCCGGTCGGTGCTGTACTACCGGACGTCGGCCGGCGACGTGCTGGTCGAGAGCGCTTCGCGGGAGAGTCAGGAGGGCGAGTAGGAGGGCGAGTAGGCGGCTTGGGGGAGCGTCACGAGGACTTCGGCGCCCATCGCCGTCGAGCCGAACGGTGCCGAGCCGAACGGCGCCGACATTGCAGCGACCCGGTCGAGCACGCCACGGGCTTCGTCGCCGACCAGGGGCCGGACGTCGTTGTCCGAGCCGCGGCGCACCGGATGGACTTCGACGCCGCGCAGACGGCGCCCGTCGACCCGGCAGTGCAGGACCAGGCCGTCGAGATGGCGGCCCGCCATGACAGGCCAGTCGAAGACGAAGTTCCCGAGGCTGTAGAAGATCGGGCGGCCCCGGAACATCTCAATGCCCTGAATGCTGTGAGGTCCGTGCCCCATGACCAGGTCCGCCCCGGCGTCGATGGCGGCGCGGCCGATCGCCTTCTGGTAGTCGCACACGTCGTCGCCCGCCACGCCCCAGTGGCAGGAGAGCACCAGGACGTCGCATCGGGTCCGCAGTTCCTCGACGTCCCGGATCATCGCGGCCAGCTCGTGCGGATACGCCTCGGTCAGGACGCGCGGCGCTCGGCCGGGCACCTCCGCCGACCGCAGGTCAGGCACGTAGGAGGTCGAGGCGCGCAGGGTCGCGACGCCCGCCGTCCGGGGTCCGGCGGCCATCCCGAAGGGCCAGCAGATGGAGGTGTACGCGAGAAACCCGAACCGGGTGCCGTCGCGTTCCAGGACGACCGGACGGTGCGCGTCGTGCAGGTCGGTACCGCCGCCGCAGTGCGCGATGCCCGCGGCGTCGAGCGTGTCCAGGCTCGCCAGCATCGCCGACGGCGGGAACGTGACGTTGTTGGCGACGCTGACCGCGTCGATGCCGGCAGCGCTGAGCCCCGTGACCATGTCCGGCTCGGAGTGCCGCCAGTTCGGTTTGTGCGCGATGTCCGGGGCCTGCGGATCATCGCCGGGCCCGCACAGCGCTCCTTCGAGGTTGACGAACCGCAGGTCGGCGACCGTCAGCAGATCCCGCACGTGTCTGAAGGCGGAAGCGGGATCGGCTCGCCCCTGGAGGTTGACGTCTCCGGCAAGCAGCAAGATCTGCGACATGCGAAGACGGTATCCCCGTTCAGCCCTCCATGGAGAGCATCACCGGTGTCGCGTCCGCGCCGCGGAAGTGCACGGCCA
Organism: Catenulispora sp. EB89; assembly: GCF_041261445.1. NCBI lineage: Bacteria > Bacillati > Actinomycetota > Actinomycetes > Catenulisporales > Catenulisporaceae > Catenulispora > Catenulispora sp. EB89. Next base: position 43,484 of record NZ_JBGCCU010000011.1, read on the forward strand.
TCCAGTACCCGTCGGCGAAGTATCCGGCGCCGCCGTCGCTGTAGTTCAGGATGAAGTCGCCGGAGTAGTAGAACTCCAGCCGGAAAGCGATGGCCTCCCTGAAGAGCTCGGGTTCGGCCTGCTCCGAGGTCTGATCATCCGGGCCGCGGTCCCACAGGTATCGAAGCCAGCGGTCCCACAGGTATCGAAGCCCGGACTGCCGGATCCGCTCGAAGTCGTCCAGCAGCGTGCGCACCGATGGGAGCAGAGCCTTGATGCGGTCGGGCTCCGCCGCGCCGAAGCGGACGTACACCTGGTCCGAGGGCGGCTCAAAAGTCGCTGAGTATTCGTACAGATCCTCATCGAACTCGAAGCCGCCGAGCACCTCGTCGCTGATCTCGGGGACGGGGCGGTCGGGCGCGTCGGTCGCGTACATGCGCGCGATCGCCTCCCACGACTGCTCCAGATGCGCCTGGTAGCAGGGGTTGTGCTCCTCGTCGAGGATCGGCGGCTGGTTGGCGAACTGGCCGGGGGTGGCCTTCAGCGTGCGGCCGTCGGCGGCGTGCAGGATCCAGTGCCGGTCGTCGTGGTCGATGCGCTGGACGCGGAACGAGCTCGGGATGTCCTGGACGCCGAACACCGGCCCGTCCGCCGGTCCGGCCAGCGCCACGGTGCCGGTCTGCCGGCCGTCCGGACCGGGCTCGACGACGAAGACGCTGTTCAGCGGGCGCGCGACGCCGGCCACGGCACCTTCGGGCAGGTTCTCCAGCAACGGCGCCGCGTCGCCTCGCACCGCCTTGCACCACAGGTCGTGGTCACTGTCACGCACGTGCACTCCTCGGTCAGGCAGACGACCGATCGAACCTCTCACGCGTCGTGGACAGCGGCCGACGGCACTTTTGACGTTGTCGCGGACGCCACCGCTCAGTCAGACCGCCGACTCCACAGCTCCACCTCGTCAAGCCCCACCTCGTGGTGGCTCCGGCAGGACACTGTCACATCCACGCTCTCCCCGCAGCCGATGTGCGCGAGGTCCACCGACTCCGGCCCGCCGGCGTGCTTCTGGCCCCAGCGGAACAGCGCGAACATCGCGGGCATCAGGTCCCGCCCGGACTCGGTGAGCAGGTACTCCTCCCGGGAGCGGCCGCCGGGGTCGCGGTAGGGGCGGCGGGCCAGCAGGCCGGCGTCGGCGAGGGCCTTGAGGTTCGCCGAGGTGGTCGCCGGGGCCATGCCGACGCGCTGCGCGAAGTCGTCGAAGCGGGTGGTGCCGTAGAAGGCCTCGCGCATGATCAGCATCGAGTTGCGGGTGCCGATCACGGCCATCGCCTTCTCGACGGGGCAGTTGCCGATCGGGGACCAGGTGGTGCGGTCGTCCAGGGGCGTGTGCAGCTCCATGGGCGCGGCCTCCTCCGAGTTGACTTCAGTTAGCTGTAGTCAGATACTACCCGGTGCCAGCTGACTTCAGTCAGCCGAAGTGTCGAAGGAGCCCGCCATGAAGCTTGAGAACAGCGTCGTCCTGGTCACCGGTGCCACCGGTGGCCTGGGGCAGGAGTTCGTCCGGCAGGCCCTGGAGCGGGGCGCAGCCAAGGTCTACGCCGGCGCGCGCCGGGACCACGACTGGTCCGATCCGCGGGTCGTGCCGCTCCAGCTCGACGTCGCCGACCCGGCCGCGATCGAAACTGCCGCGGCCGCCGCTGGCGACCTCACCGTCCTCATCAACAACGCGGGTATCAGCGGCGCTCGCTCGCTGCTCACCGGCGACATGACGGAGATCCGCGCGACCTACGAGACCAACGTGTTCGGCCCCCTGGCGCTGGTCCGCGCCTTCGCCCCGACGCTCGCGGCCAACGGCGGCGGCGCCGTCGTCGACATCCACTCGGTGCTCAGCTGGATCGCCACGCCCGGCGCCTACAGCTCCAGCAAGGCGGCGTTCTGGGGTCTGACCAACACCCTGCGTCTGGAGTTGGCGGCGCAGGGCACGCAGGTCCTCGGCGCGCACTTCGGCTACGTCGACACCCCCATGACCGCGCATCTGCCCGAGGGCACTGACAAGTCGGCGCCCGAGGACATCGCCGGCCGGGTCCTGGACGCCCTGGAAGCCGACGAGAAGGAGGTCTTCGCCGACGCTCTGACCGAGTCGGTGCACGCAGGCCTGACCGGCCTGACCACCGGCGTTTTCGCCTAGGAAGCGCGCCGACCATGACCGAGACCCACCTGGCGTCGTCCTCCGGCGCCCCCGGACCTTCCTCGGATGCCGGCTCCAACTCCGGCTCCGTGCGCAGCTCCCCGACCACGACTCCCTCTCCCGCCGGCACCAAGAACCGCGCGCTGGCCCTCGCCGTGATCTGCGTCGGCACAATGATGGCCTTCGTCAACGTCTCCTCGACGATCGGCGCCCTGGCCCGCATCCAGGCCGACCTGCACTCCTCGCCGACCGCCATCGTCTGGATCACCAGCGCCTACAGCCTGGTCGTGGCCGGCCTCATCCTCGCCGCCGGCACGCTCAGCGACCTGATCGGCCGCCGCCTGGTCTTCGGCCTCGGTGTGCTGTTCTTCATCGGCGGCAGCGTCCTCGCCGCCACCGCGGGCCAGACCGGCACGCTCATCGCCGCCCAGGCGGTCATCGGCGTCGGCGGCGCGCTGCTGCTGCCCAGCGGCCTGGCCATCGTCAGCCACGAGTTCTCCGATCCCCGGCAGCGCACCGAGGCCGTCTCGATCTGGGCCGGCAGCTCCGGTCTGGGCCTGGCAATCGGTCCCGTCGGGTCCGGCCTGCTCCTGGCCCACTACTCCTGGCACGCGATCTTCACGATCAACATCGTCCTCGGCGCGCTGGCCCTGGTCGGGACCGTGTTCCTGATCCCGGACAGCCGGCACCCCGGACGCCGCCTGGACCCGGTCGGGCTGATCCTGGGCACCGTCACCGTCGTGATGCTGACCTTCGGCATCATCCAGGGCAAGACGCTCGGCTACGGCTCGCCGGGCATCGTGTCCTCCTACGCGGTCGCGGCCGTCGGCCTGGCCGCCTTCGTCTGGTACGAGGCCCGGCATCCGGACCCGATGATCGACGTCCGGCTGTTCCGCTCGGCCTCGTTCAGCGCGGTGATGGCGGTGGCCGCGACGTCGATGATCGGCTTCACCGGCACGGCCTTGCTGACCGTGCTCTACCTCCAGCACGTCCAGGGCCTCACCCCGCTCGGCGCGGGCACGCGCGCGCTGGTGATGTTCGTGCCCTTCATCGCGGTCAGCTCGGTGGCCGGCCGGATCGTGCACCGGATCGGCTTCAAGCTCATCCTCACCGCCGGGCTGCTGGCGATGGCCGCGGGGATCTTCGCGCTGCGCTGGTCGCAGGCCGGCCCCGGCTTCGGGCACGTGTGGCCCGGGCTGCTGGTCGTCGGCATCGGCGCCGGGCTGCTGGTCGCGCCGTCGACCGCGGCGGCGGTGATCAGCGTCCCGGCCGCGCAGGCGGGGATGGCGAGCTCGGTGGTGAACATGTTCCGGCAGCTCGGGAACGTGCTCGGGGCCAGTGTCCTGGGGACGATCTTGACCTCGAAGTTCGCGGACAACCTCACCACGGACCTGACGAACCGCAGGCTGCCGGCGCCGGTCGTGGACCAGGTCGTGACCGGGGCCAAGCACGGCGCGGACGCCTCCGGGCTGCCGGGGAGCCTGGCCTCCGTGGTCGGGGATGCCGTCCGGCACTCCTTCAACGAGGCCTTCCACACCGGTCTTCTCGTCGCCGGGGTGTTCGTGCTCGTGATCGCCGTACCTACGCTGGTGTTGGTTCGTCATCGGCCGGCGAGCTGAGTCGTTGCGCCGCCAGCGGAACCGCCACCCCGTGCAGTAGCAGGCTCCCGAGCAGCACGATCGTCATCGTGGCGAGAGTGAGGTCGGCGTCCTCGTCCTTGGTGGCGTTGTAAGCGAGCAGACCGAACACGATCGACGTGGTACCGCGCGGTCCGACCAGACCCAGGAGCGTGCGGTCCACGAACGTCGCGCCGGTGCCGAGCATCGCCAGGTACACCGGCACCATGCGCACGACGGTCAGTACCAGGACGCTGTAGAGGATCACCGACCCGGGGACGCCGACCTGGAACACCAGCACCGCGACCGCGCCGAAGACGAACCACACGATGAGCGAGGCGACCGTGCCCAGCGCCTCGACATCGGCGAACTCCGACTCCGGCAGCGGCGCCTGCTCGCCTCGGAACCCGATCCGCGCCCGCTTGTACGCGATGCCGGCCAGGAACGCCGCCACGAAGCCGTTCCCGCCGACCGCCACCGCGATCGAGTACGTGACGATCGGCAGCAGAAGCGCCGCGATGCCCACCGACTCCGCGTTCGACCAGCGCTCGCGCTCCGAGCGCCGCAGCACGGTACCGGTGACCGTCCCGAACCCGACGCCGACCAGCACCGCGTAGGCCGCCGCCGGGAACGCCTGCCGCAGCGCGTCTTCCGGGGAACCGCCGTGCCCTGATTCGCCGATCAGCAGGATGCCGAAGGCGAACGCGGGGGAGAACAGGCCGTCGTTGTAGCCGCTCTCCACGGCCAGCACGTGCCGCACCCACAACGGCAGGTTCCGGTCCTTGAGCAGGTGCGGGGCGGTGGCGAAGTCCAGTGGCGCCACCACGCAGGCGATCACGAACACCACCGCCCACGACGGCGTCGGCAGCAGCGGCACCCCCACCGCGAACGCCGCGGCCACCATCACCGGCAGCGCGACGAACAGCAGCCGCAGGACCGCGCCGCGCTCGCCGGCCAGGAACCCGTCACGGACCACGGTCGCGTCGACGAAGAGAAGCACGGCCAGGACGAGTTCGACGATGCGCTCGGCGATGTGCGTGTCCAGGCGCTCGGCGAAGCCGGTCCCGCCGACCAGCCCGGCCACGACGCCTCCGGCCACCATGACCAGCGGGCCGGAGATGTGCCAGCGCGCCAGGCGGCGCGCGGCGAAGGTCCACGCCAGCAACACGGCCAGGCTGGACACGATCAGGGGCAGCATACCGTGAGGTTACTGATATAGCCGGGCGTTTCCGGCACAGGTGAGGGAAGGCGAGCGTGTCTCCACCGACGGTGCTCGCCTTCCCTCGTCATTCAGTCAGACTGGCAGTCGGGCCGGTAGTCAGGCCGATCAGCGGCAGGGCTGGAACGTCTTGTCGTCCAGGTTGATGTCGAAGCGGACGCCGTTGAAGTCGTTCGCGTTGTCCTTGGAGCAGAACGAGGACGTCGACAGCTTGTACTCGGCCTGGAAGACCGGCTTGCCGGCGGCGACGTACTGGTCGTAGCCGTAGTCGCCGTTCTGGGCGGTGGTGCATTCCTTGTACTGGTTGCACTGCTCGTTCAGCGCGCCGTCGAAGTAGGGGAGCAGTTGTGGGATCTGCTCATTGTCGTTCTTCTGCAGCACGCTCATGCCGCGGGCGTGGGAGTCGTTGGCCAGGGTGGCGTTGAAGTAGAGCTGGTCGGCGGCGGTCAGCGGGAAGCCGGTGCTGTTGGTGTAGCCGTCGACGTTGTCGAGCTCGACCATGTCGAAGCCCTTCTGCCGGCACATGTCCAGGCGGGCGTCCATGATCTTGCGCAGGGCGCTGCCGGACTTCTGGATCTCGCGGACGTCCAGCCACTTCTCGCCGGGCCAGCCGTTGCCGCTGCCCAGGACCGCGGACGGGAACTGCGAGGCGTCCGGGCGCCAGTTCTCGTAGGTGCCCGCGGACAGGTAGCAGACGGCCTTGATGCCGGCCGAGTGCAGCGCGGAGACGTTCGCGGCGGAGTTGTTGAAGCCGTCCACGTCGTACATCTGGACGTTGCGGAAGGGGGCGCTCGGGACCGTGGACAGGACCCAGTTCCAGGACGTCTGCAGGCTCGGCTGCCAGCAGCCGTTGCAGGCGGCCGGGCTCGGCAGGGACGGCGTCGCGGGGGCGGCCGAGGCCGCCGGGGCCGCGGCGACGGCCGCGGCGGCGGCCAGGGCGAGGCCGGCTGCCGCCGCGGCGATGCGCTTGGGCGATGGAGTCAGGGGCATGATTTCTCCTCGAGAAGTGTGGCGGTTCTCGTGCTGGGCGATTCTTAGCAGCGGGGCCGTCGCAGCGTCGAGGTGTGGATGGGAAACGCGCAGTCCCGGTGAGCGACTGGGCCGAATCGCTCATGTCGCCTGCGTTTTCGTTGACGGGGGTCGGTGCGGTGCGCACGCTCTGTGCGGTATGAAGCCACAAGTCCTGGCAGTCGCGGCTCTGGCCGCGCTCGTGCCGTCAACGCTCGCGGTGTCGGCCTTCGCCGACGCTCCCGGCGCCCCAGCGACCTCGAAGCACTCTGCGACCGCCACGGTGTATGTCGCTCCGGGCGGTTCCGACTCGGCGGCGGGTAGTTCCACCGCGCCGTTCGCCACGATCCAGCACGGGGTCTCGGCGGTGTCCGGCGGCGGCGGCACGGTCGTGGTGCGCGGCGGGACCTATGCGCAGCGCGTCAGCCTGCACAACGCGAAGAACGTCACCATCACCGCGGCCGCCGGCGAGCACCCGGTGCTCGACGGCTCCAAGCTGACCGTCCCGAGCGGCCGCTCGGCGCTGGTCGACATCGCCGACAGCACCACGGTCGCGGTCCAGGGCCTGGAGATCACCGGCTACCGGACCAAGGACATCGCGGGGATGCCGATCGGGATCTACGTCCACGGCGGGGACACCGGCGTCACGATCAGCGGCGACCATGTGCACGACATGGGCAACGACAACGGCACGCTGGGCAGCATGGCGATGAACGCGCACGGGATCGCCGCGTACGGCGACTCCCCGACCCGCTCGATCAGCGGCCTGGTCATCGACCACAACGAGGTGGACCACCTGCACCTCGGGGCCAGCGAGTCGGTGGTGGTGAACGGGAACGTCGACGGCTGGCGCATCACCGGGAATCAGGTTCACGACAACAACAACATCGGGATCGACGCCATCGGCTTCGAGCAGACGCTGCCGCCGGCGTACCGGTACACGGACCTGAACCGGGCCCGCAACGGGGTGATCAGCGGGAACACCGTGCAGAACATCATCTCGGCGGGCAACCCCGCGTACTGGTCGTCGACCGGCTGGTGCAACTGCGCGGACGGTCTCTACGTCGACGGCGGCACGCACATCGACATCGCCGGCAACACCGTGCAGGCCGACGACATCGGCATCGAGGTGGCGGCGGAGAACGCCAAGGGCGCCGCCGACCACGTGACCGTCGAGGGCAACACGGTCAGCGACAGCCGCTACGTCGGCATCACCACCGGCGGCTACTGCGACGGCGGCCAGGACTGCGGCGGCGTGCAGACCGGGACGTCGTTCGCGAACACGTTCACCGGCAACGTGCTGCGGAACAACAACACGGACCACGACGGCTCGCCGGAGTTCCTGATCCAGTACCACGAGAGCGGCAACCGGATCACCGGCAACACGATCTGCGCGGCCGGCCCCGGCACGCTGCTGATCGGCACGGTCGCGCGCTCGGGCTCCGGCTCGGGGGACGTGGTGGACGGGAACCGGTACTCGGCCGCCGCGGCGGACGCGGGAACCGCGCGGTGGGGGTGGCATTCGGTGACATACACCGGGTTCGGTGCTTATCGGGCCGCTACCGGGCTGGATGCGAACAGCGTCTTCGCCGGGTCCTGCTGAGCTGAGCGGACGGAAAGCCATGGCATCGGCAGCTCGATGATTCGGGCTGCCGATGGCGCTTGGGCGCTGGCGGGTTGCGGTTGGCCCGGGGGAAGGCAGGCCGCCGACGCACCGACACCCGGACGCACCGCCGCACCGAGGCGCCGACGTACCGACGTACCGAGGCGCCGACATACCGAGGCACCGAGGCACCGAGGCACCGAGGCACCGAGGCACGGACGCACCGCCGCGCGCGTTCGCCGGTCAGCCGTCCGCGCCGCGACCGGCCAACCGCCCGCCGGTGTGCCCGCCACCCCTCACCGCCGCACCGGCTCCGCAATCCGCACCGACACCCCCTGAGCCGCGATGGCCTGTAGCTCCGCCGGATCGGCGCTGCCGTCGGTGACCAGCTGGTCGATCGCGTCCAGCCCGACCACGTGCGCCAGGTGTGTGCGCCCGATCTTCGAGCCGTCCGCGACCACCACGACCCGCTGCGCGCGGCCGATGATCACCGCGTTGGTGTGCGCCTCGACCTCGTCGTGGGTGGACAGGCCGCTGGCGGCGCTGATGCCGTCGATGCCGATGAACGCCGTGTCCACGTTGAAGCGGCCCACGATGGTCTCGGCCCAGGGGCCGACCATCTCGTAGGAGTTGGAGCGCGCCACGCCGCCGGTGACCACCAGTTTCACCTTCGGGCGGTTCACCAGGATGCCGGCGATGTTCAGGGCGTTCGTCACCACCGTCAGCTCGGTGCGGGTGGCCAGCAGGCGCGCCACCTCGCTGGTGGTCGTGCCGCCGTTCACGGCCACCACGTGGCGGCCCGGCGCCAGCGCGCGCAGTGCCATGCGCGCGATGGCCCGCTTGGCCGCGCGGCCGTGGTTGTCCCGGTAGCGGACCGGGAGTTCGTAGGCGACGTCGCGTCCCACCGCGCCGCCGCGCGTGCGGACCAGCAGGTTCTGGTCGTCCAGCAGGGTCAGGTCGCGGCGGATGGTCGCCACCGACACGCCGAGTTCGCGCGCGGCCGTGGCGACGTCGACGCTCCCGCCGTAGGCCAGCCGGTCCAGGATGGCCGTGACCCGGTCGGAGCGGTGCATGGTCGGAGTGTTCTTGCTCTGCAGCTCGGTCATCGCCGGACCCGCTACGCCTGGAACGGCGGTCCGGGGCGGACTGGAGGTGCTGGGGGAAGGGCCGATCGGGCATCAGTGAGGCTCACGGTGAGCTCCATTGTGCTGGTGGGCACGACCCCGCCTCGGAAAGCCGCGCGCACGATCGGCGGGCGGTCCTGGCGACTCGGTCCGGGCTCGCGGCGGTGCCGACATACCGGATGGGCGTACCTCTGACGTCGCGTTTCCACAGCGGCGCACCCCGATGCTACGCGTGCGTCCCGGTGCTGCCAAGCACTTGCTCATCGCGCGGATCCGAGCGTCTTCGCGCACCGCCGGTGAGCGAAACGTGCGTGGATCTTGTGAGTTCGGTGTGCGGAGCCCTTGAATGACGGAACTCTTCCATCTCTGTTCCCCTCGTCTTCTCCGCCTGGGAGGTCTTCCCGTGCATCCAAGAACGGCCCGCACCCTTCGTTCGGCCGCAGCGGTCGCCACCGTCGCCGCGCTGGCGCTGACCGCCGCCTGCTCGTCGTCTTCTTCTTCCTCCGCCTCCAAGGCGCCCGCGGACCCGACGAAGCCGGTCACCATCACCGTCTGGACCGGGCAGGACGTCAACCCCGAGAAGCTGCTGGAGGGCCTGGCCAAGCAGTTCCACGACGCGCACCCGAACGTCACCGTCGACATCTCGCCCGGCGCGCCGACCACCGACCAGCTGCTGCCCAAGCTCACCGCCGCCTTCACCAGCGGCACCTACCCGGACATCTCCTACAACTTCGGCAGCTGGGCCACCCAGATGCAGCTGTCCGGCCGCACCCTGGACATCACCGACAAGGTCAAGGACCCGGCCGTGAAGTGGGAGGAGTTCCCGCCGGCGGCCCGGCAGACCGCGACGCCCAACGGGCACGTGATCGGCTTCCCGGCGGTCGTGGACAACCTGGCGCTGATGTACAACAGGAAGCTGTTCAAGGCCGCGGGCCTCGCCGAGCCGACGAACACCTGGACCTGGGACGACTTCCGGGCCGCGGCCAAGAAGCTCACCGACACGTCCAAGAACGTCTACGGCACCGCCTACTCGGTCTCCGGCACCGAGGACACCACCTGGCACTTCTGGCCGCTGCTCTGGCAGAAGGGCGGCAGCGTCCTGAACCAGGACAACAGCAAGGCCGCGTTCGACTCGCCGGCCGGCGTGGCGGCCCTGACCTTCCTGCAGCAGATGGCTGTGACCGACAAGTCCGTGTACCTGTCGCAGGACGACCAGAAGTACGCCGACCTGTTCAAGTCCGGCCTCATCGGCATGATCATGAGCGGTCCGTGGCAGCTGTCGGACAACGTGAGCGCGAACCTGGACTACGGCGTCACCTACCTGCCGTCCTTCGACGGCACCAACCACCAGACCATCTCCGGCCCGGACCTCTGGACCCTCTACGACCACCACAACACCGACCGCGCCTACTGGTCCTACCAGTTCGCGCAGTGGCTGACCTCGGAGCAGACCGACCCGAAGTTCAACCTGGCCACCGGCAACCTGCCGCTGCGCATGAGCGAGGCCGCCAGCCCGGAGTTCCAGGCCTACGCCAAGCAGTACCCGGGAGCCCAGACGCTCCTGGACAACCTGACGAACGCCACGACCGCTCGGCCCACCGTCCCCGGCTACGTCGGGCTCTCCCAGGCCGTCGGCCAGGCCATCGCCAAGGTGCTCCAGGGGCAGGGTGATCCGGCCTCGGCGTTGAAGGACGCGGCCAAGGCCGCCGACGTCGCGCTGGCTCAAGCGGATTGAGGTCGGGTGCGATGAAACACGGAATCCTGATATCGGATCATGAGAAGGCCGGAGGCGGCGGCGCCCGGCGCCGGCACGCCGCGACGGGGTCGGGGGCGGCGCTCGCTGCTGGCTCCGACGCCGGCTCCGGTGCCGGCTTCGGTGCCGGCTTCGCGGCCGACGACCTCGGCGGGGCTTTCGGCCCCGGCCGGGAGAAGCCGAAGTGGACCGCCCGGCGCCGCCGCGTCGTCGCCAACCTCACCGGCTGGTCCTTCGCCGCGCCGGCCACCCTGATCATCCTGGGCCTCACCCTGTTCCCGGCCGGCTGGGCGTTCCTGATCTCCCGGGAGCACTGGAACGGCATCACCCCGGCGCGCCAGATCGGCTGGGACAACTACCGCCTGATGCTTCAGGACTCGGACTTCCGGTCCGCGGTGAACCACACCGTGCTGTTCACCGTCCTGTACGTGCCGGTGGTGCTGGTCCTGGGCATGTTCCTGGCGATCGCGCTGAACCGGAAGATCCGCTTCATCTCCTTCTACCGGACCGCGCTGTTCGTGCCCCTGGTCGTCTCCGCAGCGGCCACCGGCATCCTCGCCAACTTCGTGTTCGACCAGCAGTTCGGCCTGGCCAACAACGTGCTGCGGGTGCTGCACCTGCCGCAGCAGGGCTTCCTGGCCGACCGGCACGAGGTCATGTGGGTCATCGCCCTGATCTACCTGTGGACGGACCTGGCGTTCTCCGTCATCGTCTACCTCGCCGCGCTCCAGGACATCCCGACCGACTGCCTGGAGGCGGCGCGCATGGACGGCGCCAACCGCTGGCAGCAGTTCCGGCACGTGATCCTGCCCAGCCTGGCGCCGGTCACGGTGTTCGTCGGGGTCTGGGAGACGATCTCGGTGCTGCAGATCTTCGAGCTGGTCCTGACCACCACGCACGGCGGACCGCTGGGAGCCAGCCAGACCGTCGTGTACTTCGTCTACAACCAGGCGTTCAACCTGTCCCGCTACGGCTACGGATCCGCCGTCGCCTACACGCTGTTCGGCGCCACCCTGGTGATCACCCTCGGGCTGTTCGCGTACGCCCGGCGCAGCAAGATCGAGGCCTTCTGATGAGCCGCCTGACCCACGCAATCAGCAGAGCCAGCCGCTGGCACCTGTTCCTGATGCCGCTGTCCCTGCTGTTCCTGCTCCCGCTGCTGCAGATGGTGCTGGCCTCGTTCACCTCGAACGCGGACATCAACCGGTTCCCGCCGCGGTTCATCCCCTCGGCCCTGCACATCAGCGGCTACGTCCGGCTCTTCCGGGACGCCCCGGTCGGGCGCTGGATGCTGAACTCGGCCATCGTCTCCGGCATCGCGATCGTCAGCCACCTGATCCTGTGCTCGCTCGGCGGCTACGCCTACGCGCGGCTGTCGTTCCGGGGCCGGACCGTGGCGTTCGTGACGCTGGTCGCCACAATCATGATCCCGACCCAGATGCTGATGATCCCCACCTACTTCATGTTCACCCACCTGGGGCTCATCGACACCCTCGGCGCGGCCTTCGTGCCGTTCCTGACCTCGGCCTTCGGCGTGTTCCTGATGCGGCAGTTCTTCCTGTCGCTGCCCAAGGACCTGGAGGAGGCGGGCCGGATCGACGGCCTGACCACCTTCGGCGTGTTCTTCCGCATCGTGCTGCCGCTGGCCCGGCCCGCGTTGGCCACGCTGGCCGTGTTCACGCTGCTCAACTCCTGGAACGACCTGCTGTGGCCGCTGATCGCGATCAACGACCCGTCGAAGTTCACCATCCAGCTCGGGCTGATCAACTTCCAGGGCGCGCACCACATCGACTGGCAGGAGCTGATGGCCTGCAACGTCGTGGCCACCGCGCCGCTGATCCTCGGATTCCTCGTCGCGCAGCGGCAGTTCGTGCAGACGATGAGCATGTCCGGGCTCAAGGGCTGAGGCGGGCGCCGGCGGTCTCCCGGTGCCGAACAGCTTCCCCGTCACCCCTCCCATCAGCTTGCCGAACAACCTGCTCGAACACGTTGCCTGAACGGAGCACCATGCCTTCCTTGCCTTCTTTCGTCGCCGCCGAGCTCACCGACCAGCCGCACAGCTGGCAGCGGGCCGCCGACCTGGCCGCCTCGGCGGACGGCCTGCCGCAGCCCGGCGAGCGGGTGGCCGTCGTCGGCTGCGGGACGTCCTGGTTCATGGCGCAGGCCTACGCCGGCCTGCGCGAGGCCTCCGGCGCCGGGGAGACCGACGCCTTCACCGCCTCCGAGCTGCCGGCCGGCCGCAGCTACGACCGGGTGCTGGCGCTGAGCCGGTCCGGGACCACGACCGAGATCCTGGACGTGCTGGCCGCCGCCACCGCGCCGACCACGCTCATCACCGGCGTGGCCGACTCCCCGGCCCCGGCGCTGGCCGGGAGCGTCATCGTGCTCGACTTCGCCGACGAGCGATCGGTGGTGCAGACCCGCTTCGCCACCACGACGCTGGTACTGCTGCGCGCGCACCTCGGCGAGGACGTGTCGGGCGCGATCGCCGACGCGCAGACCGCGGTCGGCTCGCCGCTGCCCTCGGGCATCGCCGACCGCACGCAGTTCACGTTCCTGGGCGCGGGCTGGACGACCGGCCTGGCCGCCGAGGCCGCGCTGAAGATGCGCGAGGCGGCGCTGGCGTGGTCGGAGTCGTACCCGGCCATGGACTACCGGCACGGTCCGATCGCCATCACCGACGAGCAGTCGGCGGTGTGGATGTTCGGCGAGGCGCCCGAGGGGCTGGCCGAGCAGGTCGGGGCGACCGGGGGGTTGTGGGTCCAGCAGGACCTTGATCCGCTGGCGTCGCTGATCGTGGCCCAGCGCCTAGCGCTGGAGCTGGCCGCGCGCCGGGGGCTGAACCCGGACGCGCCGCGGCATCTGACGCGGTCGGTGATTCTGCGTCCGCACACGCCGTCGCCCGCGTCGGCCTGACCCTCCTTCTCATCGCGCTTCCGTCTTCTCCCGAAAGAGAATCCCGCGTGTTCCGCATAGTCTTCATCGGCGCCGGCTCGGTGGTCTTCACCCGCCAGCTGCTGCACGACATCCTGTCCTATCCCGAGCTGTCCGGCGTGACCATCGCGCTGCACGACATCGACCCCGAGCGCCTGCAGGTCGCCGCCGCGCTGGCCGACCACGCGGTGCGCACGCTCGGCGCCGAGGTGACCGTCACGGCCACCACCGACCGCCGCAAGGCCCTGGACGGCGCCGACGCCGTGGTCAACATGATCGCGGTCGGCGGCCACCGGGCCGTGGTCACCGACTTCGAGGTCCCGGCCGCCGCCGGCCTGCGGCAGACGATCGGCGACACGCTGGGCGTCGGCGGCATCTTCCGCGCCCTGCGCACCTTCCCGGTGCTGAAGGCGCTGGCCGAGGACATGGCCGAGGTGTGCCCGGACGCCTGGCTGCTGAACTACACCAACCCGATGGCCATGAACATCCAGTACCTGAGCACGGTCGCGCCCCGGCTGAAGGCCGTCGGTCTGTGCCACTCGGTGTACTGGACGGTACGCGGCCTCTGCGAGATCATCGGCGTCCCGTACGAGGAGGTCGACGTCCTGTCGGCGGGCGTCAACCACCAGGCCTGGATCCTGCGCTGGCAGCACCAGGGACGCGACCTCTACCCGCAGCTGGACGCGGCCATCACAGCACGCCCCGACCTGGCCCGGCGCGTCCGCGTCGACATGTACCGCCGGCTGGGCTTCTACCCGACGGAGACCAGCGAGCACAGCTCCGAGTACGTACCCTGGTACCTCGGCCACGACAGCGAGATCGCCCGCCTCCGCATCCCGGTCGGCGACTACATGACCATCGACGCCGAGAACCTGGCCGAGTACCAGGCCCTCCGCAAGGCGGTCGCCGACGGCGACGACCTCACCGGCGGCTGGGAGAGCGACGCGGCGGAGTACGCCCCGCAGGTGATCCACAGCCTGGTCACCGGCACCCCGCGTACGATCCAGGTGAACACCCCGAACACCGGCCTGATCAGCAACCTGCCCCAGGGCGCGGCGGTAGAGGTCCCGGCCACACTGGACCGCCTCGGCGTCCACCCGCACCACGTCGGACCCCTGCCGGTCCAGCTGGCGGCGCCGAACCGCCACTTCCTGAACGTGGTCGACCTGGTCGTCGCCGCCGCAGTCGAGGGCGACCCCCGCCACATCAGGCACGCCGCGATGGCGGACCCGGCCACCGCAGCGGCGCTCACCGTCGAGCAGATCTGGGCCCTGTGCGACGCGATGGTCGAGGCCCACGGCGACGCGCTGCCGGAGCCGCTGCGGCGCGCGCCGCTGGCTGCTCGGGGTGGTCGGTGAGCGGGGTCGGCCTCGCAGAACTGCGAGGCCTGACATGACCTTCGACCTCCTCGTCGTCGGCGACGCGAACCCCGACGTCCTGCTCTCCGGCGTCCCGCCGGTGCCGCCGTATGGCCAGGCTGAGACTCTGGTCGACTCGGGTGTCCTGGCGCTCGGCGGGTCGGCGGCGATTGTCGCGCACGGTGCCGCGAGGCTTGGACTCTCTACCGCGCTGGCGGCGGTGGTCGGGCGCGATGCCGCCGGCGACTTCGTCCTCGATACGCTCACCTCCGCCGGCGTCGACATCGGCGCCGTCACGCGCCATGCCGAGCTGCCCACCGCCCTGACCGTCTGCCTCGGCGGCCCCGGCGGTGACCGCGCCATCCTCACCGCCGCCGGCTGCCTCGCCGCGTTCGATCCGCAGCAGCTGCCCGAGGCCCGGCACGTCCACGCCGCGTCCTACTTCCTCCAGCCGACCTTGGCGGCGCGGCTGCCCGACCTGTTCCGCACGGCGCGCGCCACGTGCTCCCTCGACACCAACCACGACCCGGCCGGCACGTGGCGCCTGGCCCCCGGGTTGCTCGAAGTCTGCGACTACGTCCTCCCGAACGAAGCCGAGGCGCTGGCCCTGACCGGCACCGCCACCGTCGAGCAGGCGATGGCAGCCTTCGTCGAAGCCGGCGTCACCCCCGCCGTCAAGCGTGGCCGCGACGGTGCGACGGCCCGCCGCGGCGCCGAAACCCACGCCGCGCACGTCACGCCGCTCTCCCCTGTCGACACCGTCGGCGCCGGTGACAGCTTCGACGCCGGGTTCCTCGCCGCGCTGCTCAACGGCGAGGACCTGGACCAGGCCCTCGCCGTCGGCTGCGCCTGCGGTGCCCTGTCCACCCAGGCCGTCGGCGGTACCGCCGCCCAGCCCACGTGGGACGAGGCCATCGCCTACGCGGTCCTGGCCGAACAGTCAGCCGGCCTCAGCCCCGGCTGAAGGTGATCGGCGCGGTGTAGAACGAGTTCCCGTTGAACACCGTCCGCTGAGTCGCCGCCGAACTCCCCAGCGCGCTCAGCGGGACGGTCCACGTGTACACGTTCCCGTTCTGCGTCATGGCCGGGCTCACGCCGCTCACCGGCGACCAGCTCCAGCCGGAGGACAGGCTCCGATACAGGGTGTTGTTCTCGATCATGTAGTCCGCGCCGAGCGGCGTCGAGGATGGCGACGGCAGCTGGAACCCGGTGCTCTGGTTGTCGTCACTGTCGATGAAGACGTGGTGGAAGCTGGTCGCCGCGTTGAACGTGGCCTGGAACTTCTCGTTGCCGCCGCTCACGCAGGCCGAGAAGTTCGTGATGGCGCCCGACCCGGCGACCGGCGTGCACGAGGAACCCCCGCCACCGCCGCCCCCGCCGGGAGCAGCAGCCTGCGCCAGCTCGTCGTTCCAGTACGCCCCGGGCGGCAGCGTGTCCCAGGGGTTGGGCAGGTTGTCGTTCGTGACGTACAGGTAGCCGGCGTTGCGCTGCTTGCTGAGGCTGACCGCGTTCTCCATGTCGGCCTGCGTCGGCGTGTCGTAGACCAGGTGCCAGAACTGGTCCGGATTCCCGGAGTTCAGCTCCCACGCCGGCGGCGTCCAGCTCGTGTACGAGGCGTACGAGCCCTCGAACATCACCAGCACGTCCGCCGCGGAGGCGTAGCACTGGTCGGCGGCCGTGCCGGGGTTGTCGGCGGTGAGCGCGCCGGGGTGGTTCTGCTTCACGTAGGACCCGACGGCCTGGTACAGCGCGACGTGCGCGTTGTTCGTGCCGCAGTCGTTCAGCGCGTCGTCGAAGAAGATCCCGGCCAGGCCGTAGCTCCCGTACCAGCTGTACCAGGTGTCGACGTCGGCCTCGGCCTGCGCGGTCCACGCCGCGGTGCTGGTCTGGCCGTCGCGCGTGGTGCGTCCGGTGGTCCCGAAGTAGCCGGTGTCGACGTACCCGATCACCTGGGCACCGGACGACGTGGCCGCCTGGATGGCGTCGGCGTAGCCCTGGTCGAACGACGACCCCAGGCCGTTGTTCGGGTTGGCGATCGCGATGCCGACCGCCGGGTTGCTCTGCTCCAGCTGCGTCCAGTAGCTGCTGCTGGGCCCGAAGTACGCCGGGACGCCGACGTGCTGCACGGTCGCGGTGTCGGCACGCGCGGCCGTCGCCGGCGGTGCCAGCCCGAGGACCGCCAACGCCAGCGCTGCGATCCCGACCAGTAGTCGGGGGCGGGACAGGTGCATGGTGCTCTCCTTCCACACAGTGGACTTACAAGGAGGACGCCGGGATCGAAGGAACCCGGCGGTGGTGCCCTGCAGAATCTGCGAAGTGCGCGACGACCGCCGCGTCAGGTGCGGCCACCGCGATCGGCACGCCGCCGGAGCGCAGCGACTCGGTCGCGGCGACCCCCGCGGCCACCGCCTCGCGCGCCGCCACCGGCGAGGTCTCCGTCGGGCCGCCGACCGCGACGAAGCGCAGGAACTCCGCGACCAGCGCGCTGTCCGCGCCGCCGTGCAGCCCTTCGGCATCGTCCCCGGTGATGGGGAGGACCAGGTCGGCGTCGCTCCGGTAGCCGGAGCGCTTCCGGTTCCAGACGCGGATCTCCGCCGGGTCGCCGTCGATGCCGTCGCCGAAGTTCTCCAGCCGTCCGGCGTCGCCGATGACCGTGTAGTTGCGCCAGTAGTCGGGGGAGTAGTGGCACTGCTGGTAGCTGGTGAACACTCCGTTGTCGAGCCGCGTGAGCATCTGCGACAGGTCTTCGACGTCGACGACCGGGTTGAGGTCGCGCAGCTCCGAAGGCGGCCACGCGCCGACGTCGAACCAGTCGCCCATGAGTGAATCAGGGCTCTCGGTCCCGGCTGGCCGCCGATGGGGATTGGCGCCGTAGACCGTCAGCCCGCCCAACGCCACGACCTGCCGCGAGTAGCCCCCCGCCAGCCAGTGGATCACGTCGAGATCGTGCGCGCCCTTCTGCAGCAACAGGCTCGTTGTGTGAGCGCGCTCGGCGTGCCAGTCCTTGAAGTAGAAGTCCCCGCCGTGGCCCACGAAGTGCCGGCACCACACCGCCTTCACCTCGCCGACCGCGCCGTCCTCGATCAGCGCCCGCATCCGCCGCAGCATCGGCAGATGCCGCAGGTTGTGCCCGATGTACAGCCGCGTCCCGGTCCGCGCCGCCGTCGCCAGCAGCGCGTCGCAGTCGGCGAGCGTGATCGCCATCGGCTTGTCCACGAACACCGCCACGCCCGCCGCCAGGAAGTGCAGCGCGGGCGCGGCGTGCAGGTCGTCGGGGGTGAGCACGAACACCGCGTCCAGCTCGCCGTCCGGCATCGCGTGCCAGTCCTCGTAGACCGCGACGTCGTCCCCGAACAGCTCCCGGGCCCGGGCCCGCCCGCGCGCGCTCGGATCTGCGCACGCCACCACCCGCGCCACCCCCGGCTGCTGCGTGTGCGTGGCCAGCTTCGCGCGCTGGCCCACCCCCACGACGCCGATCCTCAGCTCCGACATGCTCATCCCTTCGTTCCGGTCAGGGCGATGCCCTCGATCACACGGCGTTGCAGCACCACGAAGACGACGATCACCGGCACGGTGGCCATCAGCGCCCCGGCCATCAGCACCGGGTAGTCGGTCATGAACTGGCCCTGCAACGAGGCCAGGCCCGCCGACAGCGGCATCTTGTGCGGATCGGTGTTGACCACCAGCGGCCACAGCAGGTCGTTCCAGGACCAGATCATCGTCAGGATCCCCAGCGCGATGAGCCCCGGCCGGGCCAGCGGCAGCATGACGCTCCAATAGATCCGCAGGGGCCCGGCGCCGTCGAGCCGCGCGGCCTCCTCCAGCTCGGCCGGCATCGCCAGGAAGAACTGCCGCAGCAGGAAGGTTCCGAACGCGCTGAACATGCCCGGCAGGAACAGCGCCGTGCGGCTGTTCAGCAGGTGCAGGCTCTGGACGATCTGGTACTGCGGGATGACCAGCAGCTGGCTGGGCACCAGCAGGATCGACAGGAACAGCCCGAACAGCAGGCTGCGTCCGGGGAAGCGCAGCCGGGCGAAGGCGTACGCGGCCATCGAGCAGAACAGCAGCTGCGCGGCGGTCCGGGCCAGGGTGTTGAGGACGCTGTTGACCAGCATGTCGCCGAACGGCACGGTGTCGAACACCGAGCGGTAGTTCGAGCCGTGCCACTGCGGCGGGAGCCAGGTCGGCGGCACCCGCGTGGCCTCGGTCAGGGTCTTGAACGAGGTCAGCAGCTCCCACAGGAACGGCCCGGCCATGGCGATGGACGCGGCGATCAGGAACGTGTGCGCTCCGATCGATCCCCGGCGGCTACGCATAGTGCACCCACCGCTTCTGCAGACGGAACTGGAACCCGGTCAGGGCGACGGTCACCAGCAACAACACGAACGCGATCGCGGCGGCGTAGCCGCGGTTGTTGTCGACGAAGGCGTCCTGGTAGAAGAGGTAGACCACGCTCCTGGTCTGCGGCAGCGCCGGATTGGTCTGGCCGATGAGGACGTAGACCAGGTCGAACGTCTGCAGCGTGCCGATCACCGACAGCACGGTCACGAAGAACAGGCTGGGGCTCAGCAGCGGCAGCGTCAGTGCGAAGAACTGACGGACCGGACCGGCGCCGTCGATCTGCGCGGCCTCGTAGTACTGACGCGGGATGGACTCCAGGCCCGCCATCAGGATCACCATCGTGTACCCGACGCCGGACCACAGCCCGACCACGGCCACCGCGATCAGCGCGGTGTGCTGGTCGCTGATCCAGTAGGGGCCGTGGATCCCGATCTTGCCCAGCAGGGTGTTGATCAGGCCGTAGTCCCCGGCGTAGAGCCAGCGCCACACGATCGCCACCGCGACCGGCATCGTCACCACCGGCAGGAACAGCAGCGCGCGGTAGAACCCGACGCCGCGGCGGCCGGGCCGGGCCAGCACCGCGGCCAGGACCAGCGCGATCGGGATGCCGGCCAGGCCGAGCAGGCAGTACCACAGGGTGTTGACGAACGCCGAGCGCAGGTCCGGGTCGTGGAGGAGGGCGCGGTAGTTGGCCAGGCCGGTGAAGGTGTGGCCGCCGAACGGGCCCCAGGTGGTGAAGCTGTAGTAGAACGTCTGCAGGACCGGCCACAGGTAGAAGACGCCGAGGCCGAGTGCGGTGGGGGCCAGGAAGAACGCGGCCCAGGCGGCCTCTGTGCTGCGGTGGCGCCGTCGGCGGCGACGGGTTTCCCGGGCGCTCGGGGTGCCGGTGGCACCGCTGCTGCCACCACCGCCACCGCTGCCACCGCCGAGCGCTGATGCGGCGGGCGCGAGAGGCCGGGCTCCCGCGCCCGCCGTCGTCACGAACCCTCCTTGGCCAGCGCCGCGTCCATCTGCGTCGCGAGATCGGCGGCGGCCTTGTCGACTGGCTCGCTCCCGTCCCACGCCTTGGTCAGCTCGGTGGTCTCCAGCGTGTTCCACGCCGCGGTGTCCTTGGAGATCGGATACGGGACCGCGTCGGGCAGCTGGTCGAGGAAGGACTGGAGGTGGTACTGCGGATAGGCCTTGACCCAGCTCTGCTGCGTGCCGTTGTACGCCGGGATCACGGTGCCGGTGTCGGCCTCGATCTGCGCGGCCTGCTGCGAGCCGAGGAACGCGGCGAACTTCTCGGCCTGCGCCGGGTGCGAGGTGTGCGCGAACACCACGTTGGCCAGGCCGTGGATGATCGTGGCCTTCTTCACCCCGGCCGGCAGCGGGGCCACGTCGACGCCGGTCTTGGTGGTGTCGTTCGCGGCGAACGCCTTGGCGTCCCAGGACCCGCCCCAGTACATGGCGAGCTTGCCGGACTCGAACAGGTTCAGCGGCGCGGTGTCCGTCATCTGCTTCAGGCTCGGCGACTCCTTGGCCGCGACCAGGTCGGTCCAGAATTTCAGGCCGGCGATGCTGGCCGGGTCGGCGTAGCCGGACTTCTTGCCGTCCGGGGAGATGACGTAGCCGCCGGCCTGGTAGATCGTGTCGTAGAAGTTCTCCTGGCCCTCCAGGTTGGCGCCGACGCCGTAGACGCCCTTGCCCGGGTCGGTGAGTTTTTTCGCCGCGGCTTGGAAATCGGCCCAGGTCCAGGCGGCGGTGGGGTAGGCGACGCCGGCCGCGTCGAAGATGGCCTTGTTGTACCAGAGGCCGACGGTGTCGAAGTCCTTCGGCAGACCGTACTGCACGCCCTTGTACTGGTAGAGCTTGGCCAGCGCCGGCGGGTACACCGAGGTGTCCGGGTGCACGTCGGTGAGCGGCTCCAGGACGTTGTTCGAGGCGTAGAGCTGGAAGTTCGGGCCGTTCATCCAGAAGACGTCGGGCGCCGAACCGCCGGAGGCGGCCGCCTGGAGCTTGGTCCAGTAGTCCGCCCACGGCGTCTGCTGGATGGTGACCGTGATGGTCGGGTTCTGTGCTTCGAAGGCTGCGATGATCTTCTGCATGGCCGGGACCTGTGTCGCGTCCCAGACCCCGTAGCTGAGGGAAACCTTGCCACCGCCGGAGGAGGAGCTCGCGCTGCTCGAACAAGCGGTTGTCGAAGCGGCCAGCGCGAGCACTGCCGACGCTGCCACCACTGTGCGTATGCCCATGTCTCATCACCCTGATCGCGTCGAGCGGGGGATTAATATTGCGGCGAGTGTTACTAACTCGGGGAGGCGTGTCAACCCTTGCGCTCGCCATCGGGCAGGCGGACTGCATGATCAGTGCCCGAATAAGGCTGAATCGTGGGATTCATCCCGCGAATCTGGAGTCAGACAGCGTCCAGATCATCTGGCGCCGACCCCTGGTGCGTGGTTTATTATTCTTGCCGTGGTCAATATTCGACGGCGTTTGCAGGGTGGGACCGCGCGGGGTGGAAGATGAGACATGACTGAGCTGAGTGTCAACGGCGCCGACGCCGTGCTGCTGCGCCGGCTGCGGCTGCTGTCGGTGGTGGACGCGCTGCGCCGGACCGGGGCGCAGCCGCTGACGGCGCTCGCCCGGCAGACGGGGCTGTCCCGGCCGATCGTGCAGACCCTGGCCGACGAGCTGACCGAGATCGGCTGGGTCGCCTCGGTCGCGCCGGCCGAGCCCACCGGCGTCGGCCGGCCCGCGCGGGTGTTCCGGTTCCGCGCCGAGTCCGGCAACGTCGCAGGGCTCGACATCGGGGCGCACGCGATCACCGCGCTGGTCACCGACCTCGACGGCGAGGTGCGGGGCCGCAGCCGGCTGACGGTGAGCCCGGCGGCCCCCGCCGCCGACCGGTTGCGGTCGGCCAAGGCCACGCTTACCGAGGCCTGCGCCGCCGCCGGACTCGAGCCCGGCCAGCTCAGCCAGCTCGGGGTGGCCAGCACCGGCGTCATCGAACACTCCGGACGCGTCGCGCTGTCCGTCGCGCTGCCCGGCTGGACCGGCATCGACATCCCCGCGGCGTTCGCCGACACGGTCAGCTGCCCGGTCGTCGCCGAGAACGACGGCCGCGCCGCGGCGCTGGCCGAACGCTGGCGCGGCGCGGGACGAGACGTCGACGACATGGTCTACATCCACGCCGGCTTCCGCACCGGCAACGGCGTGTTCGTCGGCGGACGGCTGCTGCGCGGGCACACCGGCGCGGCCGGCGAGATCGGGGCGCTGCCGGCGTCCGGCTGGGCCGAGGCGCCGACGCATCTGCTCGGCTACCCGGGCCTGGATGAGGAAGTCCGGCTGGAGCAGATGGCCGAGCTCGTGTTCTCCCGGGCCCGCGCCGGGGACCCGACCGCGCTGGTAGCCACCGAGCGGTTCGTGCGGGCGCTGGCCGGCGGGATCGCGGCACTCGTGCTCACCTTCGACCCGGAGCTGGTCGTCTTCGGCGGCGGTATTTCGCGGTCCGCGGATCTGGTCCTGGACCGACTCGCCGCCGAGCTGGAGCGGGACTGCATCCGGGTGCCGCCGGTGGTCGCCTCCAGCCTGGACGCCGAGTGGGTGGTGCTGGGCGCGGTGCGGGTCGCGCTCGACGCCATCGAAGGGCGCTACTTCGCGACCGGGGTGTCGGAGCCGCTGGCGCCGCCGCCTATTGCGGCGTGACGCCCAGCGTTCGGGCCATCGCCCGGTGGAACGCGTTCGCCAGCCGGGAGTCGTCTTCGGCGCGGGTGGCGGCGACGACGTGGCACGGGTCCATACCGCTGATCGGAACGGTCACGAGACCGGGGCGCGAGGCGCGGCGGTGCTCGCCGGCCGGTAGGACCGCGACGGAGTGGCCGGCGGCGATGAGCTCCAGCTTGTCCTCGAAGCCGTCGTCGGCGCCGGGGGCTTCGGGGACCGCCGACCCGGTCGGCCCGGGCTGGGGCGTGCCCCAGATCGTCGGGGTGTAGGCGCAGGCGATGAGCTCCTGGTCGGCGAGGTCGTCGAGGGTGATGGACTCCTTGCCGGCCAGCCGGTGGTCCGAGGGGAGGACGGCCACGCGGGGCTCGTCGTAGAGGGCTGTGATGCGGAGCCGGTCTGGCGCCATCGGCAGCGGCAGCCTGGTCACGAGCGCGTCGACGCGGTGCTCGGGCAGGGCGTCGAGCTCTCTCCAGTCCAGGTGGCGGGTGCGGATGAGGGCGGCGGGGTGGAGTCGGCGCAGTTCGCGGACCGCCGGGGTGACGGCCAGGTCGCCGACGTGGCCGATGACGAGCCTGCCCGCCGGTGCGGATCGGGCCGCCAGCGCGCCGCGGTGTGCTGTGGTCAGCAGGGTTCGTGCGTACGGCAGGAACTCCTGACCTGCTTCGGTGAGGCTGACGCCGTGCGGGGTGCGGTCGAACAGGCGCGCGCCGATCTGGTGCTCCAGCCGTTGGATCTGCCGGCTCAGCGCCGGCTGGGCGACGTGCAGCGCGGCTGCGGCCCGGCCGAAGCCCTCGTGCTCGGCCACGGCGGTGAAGTACCGGACCAGGCGGAGGTCGAGATCCATTCGTCAAGCGTACGTCGGGTCATGCGGCTGCGGTATGACCCCATTCCGACCAGGTCTTGGACCGCGACCCCGGCCGTGGCCTTGACTCGAATCATGAACGATTATCTGCGGAAGAACGTGGTGATCACCGGCGGGAGCAGCGGCTTCGGCCTGGTCACGGCGAAGCTGTTGGCCGACGGGGGAGCGCGGGTGCTGATCACCGGCCGCGACCCGGAGGCGCTCGCCGCGGCGCGTGCGCAGCTCGGCGACGGCGCGGTGGCGGTGCGGGGCGATGTCGCCGACCTGGACGATATCGGCGCGCTCGCGGCTCGGGCGGAGGCGGAGTTCGGCGGGGTCGATGCGCTGTTCGTGAACGCCGGGATCACTCGGTTCATGCCGTTCGAGGCGATGACCGAGGCGGTCTACGACGAAGTGTTCGCGACGAACGTCAAGGGCGCGTACTTCACCGTGCAGAAGCTTGCGCCGCTGTTGCGGGAGGGTGGCAGCGTTGTGTTGACGACGTCGGTTGCGAACGTCAAGGGGCTGGAGATGATCAGCGCTTACTCGGCGAGTAAGGCGGCGGTGCGTTCCATGACCCGGAGCCTGGCGCGTGAACTGCTGCCCCGGGGGATCCGGGTGAACGCGATCAGCCCGGGGCCGATCGCGACCGGGATTCTGGAGAAGGTGATGCCGAAGGAGGCCGCCGAGCAGACCGCGGCGCAGATGCGGGACGCTAATCCGATGGGGCGGTTCGGCGATCCGGCTGAGATCGCCAAGGCTTTTGCGTTCCTAGCCTTCGACGCCACCTTCACCACCGGCGCTGAGCTTGTGGTGGACGGGGGTGCTTCGCAGCTGTGACGTGGTGACCGGTTGGTTCAGCTGTCCGGGGTCGCGACGTCCGCCAGCCAGTCGGTTAGGAGTCGGTTGACGTCATCAGGGCGTTCCTGCTGGAGCCAGTGGCCGGCGCCATCGAGGATGTGCGCGGCGCTGAGGGCGGGCATCGTGTGCGGGAAGGCCTTGATGGCGTCGGCCAGCCAGGTGGTCGAGGCGTCCTGGGATCCGCCGATGAACAGGGACGGTTGCGTGATCGGGGCTCCGTCGAGGTCGGCGAGGTCTTCCCAGTCGCGGTCCATCGCGCGGTAGCGGTTCAGGGCGCCGGTCAGGCCGGTGCGTTCGAACTCTGCGGCGTGCGCGTCGAGGTCGGCTTCGGTGAGCCAGGCGGGCCGGCGGCCTTGCGGGAACCGGTCGCGGAGCCGGCCGCCTTCGCGCGCGACGAAGTGTGGCGAGGGCGCGTCCGAGCCGGGCATGGTGTCGGCGGACAGCGCCGCATAGAACCCCGCGAGCCAGCCGCGCACGTCGGGTTCGATCTCCGCCTCGGCGCGGCCCGGCTCCTGGAAGTAGCTGACGTAGAACTCTTCATCACCGCCCATCTGCGCGAACACATCGCTGGGCCGCGGCCCGCCGCGCGGAGCGTAGGGGACGCTGAGGAGCGCGACGGCGCGGACGACGTCGGGCCGCAGGAGGGCGGTGTTCGCGGCGATGGTCGCGCCCCAGTCGTGGCCGACGACGATCGCGCTGCTCTCGCCGAGCGCCTCGACCACGGCGACGTTGTCCTCGACGAGCTCGACCATGCGGTACGCCGCCGCGTCGCCGGGCTTCGACGAGCGGCCGTAGCCCCGCACGTCGACGGCCACGGCCCGGTACCCGGCGCGCGCCAGCGCGGGGAGCTGCCGGCGCCAGGAGTACCAGCCCTCCGGGAAGCCGTGGATGAGCAGCACGAGCGGACCTTCGCCCTGCTCGACCAGGTGAATGCGGCCTGCGGGCGTGGCGACGAGGCGGTGTCGGGGGTGGTGCGGTGTGCTGGTCATGATGCCTCCTGCGATCCGGTGCTCCTGGTACGGTTGTGATCATGCGCCGGACGGCGGCGCACGACCAAACACCGTTGCCATTCCGGCAAACAAGCCGCGATCGGAGCCCCGGGGGGCGGACGTGGACGCACTGGTGGACGTGAACGACCCGGAATTCGCGGCGGCACTGGAGACGGTGTTCCACGACCTCCGCGCACAAAGCGCCGTACAACCCGAACTCCGCGAGAACCCCGGCTACGGCCCGATGCTCTACGCCCCCGACGGCAGCGGCCAAGGCCTGACCCAACCCCGCGGCACCACCGCCCCCGACCGCCTCGCCGACCTCGCCGACCAGATCCAGGAATGGGCAGTGGAGGCACTGTGGACGGAGGGCGTGGCAGCGGTCTGGCCGCACTGCCCGGAGCACCCGAACTCGCACCCGCTCCGGGCGACGGTGGTGGAGGAGGCGGCGGTGTGGGCGTGCCCGAAGAGCGGGGCGGTGGTCGCGCGCATCGGGGAGTTGGACAGCCGAAGCCTTACATAAGCTGGCTGATCTGCTGATCAAGCTCCCAGGCAGCGAGGTCCTGGCGCCAGGTCTTGTTGATGTTCAGCCCGAACTCGGGCGGGCTCTTCAAACCGGCGAAGTGGTGGTCGACGAACGGCCGCACCGGTGACCGCCACACAGTCGCGGGCACCAGAAACAGCCGGGGTTGCGGATCGGCGTGGGCGAAGACCACCAAGCACAGCGCATAGTGCTCCTCCAGCGGGAAATGTTTCTTGCTCATGAAGACATACGTTCCGGCGCCGGCATTCACCCGAACGGACTTGACCTGCACCACCAGGTGCCGGCCCGCCCCGAGATCGACCAGCAGATCAACACCGCGGTCATCCGCCAACGGTCGGTAGACAGGCAGCCCGGCTAGTGCGAAGCGAGCTGCGGCGATCATCTCGGCGGCGGCGCCGAGTAGTCGGGTCCCGGCGGCATCCCAGTCGCCGTTCGATGTCACGTCGCCAGTCAAGAGCAGGTTGGGCTGGTCCGCAATCGAGCGAGGAAGGCCTCGTGCCCGCCGCCGAAAATCGCTAGCCCCTCGCCCCCGAACCGCGCATAATCGCCGCTCTGGCGATCGGTGCACCCCTCACCGCGTCCGGATGGCTTTGGGAGGCCCCGATGGTGACGTTGTCCCAGCTCTTGCTCGTTGCCGGTGCGGCGGTGGTCTTCGCGGTGGTGCCGGGGCCGGCGGTGGTGTTCATCGTGACGCGGAGTGTTGATCAGAGTCGGCGGGCGGGGATGGCTTCGGGGCTCGGGGTGGCGTGCGGGAACCTGGTTTTGGTGGTCGCGGCTGCTTTCGGGTTGTCGGCGTTGCTGACCACGTCCGAGATCGCGTATGACGTCGTTCGCTTCGCCGGTGCTGGCTACCTCGTCTACCTCGGGGTGCGGCGGTTGCTGGACCGGTCGGTGCCGTCGGCGGCGGGGGAGGCGGCGCCGCAGCCGCTCTCGCGTCTGTTCGGGCAGGGCCTTGTCGTCGGTGTGCTGAATCCGAAGGCGGCGCTGTTCATCTTCTCGTTCCTGCCGCAGTTCGTGGTCCAGGGCCATGGCGCCGTCGCCGCGCAGATGCTCGTCCTCGGCACGCTCGTCGTCGCGATCACGCTCGTCAGCGACTGCTGTTACGCCGCGCTGGCCGGCGGCGTCGCGCAGAGCCTGCTGCGCAAGCCGAAGGTGGTGCGGCGGCAGCAGATCGTCGCCGGGTGCGTCTACATCGGGCTGGGCGTCGCGGCCGCGGTCAGCGGGCCCTCGCATGCGACCGCGAAGGCCCACTGAGCGGCGCGGGAAGCTACTTCCAGCTGTCGTTCAATGTCACCGACCCCGAAGCCCCGGTACTGGACGTCCGGTTGGCGCCGGACTCCCACTCGATCGTGCCGTCCGGATCCTTCTTGAGGTACTTGTACTCGAACGCGGTGTTCGGCGGCAGCGCCACCGCCCCGCTCCACACCGGATACCCCGCCGACGACAGCGCCACGGCGCTCGCCGTGTTCCAGCTCCCGAGCGCCGGTATCGAGCCGACGACGTAGACGTTCTGCCCGTACCACGTCGTCGCGTTGACGTTGAACGCGACGCTCACCGTCGCGGTAGCCCCGTGCCAGGTGTCGGCGAGCGACGCGGCAGAAGTCCCCGTGGCAGCGCTGTGGTTCGGATCAGGCTCCCACGTCACGTTCCCGCCGGCGTCCTTGGCGATGTACTTGTACTGAAACGCGGTGGAAGCGGGCAACGTCACCGTCGCCGACCACTGCGAACCGTTCTGCGTCAACGGAATCGCCGAACCCGGAGCCCAAGAGCCCAGAGCGGACAGTGAACCGACCAGGTAGATCGGGGCACCGGACGGAGCGCCGGTCACCGTGAAGGTCTCCGCGACCGAAGACGAAGGCGAAGAGGGAGAAGAGGAAGCAGACGTAGGCGGCGGCCCGGAGGAACCGACCACAGCATCGACATCGATAGCCACCGCATCCTTCGACGCAGTCGTCACCGTCGCCGTACCGGAAGCACTCACCACCACAGTCGGGCCGCTACAAGAACCACCCGCGAACTCCCCATGCACCACATCGCAGTACGTCCCGGCCGGCAGCCCCGTCTGGTAGCTGCTGCTCACCGCCGACCCCTCGTTGTTCACCGAGATCCACCCCGCCGACCCCCGCGAAAAGGCGATCGCGTTGTTCCCGTCGCTCCACCAGT
This sequence comes from Catenulispora sp. EB89, assembly GCF_041261445.1. Classification (NCBI taxonomy): domain Bacteria; kingdom Bacillati; phylum Actinomycetota; class Actinomycetes; order Catenulisporales; family Catenulisporaceae; genus Catenulispora; species Catenulispora sp. EB89. The sequence goes on from NZ_JBGCCU010000011.1 coordinate 71,707, forward strand.
TCCCGACGTCCAGCCCCCGCGTCACGTTGTGGAACCCGACCAGGTTCGCCACCCCCTGCTCCCGGTCCAGGCACTCCCACACCCCGGTCTCGCACACCGTCCCGGTCACGAACCCGTTGGCGTCGGCCGGCGGCGACTGGTCGTTGGTGCTGTAGTCGAACCCCGAGTACACCTGCGGTGTACTGCCCCAGCCGTACGCCAGCTCGAACTCCGTCGCCAGCGTGTACGTCGCCCCGTCCTTGTAGCTCAGCGCCGTCCCGTTCCGCTCCAGATCGTGGTTGGTGACCATGACCGCGTCCGACGCCGACGGCTCGAACCCCTGCCCGAAGTTCTGCAGACCGCTGATCGACCCGAGGAACGCGCTCCGGATCCCGTACGCGTAGTCGAACCCCAGCACGTTCCCGTTCCCCTCGAACGCCGCCGGCGCCAACGCCCCGCTCCCGCCGGGCATCACCTCCTGGTACACGTACGGCCGCACCCCGGCGTTCGTGTTGTTCGTCTGTGCCAGGATCGCGGCCATGTCGGCCTGCGCGATGTGCTTGGCCGAGTCCATCCGGAACCCGTCGACGCCGTACCCCTCCAGCTTGTTCAGGTACCCGGCGAGCTTGCCGCGCACGGAGTCCTGCTCGGTGTACAAATCCGACAGCGACAGCAGCTGGCACTCCTGCACCTGCGTGGCGTTGTTCCAGTCCTTAATGCTCAGATCCGAGTTCGGGCACGGCGGATCGAAGTGGAAGTTCGAGCTCGTGTACCCGATCGACCCGTACGTGTACGTCGCCGGGTTGAACGAGTCCCCGCCGTAGGAGTCGGTGGAGGTCTGGTTCGACCCGGCGGTGTGGTTCAACACCGCGTCCACGTACACCTTCACCCCGGCGGCGTGGCAGGCGGAGACCATCGAGGCGAACTGCGCCTCGCTGCCCATCCGGCTGTTCAGGTCGTACCCGACCGGCTGGTACACGTCCCACCAGGCGTGCGTGGCCCCGGCCAGCCGGATCGAGTCCTGCGGCGGCGCGACCTGCACCGCGCCGTAGCCCTTGGGTCCGAGCACCGTGGTGCACTCGGTGGCGACCGAGGGCCAGTTCCATTCGAAGAGGTTGGCGATGACGTCGTTCGACGACCCAGCGGGCGCCGTGGACGAGGTGGACGAGCTCCGGAGAGGGGTGCTGAGCGAGGTGCTGAAAGCGACGGCGCCGGCGACCAGCACCCCGGCCGCGGTAAGGGCGGCCAGGCCGGAGGACCGGGCGCGGGCGCGCGTCCGTGGGGACGAACTCATGGCGGATGAGCCTTTCGACATCGTCGAGAACCGGACAGGAAGGCAAGGCCGCGGCCGCTGACCTGGAGACGCACCACGAAGAGTGCGCCAGGCCACGGACTGAGTCAACGCTCTTGCGTCAACTTTCTGAAACTTGCAAGAGATCTTGCCGACGGCCGCAGGTCATCACGACGAGACCGCGCTCCGCAGGGCTCTGATTGCAAGAGGCGTAAGGGGCGCGGCCGCACGGCGCCACGTGCGCGAGCTGTCGAAACAGATCGTCGAAGCGCTTCGCCACAATCAACGCTACCGCGGGTTCGAGGATCAGCAGTGGATTCAGCCGCCAACGCACTCTTGTGCCTCTCCTGATGCTGCCTTAACCTCAACGCAACGTTGAAGCGCTTCGACAATCCTTCGACAACCCACGCGAATTCAGGTACTTCAGGTACGTCCGTTTCGATGGAGGGGTCCCATGGCGAGATCGACTGTCTTCTCCCGCCGCCAGGTGTTCAGGACGTCCGCGGCCCTCGGCGGCGCGATAGCCGCCGCGCCGCTGCTGTCGGCGTGCGGCTCCGGCAAGGCCGCGGTCAAGGAAAGCGGCGCCGCGGCGCCCAGCACCGTCAAGTCGGTCCTGCCGACCTACAAGGCCTCGACCCTGGTCACCCCCGACATCCCGCCGGTGACCGGAGCGAACGGCGCGGCCAGCGACCCCGGCTTCCTGGCGTTCCCGGCGACCCCGGCGAAGTCCGTGACCGGCCCGGTCGGCTCCGGCGGCAGCTACCAGGCGGTCACGCCGCTGTGGGGGTCGGTGCCGCCGGCGGGCAACAGCTACTACACGGCCGTGAACCAGGCCATCGGCGCGACCCTGACCGACAGCCCGTCGGACGGCACCACCTACGCCACGATGCTCGCGACCCGCTTCGCCTCCGGCAACATCCCGGACTGGCTGGACGTCCCGGGCTGGAACACCCAGGGGATCCAGAACTTCGCCGAGGGCGTCGACAAGTTCTTCAAAGACCTGACGCCGTACCTGGCCGGCGACAAGGTGCTGGACTATCCGAACCTCGCGGCCATCCCGACCGGCGGCTGGCAGGCAGGGGTCTGGAACGGCAAGCTCTACGGCATCCCGCTGTGGACCTCGGCCGGCCTGTTCGCCGGCCTGCTCTACTACCGCGGCGACCTCTTTGCGAGCGCCGGCATCGACGCCTCGACCATCACCTCCGCCGACAAGCTCTTCGAGCTCGGCAAGGAGCTCACCGACACCGCCAAGGGCCAGTACGCGTTCGACGACCTCGGCGTCTACCTCTTCCAGGTCTTCAACATCACGTCCGCCACCACCGGCACCGGCTTCAAGGCCGACTCGACCGGCAAGCTGATCAGCAAGTACGAGCAGCCCGAGTTCCTGGAATACCTGGCCTTCGCCAACAAGCTCGCCAAGAGCGGCTACATGCACCCCGACGCGCTGTCCGGCGACGCCTCCAAGGCCGACAACCGGTTCTGGGCCGGCAAGAGCGTCATCTCCGCCGGCGGCACCGGGGCGTGGAACAAGGCCGACGCGCTCAGCGGCGTCGCGGCCAACCCGAGCTACATCCGCCAGGGCTTCAAGGTCTTCTCCTTCGACGGCAGCACCCCGACCATCGGACTCGGCGCCGGCGCCGGCATGTTCTCGTACCTGAACAAGAAGCTCACCGACGCCCAGGTCAAGGAGCTGCTACGGATCGCGGACTACCTGGCCGCGCCGTTCGGCACCGAGGAATACCTGGTGTCCCGGTACGGCAAGGAAGGCACCACCTACACCGTCACCTCCGCCGGGCCCGCGCTCAACGACGAGGGCAACAAGATCGTCACCGACACCTACGACCAGCTCGCCAACTGCCAGGCGATCACCTTCAACTCCGGGTACAACCAGATCACCAAGGACTACGCCGCCTGGCAGGCCGATGCCGTACAGCACGCCTACAAGCCGATGTTCTACGCCATGAACATCACCGAGCCGCAGCAGACCGCGAAGGCCACCACGGCGCTGGAGTCGGTCATCACCGACGTGAAGTACGGCCGCAAGTCCGTCGCGGACTACCAGACCGCGCTGAGCAGCTGGGTCACCAACGCGGGCGACCCGCTGCGCACGTTCTACGACGGCATCGTCAAACAGTACGGGACGGGCATCTGAGGCCGGTCGACAGGCATCCGGTATCGGCCGACAGATGTCCGAGACACCCGCTGACAGGCATCTGCGACACCGGCTAAGCGCTCACCGACCGCGCGAACTCCAAGGCGCGCGCCACGTGATGCGCCCCGCCCCCCTCGTGACCGTTGTACGGGTAGACCTCGATCTCCTTCGGCCCCGCGTAGTGGTTGAAGGAGGCGAAGACGGTCGAGGGCGGGCAGATGTCGTCCATCAGCGCCACCGAGTACAGCGCCGGGGCGGTGGCGCGCGCTGCGAAGTTCGTGCCGTCGACGGAGGAGATGGTGTCGAAGACGCGGTCCACCTTGTCCCGGTGGACCTTGCAGAACTCGGCGATCTCCTTGTAGGGGGTGCAGTCGGTGATCTCGGTCGCGTGGCGGATGTGCTGCATGAACGGGACGTCGGTGACGACCCCGGCGAGGTCGCCGACCAGGCCGGCGACGGCCAGCGCGATACCGCCGCCCTGGCTGCCGCCGGCGACCAGGACGCGGGCCGGGTCGACGGCCGGATGCGTGCGAGCGGCCTCGACCGCGCGCACGGCGTCGGTGTAGAGCCGCCGGTAGTAGTAGGTGTCGCGATCCAGCACGCCGCGCGTGGCGAAGCCGGGGAAGGAGTTGCCGGCCGGCCCGTCGTCCGGGGTGTCGCCGACCTGCCAGGCGCTGCCCTGGCCGCGCGTGTCCATGGTCAGGTGCGCGTAGCCGGCGCTGGCCCACACCAGCCGCTCGTGCGGCAGGCCGCGGCCGCCGCCGTAGCCGACGAACTCGACGATGGTCGGCAGCGGCCCGGTCGCGCTGGCCGGTCGTACCAGCCAGCCCTTCACCGGCTGGCCGCCGAAGCCGTGGAAGGTCACGTCCTCGACCGCGACTGTGGTCAGCCGCGTTTCCACGGGCTCGAACCGCGCCCCGAGGCCGGTCTCGCGCGCCTCGGCCAGGGTCGCGGCCCAGAAGGCGTCGAAGTCGGCGGGCTCGGTGCGCGCGGGGAGGTAGTCGCGGAGTTCTTTCAAGGTCATGTCGACGAAGGCCATGAGCGAGAACGCTAGTGTCGAACGTGTTCGCTGTCATCGTCGGGAGTCCGGCGCCCCCGTGTTCCGAGAGGGTCAGCTCATGATCAGGGAGAGTTACCTCGCGGCAGCCGAAGCGGCGGCGAACCTGCTGGCGCACCCGGCCGTGGCCCAGGCCTGGGACGAGCCTAGCGCCCTGGCCGGCTACACCGTCAGCGGATTGGCGGGCCATCTGGCAGGCCAGGTCAACGTGGTCGCCAAGGTGCTGGACGGCTCCGACCTCGACCCCGCCACCGAGCCGGTCGCCGCGCTGGACCACCTGCTCAACGCCAGGTGGCTCAACGCCGAGCCGGACGGCGAGGTCCACCTCACGATCAGGGCCAGCGGTGCGCAGTACGCGGAGGTCGGCCCGAAGCTGTTGGCCGAGCAGACCGCTGACGTGCTCGACCGCCTGCGCCGGGACCTGCCGGGTCAGCCGGAGCGGCGGCTGGTGCAGTTCCCGTGGGGCCCGCCCGCGTTGCTGCTGGACGACCTTCTGCTCAACCGGATGATGGAGCTTGTCGTCCACCTCGACGACCTCGCGGTCAGCGTCGCGGTGCCGGCGCCTGGGCTGCCGGTCGCGGCGACGGACGCCGTCATCGGCCTGCTCGCCGCGGTCGCTGCTCGCAAGCACGGCCCCGGGGCGCTGATTCGTGCGCTGAGCCGTGCCGAGCGCGCGTCGGGGTCGATCACCGCCTTCTGATCGGCGCCGTCTGACCGCTGCCTCCCGACAGCCGCGTTCTGCAAAGTTTCCGCCAGGTGTTGTTTCGTGCATCGGCACGCCCTTACGATGACGCATCATTGAAGCGCTTCGACAACGTCGACAAGCATCGACGATGAGTCGGTGATCGGGTTGGCGTCGGAGGTCGAAGCGCTTCGATCGAGCGCACCCGAAGACCCGAAGGGGGTCCTGTGAAGTTCACCGACGGCTACTGGATGATGCGGCCGGGCGTCCAGGCGTCCTATCCCGCCCAGGTGCTCGACGGGCAGATCGGGCCGGACTCGCTGGTCGTGCACGCCCCCTGCTACCGCTTCCGCGACCGCGACGACCTGCTGCGCGGCCCGGCGCTGACGGTGGCGTTCGCCGCGCCGCTGCCGGACGTGGTCCGGGTGACCGTCACGCACTTCGCCGGGCAGGACCGCAAGCCGGACTTCGTGCTGGTGGAGGGGGAGCCCGAGACCCCGGTGATCGTCGAGGACGACGACGCGCTGAGTTTCACCTCCGGCGCGCTGACGGCCCGGATCGCCAAGGGGCCGCGCTGGAGCCTGGACTTCCTGGCCGAGGGCCGGCGCCTGACCGGCAGCGGGACCAAGGCGATGGCCGCGATCGACACCGCCGAGGGCGGGCACTTCGTCCGCGAGCAGCTGGACCTGGCGGTCGACGCCTTCGTCTACGGCCTCGGCGAGCGCTTCGGTCCGCTGGTGAAGAACGGCCAGTCCGTGGACAGCTGGAACGCCGACGGCGGCACGGCCAGCGAGCAGGCGTATAAGAACGTCCCGTTCTTCCTGACCAACGCAGGCTACGGCGTGTTCGTCAACCACCCCGGCCGGGTCTCCTTCGAGGTGGCCTCCGAGTCGGTGGCGCGGGCCCAGTTCAGCGTCGAGGGCCAGAGCCTGGAGTACTTCCTCATCTACGGCCCCACGCCCCGGGAGATCCTGCGCAAGTACACCGCGCTGACCGGCCGGCCGCCCCGGGTTCCGGCCTGGTCCTACGGACTGTGGCTGTCCACGTCCTTCACCACCGACTACGACGAGGCGACCGTCGGGGCGTTCATCGACGAGATGGTGCGGCGCGACCTGCCGCTGTCGGTGTTCCACTTCGACTCGTTCTGGATGCGCGAGTTCAACTGGTGCGACTTCGAGTGGGATCCGCGTACCTTCCCCGACCCGCGCGGGATGCTGGAGCGGCTGAAAGCCCGCGGCCTGCGCGTATGCGTGTGGATCAACCCTTACATAGCCCAGCGCTCGCCGTTGTTCGCCGAGGCCAAGGCGGCCGGGTACCTGCTGCGGCGGCCCAACGGCGACGTGTGGCAGTGGGACCTGTGGCAGCCGGGCCTGGCGGTCGTCGACTTCACCAACCCCGAGGCCCGGCAGTGGTACGCGGGCAAGCTGGACGCGCTGGTCGAGATGGGCGTGGACTGCTTCAAATCAGACTTCGGCGAGCGCATCCCGACCGATGTGGTCTACGCCGACGGCTCCGATCCGGAGCGCGTGCACAACCTGTACGCGTACTACTACAACCAGACCGTCTTCGAGCTGCTGCGCAAGCGGCGCGGCGAGGGTGAGGCGCTGGTCTTCGCCCGCTCGGCGACGGTCGGCTCGCAGCAGTTCCCGGTGCACTGGGGCGGCGACTGCGAGTCGACGTTCGAGGCGATGGCCGAGAGCCTGCGCGGCGGGCTCTCGCTGGGCTTGTCGGGCTTCGGGTACTGGAGCCACGACATCGGCGGCTTCGAGGGCACGCCGGATCCGGCGGTGTTCAAGCGCTGGATCGCCTTCGGGCTGCTGTCCTCGCACAGCCGGCTGCACGGCCACGAGTCCTACCGCGTCCCCTGGTTGTTCGACGAGGAGGCGGTGGACGTGCTGCGGCACTTCACCAAGCTCAAGGCCCGGCTGATGCCGTACCTGCTCCAGAGCGCGGAGCAGGCGGTCGGCAGCGGCGTGCCGGTGATGCGGGCGATGGTGCTGGAGTTCCCCGACGACCCGGCGTGCACGCACCTGGAGCGGCAGTACATGCTCGGCGACGACCTGCTGGTCGCGCCGGTGTTCACCGCCGACGGGACGGTGCGGTACTACGTGCCCGAAGGCACGTGGACGCACCTGCTGACGGGGGACAAGCTCGTCGGGCCGCGCTGGGCCGCCGAGCAGCACGGGTTCGACAGCGTCCCGTTGCTGGCCCGGCCGGGATCGGTGATCCCGATCGGCGCGGTCGACGACGGGCCGGAGTACGACTACGCCGCGGGCGTCACGCTGCGGGTGTTCGAGCTCGACGACGGCGCCGAGGTCTCCACGGCCATCCCGGCCGCGGACGGCACAGTGCTGGCCACGTTCACCACGACGAGGAAGGGCCGCGAGATCCGCGTGACCTCCTCCGGCGGCGCGCGCGACTGGCGGGTCCAACTCTCCGGAGCGGAAGCCGTGCAGGCCGAGGGCGACACCGTGGTGCTGACCCTTGGCGCGTGAGGTTCCACGTTTCACCCAGTCAGGTATGTCTGTTTCGATATGGAGGGTCCCATGGCGAGTTCCGACGGCTTCTCCCGCCGCCAGATATTCAAGACCTCCGCAGCTCTCGGCGGTGCTGTAGCCGCTGCCCCGCTGCTGTCCGCGTGCGGTTCCGGCAAGGCCGCGACCAAAGAGAGCGGCGTCGCCGCGAAGAACGCGGTGCAGGCGGTGCTCCCGACCTACAAGGCGAGCACCGCGGTCACCCCCGACATCCCCTCGGTCTCCGGGGCGAACGGCTCGGCCAGCGACCCGGCGTTCCTGTCCTATCCCGCCTCGCCGCCGAAGTCGGTGACCGGCGCGGTCGGCAACGGCGGCTCCTACCAGGCGGTCTCGCCGATCTGGGGCTCGGTCCCGGCGCCGGGCAACAGCTACTACACCGCGGTGAACCAGGCGCTCGGCGCGACGCTGACCGACAGCCCGTCGGACGGCAACAACTACGCCACGATGCTGGCCACGCGCTTCGCCTCCGGCAACATCCCGGACTGGCTGGACGTGCCGGGCTGGAACGTCTCCGCGATCCAGAACTTCGCCGAGGGCGTCGACAAGTACTTCAAGGACCTGACCCCGTACCTGGCCGGCGACAAGATCCTGGACTACCCGAACCTCGCGGCCATCCCGACCGGCGGCTGGCAGGCCGCGGTGTGGAACGGCAAGCTGTACGGCATCCCGCTGTGGACCTCGGCCGCCACCATCCCGGGCGCACTGTTCTATCGCGCGGACCTCTTCAAGGCCGCCGGCGTCGACGCCTCCGCTATCAAGTCCGCCGACCAGCTCAAGGCGGCCGGCAAGCAGGTCACCGTTCCGGCGAAGGGCCAGTACGCGTTCGACGACCTGGGCATGTACCTGTATCAGCTCTTCAACGTGCCGGCGAACAACGGCCGCACCGGATGGAAGCGCGACAGCACCGGCAAGCTGGTCAACGGCTACGAGGTGCCGGAGTTCCTGGAGCTGTTGAGCTTCGCCAACTCCCTGGCCAAGGGCGGTCTGATCCATCCCGACGCGTTGGCCGGCGACGCCTCGAAGGCCAAGAACCGCTTCTGGGCCGGCAAGACCGTGATCACCGGGGACGGCAGCGGGTCGTGGAACAAGGGGGACTCGCAGAGCGGGGTCGCGGCGAACCCCGGTTATGAGCGGCAGGCCTTCAAGGTCTTCGCCTTCGACGGCGGCACCGCGTCGATGCCGCTTTATCCGAGCGCCGGCATGTTCTCGTACTTGAACAAGAAGCTGAGTGACGCCCAGGTCAAGGAACTGCTGCGGATCGCGAACTACCTCGCCGCCCCCTTCGGCAGCGCAGAGTACCTGATCGCCCGGTACGGCAAGGAGGGCGTCGACTACACGATGACCGACGGCGCGCCGATCCTCACCGACCAGGGCAACAAGGACGTCACCGACACCCTGGACCAGCTGGCCAACTGCCAGGCGGTCACCTTCAACTCCGGCTACAACCAGATCACCAAGGACTACGCCGCCTGGCAGGCCGACGTGGCCCAGCACGCCTACAAGCCGATGTTCTACGCGATGAACGTCAGCGAGCCGGCCCAGACCGCGAAGGCGAGCACGGCCCTGGAGGCGGTCATCACCGATGTGCGGATGGGGCGCAAGAGCGTGTCGGACTACCAGTCGGCGTTGACCACGTGGCAGAACAGCGGCGGCAACCAGCTGCGCGACTTCTACGAGGGCATCGCCAAGCAGTACGGCACGGGGAACTAGAGGTGAGCGCGTCGACGGCGCCGCCCGGGTCACGCTCTCGGTCGCGTTTCCGCTTCCGTTCGGGATCGCCCTCAAGCCCGCGTTCGCGGATGTCCTTCCGCATACGGTTCCGCAGGGACAAGTCCCTGCTGCTGATGACGCTCCCGGCCCTGCTGCTGCTCCTGCTGTTCAACTACCTGCCGATGGCCGGCATCATCGTGGCCTTCGAGCACTACGACATTTACCAGGGCCTGCTCCACAGCGACTTCGTCGGGCTCGACGAGTTCCGCCAGCTGGTCGCCAACCCGGACTTCTGGCACGCGTTCGAGAACACGCTGGTGATCAGCTTCGTGCAGCTGGTGCTGTACTTCCCGATCCCGATCGCGCTGGCGCTGATGGTCAACACGATCCTGAGCCCGAAGATCCGCGGTCTCATCCAGGCCGTCGTGTACCTGCCGCACTTCTTCTCCTACGTGCTGGTCATCACGATCTTCCAGGAGTTCCTCGGCGGCGCGGGCGTGCTGAACGTGTTCCTGAACAAGCACGGGATCTCGTCGTGGAACGTCATGACGGACCCGCACACGTTCAAGTACCTGGTGACCGCGCAGGCGGTGTGGAAGGAGGCGGGCTGGGGGCTGATCGTGTTCCTGGCCGCGCTGGCCGCGATCGACCAGTCCCTGTACGAGGCGGCGGCGGTGGACGGCGCCGGACGCTGGCGGCGGATGCGGCACATCACGATGCCGGGGCTGCGCGGGATCGTGGTGCTGATGCTGGTGCTGCGATTGGGCAACGCGCTGAGCGTCGGGTTCGAGCAGATGCTGATCCAGCGGCAGGCGGTCGGGGCCGGGGCCGCGGACGTGCTGGACACGTACTCCTACATCTACGGCATCGGCGGCGGGTTCGGCTCGGCCACCACGATGGGCGCCGACTACAGCTACGGCGCCGCGGCGGGGCTGTTCAAGGCGGTGCTGTCGCTGATCCTGATCCTGGGCGCCAACAGACTCGCGCACGCTTTCGGTGAGGACGGGTTGTATCGCAAATGAGCTCTCTGACGGAAACCCCGCGCACGGTCACCACCGCCCCGCGCAAGCGGGCCAAGGGCCGCGAGGTCTGGGAGGAGTCGCCGACCCGGTTCGGGCAGTTCAGCAAGGGCACGGTGCTGACCGTGGTGTGCGCGCTGGTCGTCGTGCCGGTGTGGGCCGTGGTGCTGACCAGCTTCTCGACCAAGGGCTCGATCAACGGCGCCGGCGGGCTGGTACTGGTGCCGCACGGGCTGAGCCTGCAGAACTACCAGCTGATCTTCTCCGGCGGGACGGTGTCGCAGGCGCTGTACGTCAGCCTGTTCGTGACCCTGATCGGCACGGCGCTGTCGATGTTCGTCAGCGTGCTGTGCGCCTACGGCCTGTCGCGCCCGCGCTCGCTGGGGCAGCGGCCGCTGCTGCTGATGCTGATCGTCACGATGTTCTTCAACGGCGGCCTGATCCCGACGTTCCTGGTGGTCAGCGACCTGAAGCTGTACGGCAGCCTGTGGGCGATGATCCTGCCGTCGATGGTCAACGTCTTCAACATCCTGATCATCCGCTCGTTCTTCCAGAACACCGCGGCGGAGATGATCGAGGCCGCCCGCCTGGACGGCGCGAACGAGTGGCGGCTGCTGTGGTCGGTGGTGATCCCGACCTCGCGGCCGGTGCTCGCGGTGATGACGATGTTCTACGCGGTCACGTACTGGGGGACGTTCTTCAACGCGCTGCTGTACGAACCCGACAGCCGCAAGTGGCCGCTGGCGATGGTGATCTACGAGTACACGTACTCCGGGAACCAGATGCCGGGGATGGGGACGACCGGGATCGGCGGGCTGCAGAACGCCTCGCAGCTGGGCTTGCAGATGTGCGTCGTGTCGCTGTCGCTGGTGCCGATCATCGTGCTGACGCCGTTCGTGCAGAAGCACTTCGCCAAGGGCATGCTGACGGGGGCGATCAAGGGGTAGCGAAGTCGGGACGGATCCGGAGAATGGTGCTCAGGTGCCGGGCGATCTGCCCGGCACTTTGGCACGGAGAACGGGGGCGGGGATGGATGGTTATGTCAGCACGGGAGCGGGCTGGTTCACACTGAGCCTGGTGAACGCCGGCTTGGCACAGGGGAAGGGCCGCAGCGGCTGGAACTGGTTCCTGCTGTCGCTTGTTCTCGGCCCGGTCGCGACGTTTCTGATCGTCGCGTGGCCGGCGCTTGAGGCTGATCGGGACCGATTGCTGCGGTGACGCATCGAAGCGCTTCGATGGTTTCTCCTGCGGTGCCCGTGTTACGGGGATAGCATCCCCGCACGGGCCTTGTGTCTGACAGGCGGTCTGCCGTACCTTCGACATCGAAGCGCTTCGATTACCTCAGCTCCCGGAAGGTCCGCCCGGTGCCCCACCTCAACGACGCTACGCGCGGTCGGCTCCTCTACGGTGGCGACTACAACCCCGAGCAGTGGCCGGAAGAGGTGTGGGCCGAGGACATGGCCCTGATGCGGCGGGCCGGCGTCAACACCGCCACCGTCGGCGTCTTCTCCTGGGCCCGCTACGAGCCGCGGCCGGGCCTGCGTGACTTCTCGTGGCTGGACCGCGTCCTGGACCTGTTGCAGGGCAACGGGATCAGCGCGATCCTCGCCACCCCGACCGCCTCCCCGCCGCCGTGGCTCGGCCACCTGCACCGCGACACCCTGCCGGTGATGGCCGACGGCGTCGTGCTCGGCTACGGCTCCCGCAACCAGTACTGTCCCTCCTCGCCGGTGTACCGGGAGCGTGCCGACGCGATCGTCGAGGACCTGGCGGCCCGCTACGCGCACCACCCGGCCGTCGTGATGTGGCACGTCGGCAACGAGCCCGGCCCCTGGTGCTGGTGCCGCAACTGCGAGTTCGGCTTCCGCCGCTGGCTGCGCGAGCGCTACGGCGAGGGCGACGACGGCCTGGCCGCGCTGAACCACGCCTGGGGCACCGCCTTCTGGAGCCAGCATTACGGCGCCTGGCCCGAGATCAAGCCGCCACGCGCCGCCCCCTACATGCTCAACCCCGCGCAGGTCCTGGACTACAGCCGCTACCAGTCCGACGCCCTGGTCGCGTGCTTCGACGCCGAAGCAGCGATCCTGCGCCGCCACAATCCCGAGCTGCCGATCACCACGAACCTGATCCCCGACTTCTTCGCCGTCGACCAGTGGGACCTGCGCGGACGCTTCGACTTTGCCTCCGTCGACTCCTACCCCGACCCCGCGCTCGGCCCCGAGGCGGGCGCGGACCACGCCTACGCCGCCGACCTGGCGCGCTCGCTGTCCGGCGGCCGGCCGTGGGTGCTCATGGAGCAGTCCCCGTCGGAGGTGAACTGGCGGCCGGTGAACAAGCACAAACAGCCCGGCCGGATGCGCCTGTTCTCGCTCCAGGCCATCACTCGCGGCGCGGACGCCTCCCTGTTCTTCCAGTGGCGGCAGGCGTCGGCCGGAGCCGAGCGGTTCCACGCCGGGATGCTGCCGAACGCCGGGCCGGACACCCGCGGCTTCCGCGAGATCACCGAGCACGGCCGCGAGCTGGCCGACCGCGACGATCTCAGGAAGCTGGTCGGGACGACCGTGACGGCGCGCGCCGCGATCGTCCTGGACTGGCCGAGCCGCTGGGCGCTGGGCGGTCGGGGGCAGCCTTCCGAGCGCGTCGACTACTCGCGGATCGTGAAGCAGTGGCACGCCTCGCTGTGGCGGCAGAACATCGCCGTGGACTTCGTGCGGATCGGCGACGATCTCGGCGGCTATGCGTTGGTGCTGGCGCCCGCGCTGCACGTGCTGTCCACCGCCGACGCCGAACACCTCGCCGGGTACGCCGCCGACGGCGGGTGCCTGGTCGCCGGGTACCTGACCGGGACCGTCGACGAGACGACGCGTCTGCACCCCGGCGGGTATCAGGCCGCTGCGCTGCGGGAGGCGCTGGGGGTGTTCGTCGAGGAGCTCCATCCGCTGGACGACGGCGAGACAGAGCCCTGCCAGTCCTCCGAGCTCGGCGCGTTCGACGCCGTCGACTGGACTGAGCTGGCGCATCCGCGCGGGGCGCAGGTCGTCGCCGAGCTGAAGGACGGCCGGGCCGCGGTGACCCGGAATGCTCACGGCCGGGGCACGGCCTGGTACGTCGCGGTCCAGCCGAGCCTCGACGGGCTGGACCGGATCCTCGCCGCCGCAGCCTTCGGCGCCGGCGTCGCACCGGTGGTCGCGGGGCTTCCGGCCGGGGTCGAGGCGGTGCGGCGCGGCACCACCCTGGTGCTGCTCAACCACAACGCGGAGGCGGTCTCGATCGACCTCGGCGCCGACGCGGCCGGCGGTCTTGCCGCCGACCCCGCCGCTTCCGCCGCTTTCGCCTCCGCCTCTGCCGGACTCGAACTGCCCGGCTATGGCGTCCTGCTCCGCGACAGCGCCGCCGACAGTCCACAATGACAGGCATGACCGATCCGAAGGGCCAGGGAACGAGGATGGCGACACTCGCCGAAGTGGCGAAGCACGCGGGAGTCTCGCCGAGCACGGTCTCCTACGTCCTGAGCGGCAAGCGCTCGATCTCGGACTCCACGCGGGTGCGCGTGCAGGCCGCGATCGACGCCCTGGGCTACCACCCGAACGCCGGGGCGCGGGCGCTGGCCAGCAGCAAGTCGCACATCGTGGCGCTGGTGGTGCCGCTGCGCACGGATCTGTACGTGCCGGTGATGATGCAGATCGCCATCGCGGTCACCACCACCGCGCGCCAGTACGGGCACGACGTGCTGCTGATCACCAACGACGAGGGCCCCGACGGCGTGCGCCGGGTGGCCGGCAGCGGCCTGGCCGACGGCGTGATCCTGATGGACGTCGAGCTGGAGGACGAGCGGGTGGAGGTGCTGCGCAGCCAGGGCACCCGCGCCTCCCTGATCGGCCTGCCGGCAGACCCGACGGGCCTGTCCTGCGTGGACCTGGACTTCGCCGGCGCCGGCGCCATGGCCGCGGACCACCTGGCCGACCTCGGGCACCGCGAGATCGCCTTCATCGGCCAGAGCGAGGGCGTCTACCGCCGCCACACCGGCTTTGCCGAACGAACCCTTGCCGGGTTCCAGGAGGAGTGCCGCAAGCGCGGCCTGCGCTCGGTGCACCGCCCCTGCGACGCCTCGTTCGAAGGCGCGGCCGGCGTCCTGGCCCGCATCTTCGAGGACCGCCCGGACACCACCGGCCTGGTGGTGCAGAACGAGGCGATGATCGCACCCCTGCTGGGCCTGCTCCGCTCCTCGGGCCGCACGGTCCCGGAGGAGGTGTCGATAGTGGCGATCGGCCCCGACGAGCCCGTGGCGCTCCAGACCTCGCCCCGCCTGACGACGATCCCGGTGCCCGCACAGGAGCTGGGCCGCCAGGCGGTGGAGATGCTGCTGGGCCCGGACGCGGGCAAGTCCGGGGTGACGCTGCTGCCGCCGACGCTGGCGGTGCGGGAGAGCACGGCTCCGGCTCCGGGGGAGTGACGGGGGCGGCGTTCGGTTGAGCGCCGCAGGTCGCGGTGCTAGGCGCCGGTGTTCAGCGGTTTTGGCGGCTGCCCTGGCATGCCGGGAACGCGTGGCGCGTCCCCGGCATCGTGTGAGCTCCAGCCTCAGCCTCAGCCTTAGCCCATGTGAACCGCCGCACCCTCCGCAGCGTGCTCCTGCTTCCCGGCATTGATCGCCACCGCCGTGATCACCAGCGCCCCGAGAAAGAACACCGCCGCAGCTCCGAACGCGACGGTGTACCCATGCGTCAGCGCATCGCCAGCCCTGCCGACCAGCGCCGCATCGCGTCCGGCGGCGCCCCGTGCGAACGCCCCGGCGGCGTCCGGGAGCCGCCGGTCGGCTGCGCGGGTCGACAGCGTCGACAGCACCGCCAGCCCGAGCGCCCCGCCGACCTGCTGGGCCGTGTTCAGCAGCGCCGAGGCGATGCCCGCGTCGCGGTGCTCGACGCCGTGCACTGCGGTCAGCGTCATCGGGACGAAGGTCAGTCCCAGTCCCAGCGCCGTGACGATCATCGCCGGCATCAGGTGCGTCGCGAACGCCGAATCGGGTGACAGCGTCGCGAACCAGAGCATGCCCGCCGCCGCGATCGCCAGGCCGGGCGCCGCGATCGTGCGGGGCGGCAGGTGGGTGGCGAGCTTGGAGCTGATTCCCGCCGCCAGGGCCATGCCGAAGCTGAAGGGCAGGTACGCGAACCCGGTCTTGACCGGGCTGTACCCGAGCACCATCTGCATGTACATCGTCAGGAAATAGAAGGTCGCGAACATTCCGGACCCGACAAGCAGCATCGTGGCGTAGCTACCAGCCCGCACGCGCTCGCCGAACAGCCGCAGCGGCATCAGCGGATGTTTGGTCCGAGCCTGCTGGAGCAGGAACGCCGCCAGCAGCACCGCCGCCGCAACGAACGACGCGATCGTCAGCGCATCGCCCCACCCGTGGTCGCCGCCCCGCGTGATGGCGTACACCAGCGCGACCAACCCACCGGTCCCGCTGACCGCACTCGGCACGTCGAGCCGCCCCGGATGCCGCTCGGCCTCAGCGAGCTGCGACGTGCCGGCCAGCACCGCCAGCCCGATGGGGATGTTGACGAAGAACACCCACCGCCAGTCCAGATAGTCGGTCAGCACCCCGCCGGCGAGCAGCCCGATGGTCGCGCCCATACCGGCCATGGCCGCGTACACGCCCATCGCGGTGTTCCGTGGCTTGCCCGCCGGGAACGTCGTCGCGATCAGCGACAACGCACTCGGCGCCGCCAGCGCCGCGCCGACCCCCTGCAACACCCGCGCGGCCAGCAGCACGCCGGAGTCCGGCGCGAGCCCGCCGAGCAGCGAGGCGACGGTGAACACCGCGATCCCGGCACGGAAGACGCGCCGGCGTCCGAACAGGTCGCCGGCACGCCCACCCACCAGCAGCAGCCCGCCGAAGGCCAACGCGTACGCGTTGACCACCCACGCCAGGTTCGCGGCCGACATGTGCAGGTGGGTCTGGATGCTCGGCAGGGCGATATTGGTGATGGTGCCGTCCAGGACGATCATCAGCTGCGCGGCGGCGATGACGAACAGCGCCAGGCCCAGGCGACGGCCGCCGGGCGGCGCGGCTCGGTCGCCTTTATCGCCGGCGGACGCGGCGGCCGCAATGGTGTCATTAATGGACATGAGCGCTCCAAGGAATGGCGATTCAGCGCATGCCGAAGCCCACGCTGATGACGGTCCGGAAAATGGAAAAGGGCAGCACCCGGCGGCATTCCCCGGCCTTGGTCGACTTGGGGGAACGCGCTGGTTGCTGAGGGTGCTGCGGGAGCTGTTCGGGCGCTATGGGGCCCTGACTTGCGCGGCCGACATTGGCGCCGACGGCTTGTTGCGCTTGAACGTTATCACTTATACCGCGAGTGGACTTGCCATTTTCGGATGTGGCAAGAGTCACGCTTGACGCTATTGAATATCTGTGAGCAATGCAGCGTTGGCGCCGATTTGCATTTCTTGCGGAATTGTGGGCAACCGACGCGCGGGCTACCTGTACGAGCGCGCGAGGCCAGGCGGGTTGAGCCGCTGGATCCAGCGACGGTCCCGAGCATCGTCCTCGTCGTCGGACACGACGAACACCACCACGCTGTCTCGCCCGCCATCGCTATCCGGTCCGCCGAAAAACCCTTCCCGCGCAAGGGACTCCAGCGTCGCGACACACGCCTCGTACACCTCGTTCCGGAAGGCGTCGGCGTCGAATCCGCCATCGAAGCCGGTGTCGTCGAGGCAGGCAGACCAGTGCGCGTACAGCCGCTTGGACAGCGGTCCGAACACAGTCCCGCCGATCCCCTCGTACCCCCACTCGGCGGGACTCCAGCGGCACATCTCGGCCGCGTCCGGGTACCTCGCCTGCGCGGCGGCCAGCTGGTAGCGGGTGTTGGCGGCGCAGCAGACGGTGATGCCACTGGAGTCGGAGTACAGCGCGTAGCCGCAGACCTCGCCGGGGTACCTGGCCTCCAGGTCGGCGAACGTCGCCTCGGCGGCGATGCGTATGTCGCGCCGCAGCGCGTCGAAGTCGATCATCGGGCCGCGATCAGCAGATCGACGACGTAGGCCTCTTCGACGCTCCCGTCAGGGAAGAGGTCCTGCAGCCTGCCTCGCTCGTCAGCGAAAAACGCATCCTTCGAAGCCTGCTCCAGAACGAGAAACGCCGAGCGGCTGCCGATGTTGCCCAGATGCGTGTCGAGGGAGACCGTGCGCTGCCAATGGATCTGCCGCCGCACGACGCGCAGCCCGCTCAGACCCGCGAGCTCGACCGCCTCCTCATCACTGGGACGCACCGACGACCGCGCAGTCACCCCGCAGTGCCGTGCGATGCGCTCGTGCTGCGCGCTGATCCACGGCACGTCGAACGCCGTCGTGTTCCACCAGACCGCGAGCGCGCCGTCGGGGCGCAGGACCCGCAGCGCCTCCGGCACGGAGCGCGTGGTGTCGGTCCATTGCCAGGACTGCGCGTAGGTCAGGAGGTCGTGCGAGGCGTCGCGGAGCGGCAGGGCATTGCCGTCGCCGCGCACGACCGGCACGTCCGGCAACGCCTCCCGGAACTGCGCAGCCATCTCCCCGCCGGGCTCCACGCCGATCACCTCGGCGCCGCGCCGGCTCAGGAGCCTGGTAGCGATACCGGTGCCCGCGCCGACATCCGCGACGCGCGTGCCGGTCAGCGGACGGCCCAGGAACTCCTCGACGGCGTCGAACAGTGCGGACGGATATGAAGGGCGGCTCGCCTCGTACTGCGCGGCGGCCGAGTTGAACGAAAGAGCACGCGAGCTGGCAGTCACTCACCCATGCTTCCATGACCGACGCTTGAAGGGCTCAGCGTTCGATGCCGCAGCTATTAGGCGCTCAACGCCCTGCCGCTCAACGCCCCACCGGCGCCGGACCCGTCGACGCCCGCGGCACCAGCCGCGATCCGACCACGGCCCGCCTGTGCTCCTCAGTCGCCCCGCCCCGCCCCCCGCCGACCGCCTCCACCAGCAGCTCCAACGCCGCCGCAGCCAGCTCGCCGGCATCAATCCGCACGCTCGTCAGCGCCGGAGTGCACACCGAGGCGAGCAGCGTGTCGTCGATCCCGACCAGGCTTACGTCCGTCGGCACCCGCACCCCCAGCGCCGTGAACTGCTGCAACGCGCCGAGCGCGACCAGGTCGTTGTGCGCCAGCACGGCGGTCGCGCCGCTGGAGGCGATCAGCGTGGCCGCGTGCACGCCGGTCTCGAACCGCGGCTCGTACGGGCCCAGCTCGGTTACGGTCAGGCCCAGGCCGCGGAACGCCTCCGCGAACAGCTTGTCCCGCTGCCGCTCGGGACGGCTGGCGTCGATCAGAGCGCAGTGCCGATGGCCCAGGGCGAAGAGCAGTTCGCCGGCCTGGCGGACGCCGTCGGTCAGGTTGATGCGCAGGCTGCTGATGCCCTCGACGTCCCGGTTCACCAGCACCAGCGGCGTCTGCGCGGCGATGGTGCGCAGCCGCTCGTCCGGGAGCGCCGAGGCCCACAGCAGCAGGCCGTCCACGCGGTTGGCGATGGCCGCGATGGCGTCCAGCTCCGCGCTCTCGCGGTCGTCGCAGTCCGCGACCAGCGTGGTGTAGCCGAGCTGCCGGGCGCGCTGTTGCAGGGCCTTGAAGATCGGCGGGAAGAAGGGGTTGGCGATGTCCGGGATGATCATGCCGAGCGTCGCGGTGGCGCCGGCTCGCAGCGAGCGCGCCGAGGGGTTGGGGACGTAGCCGAGTTCGGCGGAGACCTCCAGGATGCGCTCGCGGGTCTCGGCGCGGACCTGGTCCGGCAGGGTGAAGGCCCGGGACACCGTGGACGTCGAGACGCCGACCGCCCTGGCCACGTCATTGATCGTCACCGCCATGGGGCCAGCGTAGTCAATCGTTCTCAGGAGGGGCAACCAGGAGGGATCTGGTGCCTGCTTCAGGATCTCGCTACATTTGCGGGAACGATTGCAGAACGATTGCAGAGAGCCTGCAGAGCCTTCATCGAGGAGTTCCCCGTGACGTTTTCCCTCGGCATCGTCGGCGCCGGCCAGTTCTCCGGGCAGTTCGCCAAGCTGTGGCAACTGCATCCCGGAGTCGGCGACATCTCCGTCACCGACCTGCTGCCCGAGCGCGCCGAACGCCTCGCGGCCGAGTACGAGCTCGCCGGCACGGTCCCGTCCTTCGAGGCGATGCTCGCCTCCGACGTCGACGCGGTCGGGATCTTCACCCAGCGCTGGACCCACGGCCCACTGGTCGTGCAGGCGCTGCGGGCGGGCAAGCACGTCTACTCGGCGGTGCCGATGGCGGTGACGCGCGAGGAGATAGCCGCGATCATCGACGAGGTCCGCGCGACCGGCCTGACCTACATGATGGGGGAGACCAGCTACTACAACCCGGCCACGGTCTACGCCCGGGACCTGGTCGCCAAGGACGCCTTCGGCCGGCTCTTCTACGCCGAGGGCGACTACGTGCACGACATGGACCTCGGCTTCTACGACGCCTACAAGTACAGCGGCGGCGAGAACTGGAAGGCCACCGCCAGCTACCCGCCGCTGCTCTACCCGACCCACGCGATCGGCGGCGTCCTCGGCGCGTGGCAGACGCACGCGGTGAGCGTGTCGGCGATCGGCGTCGTCGACGACCGGGGCGACGGCGTGTTCGACAAGGAGGTGAGCATGTTCGACAACGACTTCTCGAACGCCACCGCCCTGTTCGAGGCGGCCGGCGGCGGCAGCTTCCGCACGAACGAGTTCCGCCGCGTCGGCTACCCCTCGCGCCTGCGCGAGTCGCGCTTCCGCTTCTTCGGCACGCAGGGGAGCCTGGAGCAGCTCGCGACCGTGAGCCTGTGGCAGGACCGCGACGGTGTTACCGACGTCAGCGACCACTTGCAGCCGCGTCCCACCCTGGCGCCGGACGACCCGTCGCTGGAGCACGTCGCCCCGGCACTGCGCGACGCGTTCACCTCCGGCTCGGCGCCGGTGCACGACCGGACCCGGCTGCCGCGGGAGTTCGCGAACGTGGTCAACGGGCATGAGGGCAGCCACCACTTCCTGGCCGACGACTTCGTGGTCGCGGTGACGACCGGCGCGCCGCCGGCGGTGAACGCCTGGGAGGCGGCGCGGTACACGCTGCCGGGGATCGTGGCGCACGAGTCCGCGTTGCAGGGCGGGGCGCGGTTGGTGATTCCCGACTTCGGTGACGCGCCGGGGATCTGAGCGCGGGGCGGTGGGCAGGCGGGCGGGCAGGCAGGCGGTGCTGTGGTGCGCTGGCCTGCCTGCTGCCCGCTGCCTGCCGCTCGGTATCCGCTGCTCCCCGCCCTGCAGCGGTTTTGGCGCGCTCGGGCATAGTGGCCGGAGCAGTCAAGTGAAACGGGGCGAAGAGTATGAACACAGGCGGTAGGCGGCGGCCGACCATAGAGGACGTCGCGGCCGAGGCCGGAGTCAGCCGCGGGACGGTGTCCCGGGTGCTCAACGGGGGTCTGAACGTCTCCGCGGACGCACTGGCCGCAGTGGACGCCGCGATCCGCAAAACGGGATACGTCGTCAACCTGCATGCGCGAGCGATGGTGACGCAGCGGTCGGGGACTGTGGCGTTCGTCCTGTCGGAGCCACAGGAACGGTTCTTCACGGACCCGAACTTCAATGTGCTGCTGCGGGCCTGTACGCAGGCGCTCGCCGACCACGACATCGCGCTGCTGCTGGCGTTCGCCGGGACGCCGGACGAGCAGAAGCGGGTGCTGCGGTTCCTGGGCGGCGGGCACGTCGACGGCGCGCTGCTGGTCTCGACGCACACCGGGGATCCATTCGTCGGGCAGGTGCTGGGCCTGGGGCTGCCGATCGTCGCGTGCGGGCAGCCGATCGGGCATGAGGGGGCGCTGCCGTATGTCGGCGTCGATGAGCTTGACGGCGCGCGGCAGGTGGTGGCGCACCTGGTGGCCGTGGGGCGGCGTGCGGTCGCGACGATCACCGGGCCCCTGGACACTCCGGGTGGCGTGAAGCGGCTGGCCGGGTGGCGGGAGACGACCGGGGGCGACGACACGTTGGTCGCGTACGGGGACTACTCGCGGGAGTCGGGGGAGGCGGCGATGGGGGAGTTGCTGGAGCGGCGGCCGGATCTGGACGCGGTCTTTGTGGCTTCGGACCTGATGGCGGTTGGGGCGTTGGACGCGCTGCGGCGGGCCGGGCGTCGGGTCCCGGAGGACGTGGCGGTGGCCGGGTTCGACGATTCGCCGGTCGCGGCTACTGCGGTGCCTCCGTTGACGACGATGCGGCAGCCCTTTAAGCGGATCAGTGCTGAGATGGTTCGGTTGTTGTTGGCTCGGATCGAGGGGGAGCCGCTGGCGTCGGTGGTATTGCCGACGGTGTTGGTGGAGCGGGCTTCTACGGGCTGAGTCCTGTTGCTCTTTGGCTCGGGTCTCGCTTAGCTGCGCTCCGGCTGCGAGACGGAGAAGTCGACTCTGAGCGCGTAGCGGTCGGCCACGTAGCAGCTGACCGTGTATTCCAGCGGGTCGCCGTGCTGGTCGACGATAGAGCGGGTCTCGACGAGCATCGGGGTGGTCGCGGCGACGCCGAGGTCGGGGGCGTCGTCGTCGGCGGTGCGGGCGGTGAGGAGCGAGGAGCCGAGGGTCGGGGTCAGGCCGAGGCGGCGCAGGGCGTTGTGGAGTGAGCCGGTTTCCAGGTCGGTGGTCAGCAGGGCGCTGAGGGTCGCGGGGAAGACGGCGCGCTCGATGGCGATGGGGAGCTCGTCGAAGAGGCGGACGCGGGTGATGGCGACGACTTGCTCGCTGTTCTGGCTTGCCTCCTCGCCCTCATCCTCCGTCTGATACAGCGCAGCAGACTCCTGCGCGGTCGCCGCGCGTACCTCTGCTTTCAAGACCCGGGAGCGGGGCGTCTTGCCCTCGGCGAGGGCCTGGTCGTGGAAGCTGAGCAGGACGCCGACGGGGCGGTGCGCGGCGCCTTTGCGGACGAAGCTGCCGCGTCCCGGGACGCGTTCGAGCATGCCGTCGCGCTCCAGGCCGGCCAGGGCGGCGCGCACCGTCATCCGTGAGACGCCGAACTCCTCGGCCAGCCGCGGCTCGGAGGGGAACGGATCGCCGTCGGCGGCGGAGTCGAGGCGGCGGCGCAGTTGCTTCTCGATGCGCTCGTAGAGGGGCTGGGCCATGCCAGAATTGTATATGCTGTCTAGACAGCTCACAAAACGACCCGCTGTTTTGTCGAATATGGCAGAGAGACTTGCCCCACCCCGAAGGAGAACGCCATGTCTGTCGCCTCGCTCGAAGCCCCGCACTGGGACGGCCCCCTGCCGACCCGCGACGCGGTGGCGAAGATGATCGACCACTCCCTGCTCCGCCCGGAGCTGACCCCGGCCGACGTCGAGGCCGGCCTGGCGACCGCGGTCGAGTACCAGGTCGCGTCGGTGTGCGTACGCCCCGCCGACGTGGAGCCGGTCGCCGCCGCGCTGCGCGGCACCGGCGTCCTGGTCGGCACAGTGGTTGGCTTCCCGCACGGCAGCAGCACGACGGCGACCAAGGTGTTCGAGACCAGCGAGCTGGTCTCGCTCGGCGCCGAGGAGATCGACATGGTGATCGACATCGGCCGCCTGCGCGGCGGCGACGCGGCGTTCACCCGCGCCGAGATCGCCGCGGTGGTGCAGGCCGCCGAGGGGTGCCCGGTGAAGGTGATCTTCGAGAACGCCTACCTGACGGACGAGGAGAAGATCGCCGGCTATCAGGCGGCCGAGGCCGCCGGCGCGGCGTACGTCAAGACCAGCACCGGCTTCGCCGCCGGGGGAGCGACGGCTGCGGACATCGCTTTGATGCGCCGGACGGTGTCGCCAGCCGTGCGCGTCAAGGCGGCGGGCGGCGTGCGAACGCTGGACGCACTGCTGGAGCTGAACCGGCTGGGAGCCACGCGCTTCGGGGCGACGACCACCGCGGCGATGCTCGACGAACTCGAGGCGCGGCGGGGTGGTGATGGCGATAGATAACGGGCCCTAATCCTCAAGCGATCCGGGCCGGGCGGCATCGCAATGGCCTTCTGCGGCCGGCGGGGGAGCGGGGTGGAGAGGACTGGGTCCCGAGCGCCGGATATCGTCCGGATCGAACCTAGGAGGAATGAGTCAGCCATGAGCAACCAGGAACCCGTCGACTCCAGAATCACTGACCCGGCACGTCTCCCATTCGCGTATGCGGATGCGCTCAACGCCGGCGACGCCGACGCTGTCGTCGCGCTGTTCCATCAGGACGCGTCGATGCGCACCTTCGGCGGCGACATCCTCACCGACCAGGAGGCGCTGCGTGCTGAGGCGGTCAACTCGATCGCGGCGCAGGCGCGTCTGACCAACAAGCCGAGGTTCACCCAGGTCGGGGGCGACACGGCTCTGAGCGTCGTCGATTGGGATCTTGAGGCGACGTTGCCGGATGGGACCCGGATCTCGCCGACCGGGACGACGACGGCCGTTGCCCGACGGTCGGCAGACGGGTCGTGGCGGTTCGTGGTCCTCAACTGCCAGGGGGCGGCCGGGGCTCCCGGGTGGTCCAATAACTAGATAACGGGCCCCAATCCTCTCCTCATATCCAACTCACCTTCACGCCCACACGACCTAGTAAGGAGCCGCCTTCGGCGGCACTCATCTAAAAGAACGGCTTCGCCCGGGCACGGGGGAGTAGCTGCCGCTGGCGGCCGGTGCGCCGCCGGGCCACTGGCGCTCTGCCAACTTGGGCGCCAGTGGCCCGGCGGACGCCCTCGCCGGATTCCTCGAAGCTCTCGGTGAGCCCGGACAGCGTCGATCCGCTGCTGGCCATCGCCGCCTGCACGCTTTCGTTGGCGACCTGGGTGCTGAGTATGACTGGTTCGCGCCCCGGCCGCTGCAGCCGCAGGCCTCGGCGGTGACGGTGCCGCCGGCGGGGATGGTGACCGTCGCGGAGCCGCCGAAGGTCACCGCGGTCAGCGTCGGGTCGTTGCGCAGCACCGCCAGATGCATGGCGGTCAGCTGCTCGGAAGGGTCGAGGTCACCGTGCCGCAGCAGCCGCCGGTCCAGCAGCGGCGTGGTGAGCGCGCGTTCGCGCAGCCGTTGCCGATCCGGCCGCTGCCGTCACGCAGTTTCTATGCTCGTCCTTGCCGGACGCCGCTTGGCTCACCGTTGTCCGGGTCGAATCCGACGTAGTCCGCGAGAAACGCCAGGCCCGCCTGGCGCGTCAGGCCGCGTGCTGATGCGAACGCGGCCTCGAACTCCGCCTCGCCGAGCTGCGTCTTGACGCTGCGTGCGACGTCGGCGCGGTCCGGGTCGCTCAGGTCGATGCCGCCGCGGAGCGCGAATGCGGTGCCCAGGGCACGTGCGGCTGTGGTCGGGTCGCCGAGGGTGTCGGCGTAGCAGGCCACGACCACGGCGATGCGCGCCAGGACCGGCATGTCGTGGGCGATGCTGCCGAGTGCGTACGCCTCGTGCAGTCTCAGGCGTGCGCGCTCGACGTCGACGCCGATGCCAGCGTCGGTATCGCCGACGCTTGGCACGCCAGGCGTCAGGTACAGCAGCGCTGCGGAGATCTCCCGCGCCGCCAGCAGCTGGGGCGGGCCCTGCCAGTGGTCGCGGGTGAGCTCGTGTGAGGCTCGCAGGTACTCGCGTGCCGTGTCGAGGTCGCCTTCGCGGCGGGCGATGTCGGCCAGGCCGATGTACGCCATCAGCATCGAGGCGTGCGAGTGGTTCCGCTGTCCCGACTCCAGGATCGACGTGACGAGCGTCTTCGCCTCCTGGAGGGCGCCGGTGCCTGCCAGGGCGAAGGCGCGCATCAGCTGGACCTGGGCGGCGTCGTCGGCGGCGTTGATCTCCCGTAGGAGGTCCAGGGCCTCGTCCTGGAGGCGGATGGCGTCGTGCATCTGGCCGTCGGCCATGGCCATCGCGGACAGGGCCGACAGGGTGGCGGACAGGCCCCAGCGTTCGCCGATCAGGGTGAAGCGGCGGCGTGCTTCGAGCAGGTCCTGGCGCTGGGTGACCAGGTCGCCGCTGTTCTCGGCGGCCATGCCGCGCATCAGGTGCAGCATGCCGCCGACCCAGGGGTCGGGGTGGTTCTCGTAGATCGCGACGGCCGTGTAGACGGCGTCGAGGTCGTCGGTGATGATCGGGATGGTGCAGGCGGCGATGGCCAGCAGCGGGTTGTCGTGGGCGGCTTCGGCCTCGTCGAGGACGGAGGCGAGGGCGTCGGTGATCTCGGTGAGGTTCGTCCAGTCCTGTGCGCTGAACAGGCCGGTGAGGGCGTGCAGGATCTTCACGACGGCGTGCGCCTCGACCGGCGATTCGCCCGGGACCGACAGCGCCAGTTCCAGCCAGGCGCGTCCTTCGGTGGTCTGGCCGACGATCGACCAGTACCAGGCCAGCGAGGCGGCCAGGCGGACGGCGGTGTCGGCGTCGCCGATGTCGGCGGCGAAACGGAGCGCGGCCAGGACGTTGTCGCTGTCGGCGTCGAGCCGTGCCAGCCACTTCAGCTGTTCGCGGCGGCGCAGGTGCGGTTCGGCGGTTTCGGCGAGGTCGCGGAAGAAGTGGGCGTGGGCGCGGCGGACTTCGGTGATGGTGCCGGCCCGGGCCAGTTGTTCGATGCCGTATTCGCGCAGCGTCTCCAGCATGCGGTAGCGCGGCGGGGCGTCGAGGTCGGCGGGTCCGGGGCGATCGCCGTCGGGTTCCACTGGCTGGAGAAGTGATTTGTCGACAAGGGCGAAGAGGAGGTCGTCGACGTCGGCGGCAATGCCAGCAGTGCCGGCCCCGGCCTCGGCGCCACGATGCACCGCGGCGGCCGATTCAGCGGTGATCCCGCCGGGGAACACCGACAACCGCTCGGCCAGGTCCCGTTCGGCCTGCGACAGCAGCTCCCAGCTCCACGCCACGACCGCGCGCAGCGTTTGGTGCCGCGGCATCGCTGTACGGCTGCCGCCGGTCAGCAGCCGGAACCGGTCGTCGAGGCGCGAGGCGACGGCGTGCAGAGGCAGCGTACGAAGACGCGCGGCGGCCAGCTCGATCGCCAGCGGCAGCCCGTCCAGGCGCCGGCAGATCTTCACCACGTCGGCGACGTTGTCGGCCGAGACGACGAAGTCGGGCTGGACGGCTGCGGCCCGGTCGGCGAACAGCCGCACGGCCGGGAACGTCAGTGCCTCGGCGGCCGTGGCGGGCTCGGGGCGGTCGACCGGCTGCGGCAGGGACAGCACCGGGAACAGGTTCTCCCCGCCGATGCCCAGCGGCTCGCGGCTGGTGGCGACGATCCGCAGCCCGGGGACGTGTTCGAGCAGGTGCTCGGCGGCGCGGGCGGCGGCGTCGACGAGGTGTTCGCAGTTGTCGAGCACGAGCACCAGGTGCTGCTCGGCCAACCCTTCGGTGACCCGGGTCAGCGCGTCGCGCGCCGGGCCGGCCTGGGCTTCGGGGCGCAGCAGCCGCCATTCGCGCTGCCCGAGCGCGGTCAGGATCGCCTGCGGGAGCTCGGCGGGGTCGGTGACCGGCGCGAGCTCGACCAGCCAGACGCCGTCGGCGATGTCGGCGTCCTGGGTGCCGGTCTCCAGCAGCCGCGCGGCGGCTTCGCCGGCCAGCCGGGTCTTGCCCGCGCCGCCCGGGCCGACGAGCGTCACCAGGCGGGAGGCCGCGAGCATCTTGGCGATGCGTGCCACCTCTTCCTCGCGGCCGACGAAGCTGGTGAGGCGGGCTCGGAGGTTGGTGCGGCGCCGCGGCGGCTCAGGCGACGATGCCGATGCCGATGCCGGGTCCGCATCGGCCAAGGAGCCGGCGACCGCGGTCAGCATCGGGTCGTTGCGCAGCACGGCCAGATGCACGGAGGTCAGTTGCTCGGAAGGGTCGATACCGAGCTGATCGGCAAGCGTGGTGCGGACGCGTTCGTAGGCCACGAGCGCGTCGGCTTGGCGTCCGGTCGCGTATAGGGCCTTCATCAGCAGCGCGGCGATGTTCTCGCGCAGCGGATGCTCGGCGAGCAGGGCTTCGAGTTCGGGTAGCGCTTCGGCGTGCAGGCCGAGGCGCAGTTCGGCGTCGAGGCGGTCGCACAGCGCGCTGAGCCGCAGCTCGTCCAGCCGCGCGGCCGGGGCTGTGGCGAACCCGGCGTCGGCGACGTCGGCCAGAGCCGGTCCCCGCCACAGCGCGAGGGCTTCGCGCAGTAGCCGCCGGGCGGTCGCGGGGTCGGCCGCGACGGCGCCCCGGCCTTGTCGGGCCAGGGCCTCGAAGCGGCGGGCGTCGACGGCATCGGCGGATACGGCCAATCGGTAACCGCCGGGGGTGCCGATGACGATGTCGGGGTCGCCGAGCGTCCGGCGCAGTCGGGACACCAGTGATTGCAGCGCGTTGGCGGCGCCGTCGGGCGGCTCGTGTTCCCACAGGGCGTCGACGAGCGCCGGGATGGAGACGCTGCGGTCGGGGTCCAGGGCGAGTCTGGTCAGCAGTGCGCGCAGCCGGGCGCCGCCGATGGGGATCGGGACGCCGTCAGCGCGGGCCTCCAGCGGGCCGAGGATCAGGACGTCGAGCTGCACGGGGTCCAGTCTGGCCCATCGGTTGGTTCAGCGGATGATGACTTTCAGGGCGGTGCGGTTGTCCATGGCCTTGTAGCCGTCGGGGACTTCTTCGATGCCGATTTCGCGGTCGAAGACCTTTCCGGGGTCGACGGTGCCGGAGAGGATGTCGGGCAGCAGGGTGCTGATGTAGGCGCGGGCGGGTGCGGGGCCGCCGGTGAGGGTGATGTTGGGGCCGAACAGGGTGCCGAAGCCGACGGGGGCCTGGTCGTACTGCGGGACGCCGACGCGGCTGATGACGCCGCCGGGGCGGACGACGCCGAGGGCTTGCTGGTAGGCGGGCATGTGGCCGACGGCTTCCAGGACGATGGCGGTGCCGTCGCCGCCGGTGAGGTCGCGGACCTTGGCGATGCCTTCCTCGCCGCGTTCGGCGACGACGTCGGTGGCGCCGAACTCGCGGCCGAGGTCGGTGCGGGTCTTGTGCCGGCCCATCAGGATGATCTGTTCGGCGCCGAGGCGTTTGGCGGACAGGACGGCCATGAGGCCGACGGCGCCGTCGCCGATGACGGTCACGGCGCTGCCGGGGGTGACACCGCCTTTGTGTGCGGCGTGGTGGCCGGTGCCGTAGACGTCGGACAGGGTGAGCAGCGACGGCAGCAGCGGTGAGGTCTCCTCCACCGGCACGGGCACGAGGGTGCCGTCGGCCAGCGGGACGCGGACGGCTTCGGCCTGGCCGCCGCCGACGTCGCCGGAGTTCCAGAAGCCGCCGTGCCGGCAGGAGGTCTGCAGGCCTTCGCGGCAGAAGTCGCAGGTGCCGTCGGACCAGGCGAAGGGGGCGATGACCAGGTCGCCGCGCTTGACGGTGGTGACGTCGCGGCCGGTGTCTTCGACGACGCCGAGGAACTCGTGGCCCATCGAGGAGCCTTCGGTTCCGGCCGGGCGGTTGTGGTAGGGGTGCAGGTCGGAGCCGCAGATGCAGGAGGCGACGACGCGGACGAGGGCGTCGGTGGGGTGCTTGACGGCCGGGTCGGGGACGTCGATGACGCGGACGTCGCCGGCGCCGTAGAGGTAGGTGGCGCGCATGGGGTTCCTCGTTTCGCGGGTGGTGCGGGTGGTGCTTGGTGCGTGGGGGTGTGTCGGACGGCCGTGGACGAGTCCGGTCGTTCCGGTGTCGATGCGACCAGTCAACGCCGCGTGGCCGCCGACGGGGAGTGCCTGCTGTTAGGGGTAACGCCAGTACCCCTCTCAGCTCTCTGTTCAGCTCTCAGCGCGATGCCCCGGGCGGTTGCCACAGGCCGAACCACTGCTCAGCGCCGTGTTCGTGGTAGCGCTCGACTTCGCCGAAGCCGAGTTTGGCGGCGAGCCGTCGGGCGCTTTCGTTGGCGACCTGGGTGGTGAGCACGACTGGTTCGCCGGGGCGTGCGGCGGCGAACCAGTCGAGTGCCGCGGTGCATGCTTCGGCGGCGTATCCGTGGCCCCAGGCGTGGGGCAGGAACATGTAGCCCAGTTCTGTGCGGGCCAGGTCGGGGCGGGAGTGGCCGGGGTGTGCGGCGCTGTGCGGGTCGAGGGTGATCAGGCCGATCATCGCCGTGTCGAGTTCGACGGTGAAGAAGCCGAATCGCCGTCCGGGTATCGCGGCCGCGGTGCGTTCGAGTTCTTCGCGGGGTTGGGCTCCGCCGACGTAGGTGCCGACTTCCTCGGAGGCGAACAGGTCGATGATCGCGGGTCGGTCCCGGGCCTGGGATTCACGCAGCACCAGCCGCTTGGTGTGGATCGGTGCGGGTGGCCAGGTGTCGGGTCCGGAAACGGTCATGCCGACCGACTCTATCGCGGGAACCTCACGACGGCCGTCGGCGCCGCGCTGGTGGAGCGCGGCGCCGATGGCGCGCGCCGCAGCCTGGATGAGGTGGAGGCTGCGGCTTCAGCGGTATGGAGCTGGAGCCCTGCTAGGCGGCTGGATCGTTTTGCTGGAGCGTGGCGAGTGTCAGGACGTGGTCGCCGATGCCCCAGCCGCCGTCGGCGACTTCTTCGACGAGCACCATCGTGCCGCCGCGGGCTCGTTCGCCGTAGATCTCCACGTACAGCTCGGTGGTGCGGTGGACGATCTTCTCTTTCTGCTCGGCGTCCAGGGTGCCGGCCGGGACCTTGAAGTTCGCGAATGGCATGTCGGGGTTCCTGTTCTGTTTCTCGTTCTGGGTGGTCAGCGGCTGGCGTGTTCGGGGAGCAGGTCGGCGATTCCGATGCGGTGGTAGAACTCGCTGCGGATGCGGTCGGAGACGGTGGAGACCACGTCGCTGCCGTCGCGGCTGGGGTCGACGTGGACGCGGAACGGACGTTGTCCGGCGGGCAGATCCACGACGTCCACGATGGCTTCGGCGACTTCGTCGACGGTGCGGCCGGCGGGGAACAGTCCGGCCAGGCGGGCGGCCATCTCGTCGCGGAGTTGTCCGTAGGCGGCGTCGTAGTCGGCGGCGCGTTCGGTGTCGGCGGGGAGTCCGGCGTGCGCGAAGTGGTTGGTGCCGGCCGGGTAGGCGCCGGGCACCACGATGACGGTGTCGATGCCGTAGCGGATGACTTCGGCGGCGTAGCTTTCGGCCAGGGCGTCCATGCCGGCTTTCGCGGCGAAGTACGGTGCCAGGAACGGCGGGTGGCCGCCGCGGGTGCTGGAGCTGCCGACCCACACCAGCAGTCCGGTGCCGGCGCGGCGCATCAGCGGTAGTGCGGCGCGGTTGACGCGCTGGGTGCTGAGCACGTTGATGTCGTAGAGCTGGGCCAGCTGTTCGGGGGTGAACGCTTCGGCGGGGCCGAGCACCATGTGTCCGGCGTTGTGCACGACCACGTCCAGGTGGCCCTGTTCGGCGGCGATGCGGGCGATGGCGGTGTCGACGGAGTCCTGGTCCTGGACGTCCATTTCGATGCTGCGCACGTCCACGCCGTTGTCGGCGGACAGCTGCGCCAACTCCTGTACGTGTGCAGCGTTGCGGCCGGCGGTTTCGCGCATCCCGGCGTAGACGGTGTGTCCGGTGGCGGCCAGTGCTCTGGCGGCCAGGTTGCCGAAGCCTGATGAGGCGCCGGTGACGACGATGACCTTGCTGTCTGTGGTTTTCGCGGTGTTCTGGCTCATGTCAGTTCCTCGTCCTGTTTCGGTCGTGCGTTCGGTCCTGCGTTCGATCCTGTGCTCGGTCCTGTTTCCGGTGTGGTGGTGTGTGTTCAGACCAGGCCGCCGTTGGCGCGCAGCACCTGCCCGTTGACCCAGTGGCCGGCCGGGCCGGCCAGGAAAGCCACGACCTCGGCGATGTCCTCCGGGGTGCCGAGGCGCTCCAGCGGCGCCTGCGCGGCCAGGCGCGCGATGAGTTCGTCGTCCTTGCCGTCCAGGAACAGGTCGGTGGCGGTCGGTCCGGGGGCGACGGTGTTCACGGTGACGTCCCGGCCGCGCAGCTCGCGCGCCAGCACCAGCGTCAGCGCCTCGACCGCGCCCTTGCTGGCCACGTAGGCGCCGTAGGTGGGGAAGGAGGTGCCCAGGACGGAGGTGGAGAACGTGACGAGCGCGCCGCCGGGCCGAAGCCGCCGCGCCGCCTGCTGCGCGACGACGAACGTGCCGCGGACGTTGGTGCGGTGCAGCTCGTCCAGGTCCGTCAGGTCCAGGTCGACCAGCGGCGCCAGCGCCATCCGGCCGGCGGCGTTCACGACCGCGTCCACGCCGCCGAACCGCTGCTCGGTCTGGTCGAACACCGCGGCCATGGCCTTCTCGTCGGCGATGTCGGCCTGTACCGCCAGTCCCTGCCCGCCGGCGGCTTCGATCTCGGCGAGGACCTGCTCGGCCAGGTCGGTGCGGCCGGCGTAGACGATCACGACGGCGTGGCCGTCGGCGGCCAGTCGGAGCGCGACGGCCCGGCCGATGCCGCGCGAGGCGCCGGTGACGATGGCCACGCGCCGCTGCGCCGAACCCGAGGCGCCGGTTGCGGCAGTGGCCTCGGAAAGGGTGGTCGTGTCGGCCGGGGTGGTGTTCTCAGTGCTCATGATCTGCTCCGTTTCTCGGTGACACCACCACCTTGTGCCTGGTCGGAGCCGGTAACCAGTTGCCGTTTACCCAGGGGTCGGCGCCCCCTGGCTCCGCGCGCGCCGGTGGCGGAGACTGGGGAGGTGGATCTGGCTGAACTCGGAGGCTTCCTGAAATCCCGGCGCGACCGGATACGTCCGCGCGAGGTGGGGCTGCCCACCGGGCCGCGGCGCCGGGTGCCGGGGCTGCGTCGCGACGAGGTGGCGCAGCTGGCCGGCGCGTCCGTCGACTACTACATCGAGCTGGAACGCGGCGGGGCCCAGCCGTCGGAGCAGATGCTGGCCGCGCTGGCCCGGGCGCTGCGGCTGAACCGGGACGAGCGCGACCACCTGTACCACCTGGCTGGGCGGCCAGTCCCGCCGGTCGGCGGTGCCGCGGCGCACGTCAGCCCGGGCATGATGGATCTGATGGACCGGCTGGCCGGTACCCCGGCCCGGGTCATCACCGACCTGCATGTGGTCCTGGTGCAGAACCCTCTCGCCGAGGCGCTGCTCGGCCCGGTGCCGCCGGGTACTGGGCCGCGGGCCGGGTTCGTGTACCGCTGGTTCACCGAGCCGGCCGCGCGCGAGCTGTATCCGCCGGAGGATCACGAGCGGCACGCGCTGACTTTCGTCGCGGACCTGCGTGCGGCCGCGGCCCGGCGCGGCAAACGCGACGAGGAGACCAGGGGCATGGTCGCCGAGCTGCTTGAACGCAGCGAGGAGTTCGCCCGCATCTGGGCCCGGCACGACGTGGCGGTGCATCTGATGGACACCAAACGCATCGTGCACCCGGCCCTCGGCGTGATCGACGTCAACTGTCTGAACCTGCTCACGGAAGACGGCAGTCAGCGGCTGCTGTGGTTCAGTCCCGTACCCGGAACCGACGCCGTGGAGAAACTGGAACTGCTGTCCGTTCTCGGTACGCAAGATCTCGCCGCTGATCCGAGCCGTAGCGCGCCGGGGTGATACACAATTGAGCGCGGTGTGGCGCCTGGCCCCGCCGACGTTCTCAGCCGGAGGTGTGGATGTCGTCAGGGGCCTTGCTGGAGCGGCGTGGATCGGTGGTCGACTTCTCGGCGTTCACCGGGTGGCTGCGCTCGCACGATCCGGCGCTGGCGGCGACGCGGCGTGCGGCGCGCACGGCGGTGGTGATGCCGGCGTTGTTCGCGTTGTGCACGCAGGTGTTCCACTCGCCGACGATGGCGAGTTTCGCGGCGTTCGGGTCGTTCTCGATGCTGCTGCTGGTCGACTACAGCGGGACTCTGATTCAGCGGCTGCGTGCTCAGTTGGCGCTGGCTGTGGCGTGGGCGGTGCTGATCTGCATTGGCACGCTGGTCGCGCGGGTGACCTGGCTGTCGGTGGTGGCGACGGTCGCCGTGGCGTTCGCGGTGTTGTTCTCCGGGGTGGTCAGTTCGGTACTGGCCGGGAGCTCCACGGCGTTGCTGTTGGCGTTCGTGCTGCCGGTGGCCACGCCGGTGCCGCTGGACCAGTTGCAGTACCGGCTGGCCGGTGCGGGGCTGGCCGCGGCGGCGGCGTTGCCGGCGGTGACGTTGTTGTGGCCGCGTCCGGCTGCCGACCCGCTGGCCAAGCCGGCGGCGCGGGTGTGTCGGGCGGCTGCGGCGCTGTTGCGGGCCGATGCGCGCGCCACCGGTGGGCAGCGGGCGTTCAACATCGGGGCCTGTCAGATCGCCTCGGATGAGACCACTGCCGCGAACAACGATCTGCGTCGTATGTTCGACGCGACGCCGTATCGTCCGACCGGGTTGTCGACGTCTTCGCGCACGTTGGTGCGGCTGGTCGACGAGCTGACCTGGCTGGTCACGATTGTCACCGACCGGCCTGACTACAACGAACAGCCGCCGGCGTGCGATCCGGCTGCGCGCACCGCCCGGTTGGCCGCCGCTGATGTCCTGGACCGGGCTGCCGACGTGCTCACCGATCTGCGGGGCGACATCAGTGCTTTGCAGGCCGCCGGGAAGGAGTTGCGGTCGGCGCTGGCGGCGATGGAGGACAGCTCCACGGCGCGGCTGCCGGTCGACCAGCCTGTCGGCGAGGGCCCGGATGAGGCGTTCGTGTTCATCTCCACGCTCGACTTCTCCTTCCGGGCGCTGGAGTTGGGGTTCGCGGTGGAGCAGATCGCCGGGAACGTCGAGCTGTCGGCGAAGGCGTGGCAGCGCAGCTGGCCGGACCGGCTGCTGGGGCGTGAGCCCGGCGCGTTGGCCAAGCCTTTGGCGTCGGCGCGGGAGCGTGCCGGGGCGCATCTGGGCTGGAACTCGGTGTGGCTGCACAACAGTGTCCGCGGCGCCATCGGCTTGGCCCTGGCTGTGCTGCTCGCTGATCTGACCAGTGTTCAGCACTCGTTCTGGGTGCTCCTCGGGACGTTGTCGGTGCTGCGGTCCAACGCGTTGAACACCGGGCAGAACGCGATGCGCGCGGTGTTGGGCACGGTCCTGGGGTCGATCATCGGTGCCGGGTTGTTGCAGGTGATCGGGCATCACGGGAACGTGCTGTGGCTGCTGCTTCCGGTGGCGATCCTCATCGCCGGGATCGCGCCGGCGGCGATCTCCTTCACCGCCGGGCAGGCCGCGTTCACTGTGACGCTGGTGATCCTTTTCAACATCGGGCAGAACCCGGACTGGCACATCGTGCTGCTGCGGATCCAGGACATCGCGCTGGGCTGCGCGGTCAGTGTCGTGGTCGCGTTGTTCTTCTGGCCGCGCGGTGCCGCCGCCGCGGTCGACAAAGCCCTGGCCAAGGCGTACACCGACAGCGCGCGGTACTTGTCGGGGGCCGTGACCTACGCCCTCGGGCACTGCACCAACAATCCCGACGCGCAGGCGATGGCGGCGCCGGAGGCTGCGGAGGCGGCCGGCCGCGAGGCCGCCGCGTCCGCGCGGCGCCTGGACGACGCCTACCGCACCTACCTGGCCGAACGCGGCGCCAAGCCGCTGTCGCTGGCCGACACCACCACCCTGGTGACCGGTGTCGTCGGGCTGCGGCTGGCCGCCGACTCGGTGGTCGCGCTGTGGCAGAACAGCGGCCGCACGAAGCTCACCGCCGACCAGAGCGCCGCCCACGACGCCATCCTGGAGGCCGCGGAAAACGTCACCGAGTGGTACCGGGACCTGGCCGAGAGCCTCGGCGACCACGCCGGCACGCCGATCCCGGCGCCGGTGCCGCTGCGGCCCGAAGCCGCCGCGCGCCTGGTCGACGCGGTCCGCACCGACCTCGTCGACCAGGACGGACAGGCCACCGCGACCGCGGTGCGGGTCATCTGGACCGGCGACCACGTGGACGTCGCGCGCCGGTTGCAGCCGGGGCTGGCGGCCGCGGCGAAGGTAGCTGTTCTGCGGTAGGCGTCTGCGGTAGCCGGTACCTGTAGTCGGTGTTCGGCCGGGGGTGGGCAGCATGTTGCTGTTGCCCGCCCGCCGCCTCACCACACGGGGAGTTCGGTTCCGTGTTCTGATGCCGGGCGCGGGCCGAACACCCTTCGCTCCGAGGCGGTGATGGGGCGGTCGTTGATCGAGGCCTCGCGGCGGCTCATCAGGCCCGCCGGGTCGAACTCCCACAGTTCGTTGCCGTAGCTGCGCCACCACTGGCCCTGCGCGTCGTGCCACTCGTACTGGAAGCGCACGGCCATGCGGTTGCCGCGGAAACCCCACAGGGCTTTGCGCAGTGCGTAGTCCAGTTCGCGTTCCCACTTGGCGGTCAGGAACTCCACGATCGCCTCACGGCCGGTCAGGTGCACGTCGCGGTTGCGCCATACCGAGTCCGGTGTGTAGGCCAGGGCGACCTTGTGCGGGTCGCGGGTGTTCCACGCGTCTTCGGCGGCCTGCACTTTCTGCAGTGCCGAATCCATGTCGAACGGCGGGAACGGGGGTCGGGATTCGGTCATGGCGCCAGGTCTATCACCGGATTCTCACGGATGCAAGGCACATCATCCGTGATAACCTCGGTGCATGCAGGAGGATGCGAGGGCACGGGAGTGGATGCTGGCCGACGAGGCTGTGCCGATCCGCCTGATGGCGACCGTCTGGGCCGACGTCGCGGGCGTCCACGACGATCTGCGTACCGCCGACGACCTGGACGCCTGGCTCGACGCGGCGGCCGTGGACCGCTCGGGGCAGGGCAGTACCGCGGCCGAGCTCCAGCTCGCGCGGCGTCTGCGGGACGCCGTCCGCCGCCTCGCGGCGCAGGTCACCGGCGATGACCGGGAGGCCGCACGTTCGGCGACCGGCGACGTGCGGGCCGCCGTGCGGGACCTCAACGAGGTCGTCGCGCAGCTGCCGGGCCCGCGCATCACGCTCGCTGACGGCGTCCTGAAGTCCACGACCAGCGCACCGGGCAGCGCGGTCACCGGCGCCTTGGCGCGCGTCGCCGCCGAATCGATCGCGCTGCTCGCCGGCCCCGATGCCGAGCAGCTGCGGGCCTGCTACGCGCCGGGATGCGTGCTGTACTTCGTCAAGACGCATCCGCGGCGCGAATGGTGCTCGGTGACCTGCGGCAACAGGGTGCGCGCCGCGCGGCGCTACGAGAAGGTCCGCTCAGCGCGCTGACGCCCCTCGAGGGGCGCCTAGGGCTGCGGGGCGTCGGCGTGCGGGATCTCCTCCAGCGAGGTGTACACCGGGATGCCGCGTTCGCGGGCGATCGCCACGTCCTGATCGGCGCCCCGGGATTCCCCGGGCAGCCGCAGCACCGCGTCGCAGTGTGCGAGCAGCCGCTGCGCCGTCGGGTACATGACCTGCTCGGCGAGCGGGTCGTTCGGGCCGGACGCGCCGGCGCTTTCCAGGACCGGCAGGGCGACCCATTCGCCGATCATCGGGACGTGCCCGGCCTGGAAGATCGGCCAGGCCGCGGTCTCCAGGCGCTTCAGGTTGCGCGCCATCAGCTCCGGGTCGCCGTCGGTGCCGGAGGCGTAGGGGCCCGCTATCAGGATCAGCAGTGGTTTCGTCATGCCGTGTAGGATACGGTAAGAACGTGCAGCATCATGAAAGAGTCGGAACGGACTCGGGACAGACTCGGAAGGAATCGGCATGCTGGCCGCCTCGCGCAAGGACCTGCTGCTGGAACGCCTGCGCCGTGACGGACGCGTCGTGGCCAAGGACATCGCCGCCGAACTCGGCATCTCCCCGGACAGCGTGCGCCGCGACCTGCGGGAACTCGACGCCGCCGGGCTGGCCGTGCGGGTCTACGGCGGCGCGCTGCCCGCCTCGCCGGCCGTCGTCGCCTACGCCGCCCGCGACGCCGTCGCCCCCGACAGCAAACGCCGCGTCGCGGCCCGCGCCGCCGCGCTCATCCAGCCCGGCTCGACCGTGATCCTGGACGGCGGCACCACCACCCGCGCCGTCGTCGACGCGCTGCCGAAGACCCTGGACTGCACGGTCATCACGCACAGCCCCACCATCGCCGCGGCGCTGCTGGACCACCAGGCCGAGGTGTTCCTGCTGGGCGGGCGGCTGTTCAAGCACTCGGCGGTCACCTGCGGCGCCGCCGCGGCCGAGGCCGCCGCGCGGATCAGCGCCGAGGTGTTCCTGCTCGGCGTCACCGGCGTGCACCCCACCGCCGGGCTCACCACCGCCGACGCCGACGAGGCCGCGATGAAGCGGGCTTTGGCCGCGCGCGCCGCCGACACCTACGTGCTGGCCAGCGCGGAGAAGATCGGGGCGGCGTCGCGGTACACGGTGCTGCCGTGGGAGGCGGTCACCGCGGTCGTCACCGATGTCAGTTCCGACGACCCGACCATCGCGCAGCTCGGGCACAACGGGGTTGAGGTGCTTTACGCGGGAGGGGCGGACGGCGATGGCTGACAGCGTGCGACTGATGGCGGCCGTCGGCGGTAGCGGCGAGCGCCGGCGGTCGATGTGCACCGTCGGCGCTCGCTGATTGCTCTCGCTGGCTTTCCCTGACTGCCATCGGCTTTCACCGGGTCAGCTGGGCTGCCCGGTCGGCATGATCGTGACCTGCTGCAGGTTGACCCGCGGCGGCAGCGCGGCCAGGAAGCCGACGGTCTGGGCGATGTCGCCGGGCGTCAGGAACTCCATGGTCTGCGCGGCGCCTTCCAGCCACGCCTGCGCGCCGGCGTCGGTGACGTGGGTCTGCAGCTCGGTGCCGACGATGCCCGGCTCGATCGCCGCCACCCGCACGTTCTTCGCGCCGAGCTCGGCGCGCAGCTGCCGGGACATGTGGGTCACGTAGGCCTTGGTGCCGCAGTACACGGCGAAGCCGGGGAAGATGTTCTGCGCGGCGATCGAGGAGGTGTTGACCAGGTCGGCGACGCCGCGTTCGGCCGCGGCCGCGACCAGCTGCGGGACGAACGCGCCGATGACGTTCATCAGGCCGGTGATGTTCAGGTCGATCTGGTGCTGCCACTGCCCGGTCGCCACCTCCTCGATCGGGGCCGGCAGCATCACCCCGGCGTTGTTGAACAGCAGGTCGGCGCCGCCGAACTCGGCCGCGACCCGGTCGGCGGCGGCCTGCACCGCGGCCCGGTCGGTGACGTCGGCGGTGATGGCCAGGGCCTGGCCGCCGTCCTTCTCGACGCGCTCGACCAGCTCGGCCAGCCGCTCGGCGCGGCGGGCCAGGACGACGACGCGGGCGCCGAGTGCGGCCAGCTCCAGCGCACTGGCCTCGCCGATGCCGCTGGAGGCGCCGGTGATGACGGCGACGCGGCCGGCCAGCGGACGGGCCGGGGTGGCGGTGGCGTCGGTGGCGCTGGTGGTTCCGATGGTGGTGGCGGCGGTAGCGGCGGCGGTGGTGTTCGTGGACATGATGCGTACCTTCCACAGCAGATCAGGTGAGGACATGCGGCCGATCCGTTCCGGCCGCACATCCAGAACACCAGCCGCCAAGGCCCTGTGGACCGCCATAACTGACCCTGACCAGGCAGGTACTGGCAGGGCTACTTTGCGCCTCCGCCACGGACCCGACATGGACCACACTGGAAGACATGGACCGCGCCACCGAGATCGCCGACTTCCTGCGCTCCCGGCGCGCCGGAATCACCCCCGACCAGGCCGGGCTGCCCTTCGACGGCCGGGTGCGGCGCGTGCCGGGGCTGCGCCGCGACGAGGTCGCGCGGCTGGCCGGCGTCAGCAGCGAGTACTACACGCGCCTGGAGCAGGGCCGCGCCGGCAACCCCTCCCCGGAGGTCGTCGCCGCCGTCGCCGACGCGCTGCGCCTGGACGACACCGAACGCGAGCACCTGACCGACCTGCTCACCCCCGGGGCCGCAACGGCGTCGTCGGCGGCACAGCGACGCGCGCCGAACCGCAACCGCGTGCAGAAGGTACGACCCGGGCTGTACCTGATGCTGGAGGCCCTGGAACAGGTCCCGGCGTTCGTCATGGGCCGCCGCACCGACATCCTCGCCGCGAACCGCCTGGCCCGCGTCGTGATCACCGACTTCGACGCGATCCCGGCCCCGCGCCGCAACCTGGCCCGTTTCATGCTGCTGGACCCCCAGGCCCGCGAACGCGTCGGCGAATGGGACCGCATCGCCGCCGAAACCGTGGCGATGCTGCGCTTCGAAGCCGGCCGCTACCCGCACGACCGCCAACTCGCCGACCTGATCGGCGAGCTGACCGTGCACTGCCTGGAGTTCACCCGCTGGTGGGGCGACCACCGCGTACTGCGCCGCACCCACGGCGCGAAGAGCTACCGCCACCCGGTGGTCGGCGAGCTGCAGTTCTCGTACGAGTCGTTCCAGGTGCCCGGCGACGCCGAGCAGATGCTGTGCGTGTACACGGTCGAGCCGGGTTCGGACAGCGCGCACGCGTTGCAGATGCTGGCGAGTTGGAGTGCGCCGGAGGCGGTCGGGGGTCCGGGGGTGCGGTGAGGCAGGGTCCTGTCTGGTTCCTCGGTATGCTCCGGTCCGCGGATCACACGATCAGCGGTCGTGAACGGAGGGGGCAGTGGCGGCCAACGCAGGCGGTGCCGGGGGCGGGTCTGATCCAGAACTCACCGACCGGCAGCCCTCCGACCCGGGACTTGCTGAGGACGAACTCCAGCGGTGCCGCGTCGCCATCGCCGCCGCAGATCTGCCGCATGCCGCCACTCACCTGGGCCGGGCCCTGGCCTATGACCCGTCCCAGGCAGCGGCCTACACCTGTCTTGACCAGATCGCCGAGGCCGCCGGATCCTCAGCGGCGGCACGTGAGCTGTTCAAAGGCGACGGCAGCCCCGTCGGACCCGGGAACGCCGCCGCGATCGTCGCGCTGCTCGCCGGCGAAGGCCAGTCGGCCAAGGCCGTGGAACT
Source organism: Catenulispora sp. EB89 (assembly GCF_041261445.1). Classification (NCBI taxonomy): domain Bacteria; kingdom Bacillati; phylum Actinomycetota; class Actinomycetes; order Catenulisporales; family Catenulisporaceae; genus Catenulispora; species Catenulispora sp. EB89. The sequence goes on from NZ_JBGCCU010000011.1 coordinate 111,886, forward strand.
GCTCGGCGCAGTCGCTGCTGCCGCCCCCGACCTGCCCTGGGCCGACGCCCCATGGTTCAGCCCGCAACTGGCGCTGACCCTGCCGGAGATCAGTATCGGCCGTGCTGTCAGCGCCGTGTGGCAGGCGATCGGCAACCCCGCGCCGCCGCGGACCGCACAGGCGATGGAGCCGTGGCTGGCCTTCACCCGCACCGCCGCGGCGCGTCCCGGCGTGCGCGCCGACCTGCTGTGTGAAGGATCCGCCCTGGCCAGGCGGGTCGGCGCGCACGACGAGGCGATCGCCTGGTGCCGGCTGGCCGCGCAGCGGGACACCCAGACCGAAGGCGTGCCGTCGCAACACACGCTGATCATGCTCGGGTACGCCTACCGCGACGCCGGACAACCCGGCCCGGCGATCGAGACCTGGACGAAGGCCAGCGCCCGCAAACCCGCCAACGCCGACCTCATGCTCGACCTCGCCGACCTCACCTTCGACCAAGGCGACTTCGCGGCCTCGCGGCGCTGGGCCGAACGTTCCGCAGCGGTGAACAGCACCTCGCCGAAGATCCGCGCTGCACTGCTCGCCGCCACCTTCCGTGCCGAAACAGCAGCCGGCACCATCGGCGCGGAAATCGCACCCCTGATAGAGCTCGCCGACCTGTCCGCCGCACACCCCACCAGCGACTACATCCGCGCCCGCGTCACGCAGGCCTGTCGCGGCGCCGCGTGGCTGACGATCGTCCCGCCGCCGACCGAGGCGGTCTGCTCCGCCTACGGCCACTTCGCGCACATCGAGGACTCCGGCGAAGGCACCGTCACCCGGTCCTTCTCGACCACCCTGGAAGCACCCACCCCGACAAACCTCTACCGCATGCGCTTCCCCCAGGCCGTCATCGAGGACGCGCCAGTGATCGAGCCGGACCCGCGCATCCCGGTGACAACGCAGTACGGCCCGCCGCTGTGGACCTACGACGGGACCGTCGCCACCGCCACAGTGCCGCCGCCCTCGGCGCGCGCCGTCGAACTGCTCCACGACCTCGCCGCCGGCATCTGGGCCGACCCGCTCGTCGCCTACGACCACGCCGCCGGCTTCGCCGCCCTGGAGGTCGCCGACCTGCTCGCGCTGCTGGCGCACCTGCCGCCGCCGCGCGAGACCGGCTGGATCGCGATGAGCGGTGAGCACCCGCTGTACTGGGAGCGGCTCGCGCAGGTGTGGGTGTGTATCGGCATTCTGCACCAGCGCAGCCAGGAGCCGTGGGCGACGTCCACGCGCCGCACGCAGCTGCTGCGGCTGCTGTTCGGCCCCGAGGACTGGACGGTCGACGCCGCCGCGTTCGCGCTGTGCGTCAGCGCTTGGCGCTTCCCCGCGCAGCGCACAGAGATCGCCGAGGCCATCGGTCAGCGATATTTGGCGGCGGCCAAAGCTCTCGGCAAGCGGCCGACGCAGCTGCATGCCCCGCTCGCGCAGGTGCTGCTGATCTGTCCCGGCGTCGACGCCGGCCTGGCCGCGCGGGCCCGCAAGGCACTGGCCGCACAGCAGCAAGCCATGCGTGCCACCGACGTCGAGGGCATGAAGGACTCGTTGCTGCGCCGGTTCACGCGCCGAAAGGAGCGGTGAGGTGCGCGCCGCACCTCGGCCGTGACCGCGTAGCCGGGCGAGATCTGTTCTGCTGCCCTACGGCGGATGCGCGGCGGCAAGTGGGCCGGGGCGGATTCACGCCGGCGGCTCGGCATCCGCCTCGAGTGCGTGCCGCATCGCGGCCTGGCGCGCGACCAGCTCATGAGCCTGGGTGATGACGTCGGCGTCGACGTCTGCCACGGTGCGGTGGCCGTACTCGAGGATGTCGTACTCGTCGTCGAGTTCGGCGAGCCGCTCGGTGAGGGTCAGCCGGTGCCCGAACGTCCGGTGCACGGTGGCGGCCAGCTCCCGGGGTGTGATCCGGCCGGCGATCAGTTGGGCGGCGAGCGCCGATGCGGTGAATTCGCGGCTTGTGTCGCTGTCGGCGGGTAGCGGTGCGAGGGCTAGTTCCGTCAGGACGGTGGGGAGCAGTGCGGGTACCTCGGTGACGGCTTCGCGGGCGGTCAGTGCCGCCAGCATGGCCAGCGATGGGCTGTCCAGACCTGCGACCAGGGCGTCGCAGGCGGCTTTGACGACGTGCTCGGCGCTGACTATTCGGCAGTTGTAGAACGCGGCGGCGTTGTGGAAGTCGGCGGCGGCGTCGGTCGGTGTCACAGTCCCATGATCGCTGATGGTTGCCGGCTGGGGCGTTGCCGCCGTCCACGTGCGGACGGCGGCAACGCCCTACTCCGCGCTACCTCAGCTGGCCGGCCACGGCGAAGGCGCCGGCGGCGGAACCACTGCCGGGCGGTCGTCGCAGGTGATGGTGTTCGGCAGCTCCCACGGGGCCAGCCACGGGCCCGTGGTGCCGCCGCCGGTGTTGCCGCCGAGGTCGGTCAGGGCGAATTCCGAGCCGGCCGGGGTGAAGTGGAACGAGCCGCAGTTGTTCACGCCGACCGCGCCGACGTTGCGTGCCACGACGTTCTGGAACGTCGCGCCGCCGGCGGCGCGGGCCGAGACCACCGAGGTGCCGGTGCCGTCGACCTTGATGTTCGCGAAGTGCACGTTCGTGATCGAGTACAGGTCCTTCACCGAGAAGTCCGACACGAGCATGATCGCGTTGTAGGTGTTGTCCAGGAAGTTGTCGCCGGTGACCTGGATGTTCGCGTCGATGCTGTGTTCCAGGGCGTAGATCCAGATCGCGCCCAGGCCGATCTTCCAGTTCAGTTCGAACGTGCCGGCGCGGACCGTGGTGTTGTCCGCGACGGTGATGGTGCCGGCGAACGGCACCGCGCCGAAGCGGCTGCCGATCTGGAGTGCCGAGCCTTCCCGGATCGGGTCGGCGACCAGGTTGTCCGACACCGTCAGGTCGCTGCCGCCGTACAGGGCGATGCCGTTGGCCAGCACCGGCGTCTGCACCGTGTTGTGGTCGAAGACGTCGCCGGAGTCGGCGGTCTTCTCCGACCACGCCGCCAGGCCGTCGTCGCCGGTGTTGCGGATGAAGTTGTTCTTCACCACCGAGTTGGTCACGCCGGTGTGGAAGTTGATGCCGTCGGCGATCTGGTCGGCGATCTGGTTGTTCTCGATGGTGAGGTTGTTCATCGGGCCGTCCAGCCACATCCCGACCTTGGTGTGGTGGATGTACAGGCCCTCGATGCTGGAGTCGCTCAGCGCGCCGCCGATGCCGTTGACCTGGTCGGTGTCGATGCGTTCGCGCACGTCGCCCTCGATGGCGAAGTCGGACAGGTGCACGTTGTGCGACCCGCCGACCGAGGCGTCCTTGCCGTAGAAGCCGACGCCGGTGTGGACCGAGCCGTCCGGGGCCGGTGCGGACAGCGTCACCTGGTGGCCCTTGACGATGGTGTACCAGCTGCCGGCGCCCTCGATGGTGACGTCGTCGACGATGATGTGCCGGTTCACCTGGTACGTGCCCGGCGGCAGGTACACCGGAAGGTGCACCAGCTTGGCGAAGGCGATGGCCCGGTCGATGGCGTCAGCCGAGTCCCGCCGCCCCGTCGGGTCGGCGCCGAACAGCAGCACGTTCGCCGCCGCCAGGTCGATCTTCGGCGGCGCCACCAGCTGCGAGTCCATCAGGTCGATGGTCGTGGCCGACGCCGAGGTGCCGGCCGGGGCGGTCAGCCGGATGACGTCACCGGCCCGGTAGGTGCGGCCCAGCAGCAGCCGCTGCTCGTCGTAGAAGTGGTTGGGACGGAACGGCGTCGGGAACACCGGCGCCGGCGTGGTCTGATCCGGCACGCAGTTGCACTCGGTGGTCCACCAGTCCGGGTGCAGCGGCCCGGCCGACGGGTCGTTGCTGAACGGGTACTCGTTGTACAGCCACGCGTACTGTGACGTCAGCGTCATGGTCCGGTGATCGTGGCCGTCGACCGACACGTCCAGCGGCGCGGTGATGCCGCCGCCGGCCGGGGCGTCCGGGATGCTGTACCGGACGGTGATCGCGTTCGCCGCCGCCGGCAGCGTGAACTGCACGTACTGCCCCGGCTGCAACGTCACCGCCGAACGGCCTGACGCCTCGGCCGCCAGCGAGTACGCATCGGTGCTCGGACCGATGACCGTGCCGTTGGTGACGGCGTTCTCCGCCTCCTGCTCGACGAACCCCAGGTCGGCGCCGCGCCCGGCGACCAGCGACGGATCCAGCGCGGCCCGCGTGACCTTCGACGGCGCGGCGGCCGTGGACGCGCCGGCCGGGCCGGCGGCGATGAGAGTGCTCAGGCCCAGAACCGCGGCGAAGGCCGCGGCCAGGGGTTTGGTGGGTGTGGGCATGACAGGACCGTAGATGGCGCGAAACCCGGAAGCAATACTTCTGTGCCTTGATTTCAGAAGATCATCGATGATCTTCTGGTTCTGCTTGGTTTCTTGCGCGATGTTGATGGAATCTTGCGCGCGCCGCGTCCGGCCGGCTCTAGGCGCGGTTGGGCGTCTGAACGGGGGTACGTGGCTGAACGAGCAGCGGCTGCGTGCCGGTGCCGACGCTGCCGGACTCGTCGTGCAGTTCGGTCACCGTCGCGCCGATGCCGTCGCCGGCCAGCGAGGTGCGGGCGTCCAGCAGGACCCAGTCGCCGGCCGGGTGGCGGTGCAGGCTCAGCTGCAGGGCCGTCGGCACGAACAGGAAATCGTCCAGTGGCAGCTCGTTCGAGATGCCGTTGCCGGAGTCGGCCACCACTGCCAGGCGCTGCAACGGCGTGGCCGTCTCGCCCTCGATCACCGGCACGCGTACCCGCGTCCAGATCGCTGCCGGGCCGAGCTCGCCGCTGTGGCCGCGCACCGGACGCCACTCGATCGCGTGCTGGTAGTGCCAGGAGCCTGGGAAGTCGGGGAACGGTGCGTCCGCAGTCGCCTCGGGAATCGCCGGGAGCGGCGCGGTCCGGTGCTCCACGCGCTTGTCGGCGCCCTCGCTGGCGGCGATCGTCCAGCACCTGGCCTCGGCCACCACCCGGCCCTCGATGGTCAGCGTCGCGGCATCCAGACGCACCCGCCGGCCCGGACGCAGAGTCCGTACCTCCACCACGCCGGGCTTGCGCGGGATCACGCCGAGGAAGTCGACGTGTGCCTCGGCGATGCGGCCGTGCCCGGCCGTGACCTTCTCGATCTCGCCGATCAGCAGCGCCGACGGCGGGCCGCCGTGCTGCAAGGAGGTGTCCCAGGGGCTTTCCGTGGCCGGCGACGGCTCGAACACGGCGCTTTCGGCCCGGCGGTAGAAAGGCTCGCTCATCACCTCAGCGACGATACAAGCCGCGCGCCGCGCCGCGGCGGATGAGGTAAGACGTAACACAGCACGCACCACGACAGGGCACGACAAGAACCGCCGCACCGAGCACGAGAGGACGCCCGCCATGGCCGTCGCCGAAGACCTGGACCGCGCCACCGACTCCACCTGGGACTGGGTCGCCGACCACACCCGCCGGTACCTGGCCTCCGGCGGCACCGACGGCCACGAAGAGCACGGCGTGCACAACCTCGTGCTCGCCACCACCGGCCGCAAAAGCGGCGAGCCGCGCCGCACCTGCCTGATCTACGGCACCTCCGGCGAGGACTTCGTCGTCGTGGCGTCCAAAGGCGGCTCGGTCGAGAACCCCGCCTGGTACACCAACCTGCTCGCCGAACCCAGCGTCGGCGTGCAGGTCGGCGCGCGCCGGTTCACCGCCCGCGCGCGGGTGGCGACCGACGCCGAACGCGCGCCGCTGTGGGAGATGATGGCGCGGATCTTCCCGCTGTATGAGGAGTACGCGCGCAAGACCGAGCGTCAGATCCCGGTCGTGGTGCTGACGCCACTGGATTGACGGTGCGCGCCCGGCGCAGCCGGTTGACCCGATAGCTCGCCAGCCGATATATATCGAGTGTGAACTCATCGGGTAGTCGGACGGAACAAACGTTCCAGATCCTCACCGCGCTCGTCGACGGACCCCTGCACGGCTACGGCATCATCCAGGAGGTCGAGCAGCTCTCCGGCGGCCGCACGCAGCTGAAGGTCGGCACGCTCTACGGGGCCCTGGACCGGCTCACCGGCGAAGGACTGCTGGTGCTCGACCGCGAGGAGACGGTCAACGGGCGCCTGCGCCGTTACTACCGGCTCACCGACGCCGCCGCGCAGGTCCTCGCCGAAGAGGCGGAACGGATGGCCGCGCAGGCATCGGTAGCCCTGGCCAGGCTGCGCGCACGGGGTGTGGGGCGCGGCGCGACTTCGGAGGGGATGGCATGAGCGGGGCAGGGGCGGGCAACGACGGCGGCGCGGCAGGAACCGACTCGGGGCCGGAGTTCGGACCCGAGTCAGGGTTCGATCCGGGGTCCGGGAACGTCACGGGCAGCGGCGCCGGGCCGACGAGCGCGACGATGAGCTCGGCGGTTGAGCCGGAGGATCAGTCGGGCGGGCCGGTGGGCCCGCGAGACGCGGCGGCGGTGCTCCAGCGGCGCTATCGGCGGGTGCTGATGCTCCTGCCGCGCACCTACCGGGCCCAGCGCGGCGAGGAAATACTCAGCGTCCTGCTGGACAGCGCACCCGAGCAGCAGCGGTGGCCCAAACCCAGCGAAGTCCTCAGCCTGGCCACCCACAGCATCCGGATACGCGGCGGCGTCACCGCCCCAGCGCTGTCGGCCCAAGCCGCGCGGCCCCTGATGCGGGCGGTGGCACTGCTCGGGACGCTGTACCTCAGCTTCCTGGTCGCGATCGTCCAGGTCCTGGGGCTGCGATGGAACTGGGGCATCTACGCCAGCGACATCAACCACTCCGACCTCGACGGACACCACCACTCCTTCGCCCAGATCGCGCTCCTGCAAACAGCCGGGCTGCTGTGGCTCGGGGCGTTCGCGGCGCTGCTGCTCGGCCGACGACGCCTCGTCCAGGTCCTCGGATGGATGCTGGTCGTCCTGGCCGCATCGCAGATCACCGGCGGATACACGGCACTGGCCGCGGTGCCGGCGCTGATCGTGGCCGCCGCGCTCATCGCCACCGGCGGCAAGACGATCGCGCCGGCGCAGCACGGTCGGCGGTGGCTCGTCGCGCTCGGGGCCGTGGCGGCCATCACCGGCGCGCTGGCCTGGCACGGGCAAGGGGCCAACGAACACCCGGCGCAGATCGGTCCGGTGGCCGCCGTCGCCGCGACCGTGGCCGCCATCGCCGTGCTCGGCGGATGGCGACGCGCCGAATGGGCCGTGGCCGCAGCCGTCGTCGGCGGCATCGCCGGCATCCAGCGCACCCTGGACGCCAACCACTACCCCGACTGGGCAAACCCCGGCTTTGACCCCTACCTGCGCCTCATCCTCATCGGCGAGGCGATCCTGGTCGCCGTCGCGCTGTACGCGATCGCGCGGCGACGCCGACCGCACCCGGCCGCCGTCGCTGCCGTCGACGACGGCGTTACCGACGGCAGCGCCGGCGAAAGCCTTTAACGTTCCGGCCTTATCAAGGTCATGAATCGGCAAAGGATCGCCACGGCCCTTGTTCGCCAGGTGAGCGGTAGTTAGCTTCGAACACGCTGCCACCGCGGGGCGGCGCCACCACGAGTCTTCTCGTCCGGTCCCGGGCACACCGCTGCCCGGGACCGCTTGCCGCACCCCACGCCTGTAGGAGGCAGAAGCTTGCGATCCCCGCGCCCCACCCGCCGCCGCGCCGCGATATCCCTGGCCGCCGCCGCGGTCCTCGGCGGCTCCGCAGCCGCGCTGGCCACCGCCGCCAACGCCACCGGCTCCCACCCCGCCGCGAACACCACCGTCGCCGGGGCGCACGCCGCCAACGCCGCCTCCGGCCCCGCGTGGACCCGGGCCTGCGACCTCCCCGCCCCCGGAATGGCCGCCTGCGACGCGCTGCACGTGACCAACGTCGCCGAGCACATCCGCGCCGCCGGCGTCACCCCGAACGCCACCCCCTCCGGCTTCGGCCCCGCCGACCTGCGCTCGGCCTACAACCTGCCGGCGAACGGCGGCGCCGGGCAGACCGTCGCGATCGTCGACGCCTACAACGACCCCAACGCCGCCGCCGACATGACCACCTACCGCAGCCAGTACGGCCTGCCCGCGTGCACCGTCGCCTCCGGCTGCTTCAAGCAGGTCAACCAGACCGGCGGCAGCAAACTCCCCAAGGGCGACACCGGCTGGGCCGGGGAGATCTCCCTGGACCTGGACATGGTCTCCGCCGTCGCGCCCAACGCGCACATCATCCTCGTCGAGGCCACCACCCCGTCGATGACCAACCTCGGCACCGCCGTCAACACCGCCGTCAAGCTCGGTGCGAAGTTCGTCTCCAACAGCTACGGCGGCGGCGAGTCCAGCGCCGACACCAGCTACGACAGCACCTACTTCAAGCACAGCGGCGTGGCCATCACCGCCTCCTCCGGCGACGGCGGCTACGGCGTGGAGTACCCGGCGGCCTCGCCGTACGTCACCTCCGTAGGCGGCACCGCGCTGAAGAAGGACAGCTCCGCGCGCGGCTGGACCGAATCGGTCTGGTCCACCAACGCCACCGAAGGCGCCGGCTCCGGCTGCTCCGCCTACGAGCCCAAGCCCACCTGGCAGAAGGACACCGGCTGCGCCAAGCGCACCGTCGCCGACGTCGCCGCGGTCGCCGACCCGGCCACCGGCGTCGCCGTCTACCAGACCTACGGCGGCAACGGCTGGGCCGTGTACGGCGGCACCTCCGTCGCCTCCCCGCTGATCGCCGCGGTGTACGCCGACGCCGGCGCTCCGACGGCGGCGGTGCCGGCCGCGGACATCTACAGCCACACCTCGGCCCTGAACGACGTCACCAGCGGCTCCACCGCGAGCTGCACGCCGTCGTACCTGTGCACCGCCGGCACCGGCTACGACGGCCCGACCGGCTGGGGCACGCCGAACGGGCTCACAGCCTTCACCGGCTGAGCCGGTAGCTGAGCACTCGTACCAGCACTAGAACTAGAACTAGCACCAGAACTAGCACCAGAACGTGGGCAGGGCCGGGCTCCGTACAGAGCCCGGCCCTGCCGTGATCACCGCATCCGGCCGGTCACAGACCACTGAGCTCCGTCAACGACCTGATCACACGGATGCCGGCAGCCGCGGCCCCGCGACCCGGAACCGCACCGGCCGAACGGTCCAGCCAGATGGCCTGCAACCCGGCGTCGCGCGCGCCGACCGCGTCCTTCTCGTAGTCGTCGCCGACATAGGCCACCTCAGCCGGCGCCAGGCCCAGCGCCTCGCAGCCGGCCAGGAAGATGCTCGCCGCCGGCTTGGCCTCGCCGTGTTCCTGAGAACAGATCAGCGGCTCGGTGAAGAACCCCAGCAGCCCGATCGCCTCCAGCTTCGCGCGCTGGTGCACCGTCGCGGAGTTCGACACCACGCCGAGCCGGTACCGTCCGGCCAGCGCGCCCAGCGCCGGCCGCGCGTCGTCGAACGCCCGCCGGGTCCTGTTCTTCCGTGACGCATAGGCAGCGAACCACGCCGCCGCCTGCTCGTCCGACAGCTCCGATGCGCCGGCGACCCCGGCCGCCGTGAGGAATCGCCGGGTCCGCGTGTTCCTCTGCCCGGCGAAGGTCAACTCACCGCTCAGAAACCGCGCGTACTCGACCTCCATGACATCCCGCCACACACGCAGCGCCTCAGCAGGCGAAGCGAACCGGTCATCAAGCCCCTCGGCCTCCAGGTGCGCCTGGAAACCGGCCCTCTCGGCCTCCTCGTACGCGTACAGCGTCCCATCGACATCGAACAACACACCCAGGATCGCCATGGTGATCATTCTGGCGGGAAACGCCGATCCGGAACACCTTCGCGATCACCGAGGTTCGGCCACGACCCGATCGCATCGTCGGTGACGGCCTCGTCCAGGGCCCGGCGCGCGCCGGAATTCCCGGGATCCACCGCGGCGATCCGCGGCGCCCGGTCGGCGCCGGCGTCGTCAGCGTGCTGAAACAGCGGGATGTCGGGGTTGATCTCGACGGCCTTCACCTCGACGCCGGTGGGGGCGTGTTCGACCAGGACCATCGCGTAGTCCGGGAGCTGCTGCAACACCCGCGGCTCCACCGCGTACTCGTAGACCCGCTGCGTGGACTGCGCGTCGGACCAGGTGTCGGTGTTCGCATCCGTCGTACTGCGGGCCCAGGTACGGTCGGTGCGGCGGGTCTGCGACCAGGAGCGTCCCCAGCTGCGGGTCGGCGCGTGGGACAGGCCGGCGGAGGTGGTTCCCCGGTCCTTGCCGGCGGTCTGCGTTAGGCCCTCGGATCCGCCGTCGCTGTCGGAGACGCTGTGCGTCTGGTGCCCGCCGACAGTGCGGGTCAGCCCCGATATCTCGAAGCGGTGCTCACGGCCGATGAAATCCGCGGCGCGCGCCGCCTCCTGCGGGTTGCCCAGGTTCATGAACGCCACCGGCCCGGCGCCGAGCATCTGGAACGACGCCTCGCGCAGATGCCGGAACATCACCACCAGCCGGGTTCCGCGCCGGTTGCACAGGTCCGACAGCCGCTCCAGATGCCGGGGCGCCAATTCGTCCGCGCCGGCCAGTACCAATGTCGCCACGCCGGAACCAGAACCAGAACCGGCACTGGCACCGTCGGTGGTGGCGGTGGTGGCGATCTGCCGCGCGGCCCACGCCACGACCAGGTCGGCCAGGAAGTCCCCGGCGCCGCTGCGCCACGTCGCGGCCATCGACACGCACCGCAGGTCCGCCGCCGGCCGCTGCCGCGTCCGCGACCCCAGGTCGCCGAGGGAATCGGCCAAGGCCTCGATGACGCGCAGAGCACCCGAGGACTGCTGCCGGTAGGACTCGGAGAACACCTGCCCGGCCAGGTCGGCGCGCTCAGCCGGCGACAGCTCGGCACCGTCGTAGGGCTCGTTCAACAGCACCCTGGCACCGGCGGCGATCCGCGGCATCGTCAGGCCGCCGGCAGCGAGCCGGTCGCACAGCGCGCCCAGCAGCCGGGCGTCCAGGACCCGCTCGCCGCGCGTGGCTTTGCTGTCGCCGCCGTGCAGCGACTCCACGAAGATCTCCACCAGCGACGCCACGTCCAGGCCGGCCAGCAGATCGCTGTCGGCCAGCTCGGCGGGCAGCACCTGCACGTCGACGTCCAGGCCCGAGGCCACCGCGCCGCGCGCCAGCTCCCCGACGATCTGCTCGCCCGACAGGTCCAGCACCACCATCGGGCCGCGCGAGGCCAGCGCGGAGGCGCCGAACACGGTCAGGAACGCCTCCCAGCCCCACAGGTTCCCGCCGACCACGTCGATCCGGCGATGCCCCGGCGCCGGAGCCGACACCCACTGCGGCAGCGACGACACCCGCCGCGTCTCCTGCTCCTCGAACGCCGCCCGCCGCTCCGTCCACGCCTGCAACGCAGCGCCCTGACGGCGCACCTGGACGCTCTGGCGCCGGGTCCCGAACCGGCGGACCAGCCGCAGATGCGCCCACAGCAACCCGAGCCACACCACCGCGGCCGCCGCCGCGCCGACGCCGCCGTAGATCAGCACCGGCGCCGGCGACAGGTGGTGGTACTGCTGCCGGTCGTGCCGCACCAGCACCGTCCAGCCCGCCACGGCGCCGACGAACGCGAACCGCCACGTCCAGGCCAGGCGTCCGGGCAGCTTCTGCCGCGCGGCCTGCGACCGGTCGCTGTCGACCTCGACGGCCGGGGCGGCGTCGGAGGGTCGGGGCTCGGTGAAAGCCCGGCGGAACCGGTCCCGATCGCTGAACGACCACCCCAGCCGCTCCTCCGGTGCGAACAACGCCGGCCAAGGAGCCAGCTCCGCACCGGTTTTGTCCGCCATGACCACCGGTCTCCCCACATACGAAACGACGGCGCCGCAGCGCTCATCAGAGCCCTTATCGTACAGACTCGGTCGAGGGCGCCGCGGAGCGGACGCCGGGGATGCGGCCCTCGCCGGTTCCCGCTCCGCTCTGCTCGACGCGTGCGCCGGCGATCTTCATCTGGCCGTCGGGGTGGTCATGGCGATCATGGCGCGCGCCTCGGCGGCCGAGGAAGTCGAGCTGGCCGTCGGGGCGTTCGCGCACCACGTCGCCGGTGCGGAACACGCGCTGCGCGGAGGCGGCGTGCGGGTCGGGGATGAACCGTTCGGCGGTCTCGTTCGGCTGGCCGGCATAGCCCAGCGCCAGGCCCGGGCCGCCGAGCCACAGCTCTCCGGGCGTGCCGGGGGCCACCGGGGTGCCGTTGTCGTCGACGATGCGGTGGTACAGGTGCGGCACGACGCGGCCGATCGGCGGCGTCCGGTCACCCGGCTCGACCCACGCCGCCGCCGACACCATCGTGCACTCGGTCGGCCCGTACAGGCCCAGGACCCGGAACGGCAGCCCCGCCGGGATCGGGGCCGGCCGCTCGCCGGCGGATGCCAGGATCCGCAGGTCGGTGCCGGTGGGCCAGGTCATGCCGGTCAGCAGCTCGGCGATCGGCGCCGGGGCGAACGCCACCTCGACGGTGCGGGACAGCAGCCAGCCGACGAACGCTGCCGGCTCCGCACGGACCCGCTCCGGGGCGACCTTCAGCCGCGCGCCGGCGAACAGCGCCGGCCACACCTCCCACACCGCGGCGTCCGCGCCGACCGCCGCGCCCTGGCTGACGATGGTGCCGCGAGCCAGGCCCAGCTCGGCGGCGGCCCACGTCGCCAGGTGCGCCAGCGCGCCGCGCGACACCTGCACGCCCCTGGGCGTGCCGCCGGTCTCGCCGGTGAACATCACGCACGCGACGTCCTCCGGCGACGGCGCGCGCCGGGGTTCGGCGCCGTCGGCGCCGGTGGCCGCGGGCAGATCGTTGAGATGCTTCCAGGAGACGACGCGCGCCACGGCTTTCAGCCCGGTCGCGAGCGGGGATCGGGCGGAGCGGGGCAGGTCGGCCTCGGCGGTGGTGTCGACGATCAGGGTGCAGCCGGCGGTTCGTGCCATGGACTGCAGCCGGTGGGCCGGCTGGTGCGCGTCCAGGGGCACGTAGGTCAGGCCGGCGTCGTAGAGCGCGAACACCGTGGCCCAGAACCGTGCGTCGGCCGAGCCCAGGACACCGACGACGCCGCCGACGCTGCCGATGCCGCCCGGCACCGAGGTCGGGGTCTGGCCCAGGCCCGGCGCGCCGGGTGCGCCCAGTTTGCCGAGCGTGCCGAGTGCGGCGGCGGTGTCGGCCAGGCGTGCCAGGTCGCGGTAGGTGAACCGGTCGTGGTCGTCTTCGACGGCGACCGCGTCCGGGGACCGGACCGCCAGCATTCGGGCCAGCGCGGTGAGGTCGGAGCGCGGGGCCTGCAGGAACGTGACGAACCGGTTCCACAGCCGCCACTGCCGGTCGGCGGGGATCCGTGCCGACAGCGGCGTGAGCTCCACCCGGAAGGTGTGGCGCACCGGGTCCTCGGCGACCCGGATCAGGATGTCGCCGCTGTCGCTGGTGTAGCGCTGCGGGTGCGAGGTGCCGAACCCGGCGTGGGAAAGGAACGTTTCGGCGTCGCGGACCAGCCGGCCCTTGTCCAGCGGCCTGCGGCCCTCCAGTCCGGTCTCCTGACCCGCGTACATGCTGGCGGCCAGCAGGACCGCGCGCAGCGAGACGCCGTGGACGCGGGCCAGTTCCCGGGCCGCGGTGTGCGCGTGCGCCGGAAGCGGCAGGGCCAGGGCTGCGGGTGAGGAGCTGTCGGTGACCACGATCGTCCTTTCTCGTCTCGGTGCGGGGCTCACCAGGTGGCGGCGGCCATTTCGAAGCCGGCGGTCCAGCCCGCGAGCCACGGCGTGCCGGCGATGGCGCGGCGGCACACGGCCAGCGCGCCGTCGGGGTCGGCGTCGCGGGCGAGGAAGAACAGGGCGTCCGCGCCGTGGCGGCGGGTCGCGACGTGGATGTGTTCGACGCCGTCGCGCCCGAGGACGGACAGCCACAGCGTGTCGACGATCGCGGTGGCCGCCGGCCCGGTGGCGGCGCCGGTGCCGGGGGCGTCGAGGCTGACGATGGCGGTGCGCATGGCTACTCCCAGCAGGCGCCGCACGCCGCGATGGGCGAGCTCGCCGGCAGAGGCGTGGGCGCGGTCGCGGCGGAGGTGGCCGAACCGGCGGACGTCGTCGCGGCCGAGCGGGTCGTGGCCGTGACCGGCGCCGCTGCGGCGCCCGCCGGGGCGGCCACCGTTCCCACGGCGGCGGTCACGACGGCGGCGACGGCGGCGAATTTGGCGAGAGGCGACATGCTGATGGGGCTCCTGGTGTGTGACTGTGACGGTGCGGATACGCACCCGTGCGGGGCGTCCCGGCCCGGCCGACCCCGTGTCAACCGCGGCATGCCATGAGCATTTCAGCAGGTCGGGGCAATGGAAAGAGGTTGTGACTGGCACCATCTGGCCCTGGCCACGGAATGCCAGTGATCATCCGGGCACCGTCCGTGATATTTGCTGATAGTTGCTACCGGTATGTCCTATTGACGTATTCTCCGAGGTAGAGCGTTCGGCACGGGACGGCGCTCGCCAGGTCGTGGGGAAGTAGGACGTCGTGCTTGAGGTTCTGGGACTGGAAGCGGTCAGCGAGCTCATCTACCGCGAGATGCTTCAGCATCCCGAGTGGGGCGTGACCGAGCTCGTCGCCGGGACCGGCCTGTCCGAAACCGAGGTCCGCGACGCCCTGGACCAGCTCGCCGCGCTCACGCTGCTGCGCGCCTCCCGCGAAGCCCCCGGGACGCTGCGGCCGGTGAACCCCGAGATCGGGCTGGCCGTCCTGGTCAGCCGGCAGGAAGCCGAACTGGCCCGGCGCCGCCAGGAGATAGCCGCCGGCCAGGCCGCCGTGGCGGCGCTGCTCGCCGACGTCACCGCCGCACCCGGCCCCGCCGCCTACCCCGACGCCGAGCGCCTGGTCGGCCTCGACGCTATCCAGTCCCGGCTGGAGGCCCTGGCGGTCGGGGCGAAAACCGAGCTGCTGTCGGTGGTGCCCGGCGCCGGACAGCGCCGCGAGACCCTGGAAGCCTCCCGCGACCTGGACGGCGACCTGCTGCGGCGGGGCGTGCGGATGCGGACGCTGGCCCAGGACTCGATGCGCACCAGCCCGCACACCGTCGCCTACTCGCGCTGGATGATCGAAGGCGGCGCGCAGATCCGCACCTCCCCGGTGCTGCCGCCGCGCATGGTCATCGTCGACCGCACCTGCGCGATGGTGCCGCTGGACCCCGCCGACACCAGCAAAGGCGCGGTGCAGGTCGCCGAACCCGGCGTGGTCACCGCGCTGGTGGCGCTGTTCGAGCACGCGTGGGACCGCGCCGTCCCGCTGTACGCGCCGACCGCCGACCCGCAGCCGCAGGACGGCCCCACCGACGCCGACCACGAACTGCTCAAACTCATGGCCGCCGGCGTCACCGACGAGGCCGCCGCCAACCGGCTCGGCGTGTCGCTGCGCACGGTGCGGCGGCGGATCGCCGACCTGATGGAGCGGCTGGGGGCGACCAGCCGGTTCGACGCCGGACTCAAGGCCGGACGGCGCGGGTGGTTGTAGGGCCTTGTCGCGGCGGCCGTTCGCAGCGGCCGTTAGCGGCCGCTGCCGGTCAGGCCGGGGGCCGGGGCGTCTCGGTGATCGAGCCGCCGCTGACCTCCCAGGTGCGGGTGAACCCGACCCGGTCGGCGAAGTACGCGTCGTGCGTGACCATCACCAGCGTCCCGGCGAACTCCCGCAACGCCTCCTCGATCACGTCCAGCGAGTCGAAGTCCAGGTAGTTCGTCGGCTCGTCGAGCATCAACACCCGCGCCGAGCCGTTGACGATCACCGCCAGCAGCAGTCGCCGCAGCTCCCCGGCGCTGAGATCCGCCAGCCGCGCCGACCACTCGTCCGGACCGAACAGGTAGGCGGTGAGCAGCTGCTCGGCGTCCTCCGGGTAGAGCGGCACCTGGGAGCGGAAGTACTCCATCACCGTCACCGTCTGGTCGGTGCGCAGCAGGTCATGGGACTGCGGCAGGACCGCGACGTCCTGCTCGGTCAGCACTGAGCCGTCGTCGGGTTCCAGCGTCCCGGACAGCACACGCAGCAGCGTCGTCTTGCCGGCGCCGTTGTCCCCGGTCACCAGGATCCGGTCGCCGCCGCGCACGTCGACGTCCACGTCGCCCAGCAGCGTCCGGCCGCCGAAACCGACGCTCACCGCCTTCGCCGACAGCACACTCTCACCCGCCGCGGCCTCGCCGCCGAAGTCCAGGCACAGCGCCGGACGGGTCTGCGGCTCCGCGATCCACGTCAGCGCCTGCATCTGCCGCTCCAGCCGCCGCTGCCGGGCCTTCGCCTTCTTGGCGACCTTCTTCGCGATCCGGCGCCAGTGGTCGTTGCGGGTCGCCAACTCCGTGCTCAGCGACTGCTCCTTCGTGGCGTCGATATCGGCCTGCAGACGGCGCCGTTGCTTCTCCTGCGCCTCGTAGTCCAGCAGCAGATTCGACCAGCGGTGCGTCTTCTCCCGGCGGTAGTCGGTGTAGCCGCCCTCGTACGTGGCCAGCTCCGGGGTCAGGCCGTCGAGTTCGAAGACGCGGGTCGCGGTGCGGTCCAGGAACGCCCGGTCGTGCGTCACCATCAACACCCCGCCGGGGAAGTCCGCCAGGTAGGCGGCGAGCCAGGCGGCGCCGCCGGCGTCCAGGTGGTTGGTCGGCTCGTCCAGGATCAGGATGTCCGGCGCTCGCAGCAGCAGCCGGCCCAGCATCAGCCGCGCCTGCTCGCCGCCGCTGACCTGCGCCAGCGGGGCCTGCTCGGCCAGGTGCGCGATGTTCAGGCGCTGGCGTACCTCCTCCAGGCGGGCTTGGGCGAGCCAGCCTTGCAGCGTGGTCCAGCGGTCCTGGACGTCGCCGTACTCGGCCAGGGCCTCGGCGTCGCCTTCGGTGGCTGCGGTTTCGGCGGCGTCTGCGGTCGCTGCGGTTGCTGCGATGCGGTCAGCCAGCGCGTGCAGGCGCAGGTTCAGGTCGTGGACCTCGCCGAGGCCCTGTGCCAGGAAGTCGCCGACCAGCGCCGCGGGGTCGGGGACCTGCTGGGCGAAGAAACCGAGCGCGGTGTCCGGGGCCAGGTCGATGCGGCCTGACGTCGGCTGCACTTCGCCGGTGATGCAGCGCAGCAGCGTGGACTTTCCGACACCGTTCGGCCCGACCAGGCCGATCCGGTCGCCGGGGCCGACGGTGAAGTCGATGTTGTGGAACAGCAGATCCGAGTCGTAGGACTTGGACAGCGAGACAACTTTGAGGAAGGGGGCAGTCACGGGAGGGACTCCTTCGCGTGCGCAGATGAGAACTGGCGATGAGCAGCGAAGTGCGTCGAGGAGGAAGAGGTCCTGGCTCGACTGTCCCTAAATCAGCATCCAACCCGCCTTTGCCCGGGCCGCTGAGCGGGCCCTCGTGGCACCGATCGTGGCTGAGGCGGGTGGACGGCGCAACTGGATTAATCCGCGATGAGGTCGAATTCCTCCCAGGCACCGATCGCGGTGCGGTTGGCGACCAGCGGCTGCGCCCCGGCGTTCTCCGCAGTGACATAGTCGCCATTGGCGTCGGCTTTGAGGCTGACGCTGCCGTCGGGATTGTGGATGAGCTGGAAGGTTTCCCAGGCGCCGACGGCGGTGCGGTTGGCGATCAGGGGTTGGGCGCCGGCGTTCTCGGCAGTGACGATCAGGCCGTTGGCGTGGGCGCGCAGGGCGATGGCGCCGTTGCCCTGGTCGATCTCGTCGAACTCCTCCCAGAAACCGATCGCGGTGCGGTTGGCGATCAGCGGCGAGGCTCCGCCGTTGTCGGCGGTGACGTAGTCGCCGTTCGCGTGCGCGCGCAGGCTGATGACCGGCACGTTGGGCGGGGTGAACAGGCCCAGGTCGACGGCGTTGCCGATGGCCTGGTAGCCGGCGTTGCTCGGGTGCAGGTGGTCGCCGCTGTCGTAGGCGGGCAGGTACCAGGTCGGGTTCGACGGGTCGTGGGTGGCGGTGTCCTGGTCGATGACGCCGTCGCAGCCGCTGCCGGAACTGCCGGAGCTCCGGATGTAGCTGTCGACGGCCTCGCGTGCGGATTCCCCGGAGGCGTTCCAGTAGCCGGCGCCCTGGTACGGGGTGAGGGTCGAGCAGATGAACTTGATGCCGTTCTGGTGCGCCACGGCGATCAGCTGCTGGAGACCGGAGATGAGCTGGGCGGCCGTGGGCTGCGGGCTGGTCGAGCCGAGGTCGTTGATCGGGTCGTCGGAGAACACGACCCAGCGCACGCCGGGCTGCGCGAGGACGTCGCGCGCGAAGCGGTTCAGGGCGCTCTGGCCCGCGCCGTCGACTAGGAGCCGGTTCCCGCTGATGCCCTCGTTGAGGACACCGATGGTTTTGCCGGCGGCATTCAGGCGCGAGGCCAGGACGTCGGGCCAGCGGTTGTTCGCGTCGATGCTGGAGGCGTAGCCGTCGGTGATGGAGGCGCCGAGCGTGACGACCGCGCCGGCCGAGTTCGGGTTCTGCACGTCCAGGCTCGACAGGAAGTAGTAGTTGTTCTGCGTCTGCGCGCCGGGCAGGCTGCCGGCGCCGCTGACGTCGCCTCCGGCCACGTAGCTGGTAGACATCGAGAACTGGTGGAACGTGGAGGGGCCGGTGTTGCCCGGCAGGTAGAAGCTGATCGCGAGGTTCGTCGCGGCCGGGACGGCGTCGGCGATGGTGTCGCTGATGCCGGTGCCGCCGGCGGGGATGGTGACTGACGCGGAGCCGCCGAAGGTGACCGTGTGGTCGGTGCCGCCGACGATCGCCGAACCTGATCCGGCCTGCGCGATGTGCACGTCGCTGATGGTCAGGGGCGCACTGCCGAACGCGTTGGACAGCTGCAGGCGCGCGCTGGTGCCGCTGATGCTGGTGTGGACGACCTGCCGGATCGTCTGGCCGCTGAAGCTGTCGCCGCCGGCTTGGGGCGCGGTGGCCCAGGTGCCGGTCCAGTAGCCGCTGGTGGGGTTGGCGGCTGCGGCGTGGGCTGGGGTGGTGGGGGCGGTGGTGAGTGCGAGCGCCGGGGCCGCGAGGACAGCGGTGGCGGCGGCTAGGCGGCGGAGGAGATGGTGGGGCATCTTTGACTCCTGGTGCCGGGTGGGGGACCGATTGTTGCAAATAAGAGTCTTGATTAACGCAAAGAATACACTGCGGTAGGGAATTGTCACGGAGTGGTGGTGGGGTGATGGTGGTGGGTGGCGGTGCGGGGCTCTGCCAGGTTCTGCGGTGGCGCTGGTGATGCGGCGCGCGCCGGCGGCTGCGATACGGCTAACCGGCAGTTCACCGGCCGCTCACCGGCCGGTCAGCACCAGCGGACCGGGTTGCCCGTCTCGATCCCCGCGCGCAGCACCGCGGTGAGCGCGTCGAGGATCCAGCCGAACTCGGCTTCCACCTCGCTCGGGCTCGTGGAGACGGCCAGGCGCGTGGCCGGTGCCTGTCCCTCCGACCAGGACTTGATCGGGCTGTCGAGGATGAGCCTTTGGCGCTCGTCGGTGAGTTCGGCCCGGCCGTCGTCAAGGACGCGCTGCGTGAACCGCATCGCTCGGAACGTCTCGGCCGGCGGGTCGGCGGTGACGTCGAGGACGAAGAAGCCCCGCGGATCCACCCCGGCGCGGTACGCCGGCGACCAGATCGTGGTGCCCTCGTAGGCGTCGACATGGACCATCAGCGTCTCGCCGGTGTCCTCATCGCTCAGGATCGTCTTGTCGACCGGCGGCGCGATCGCGGCGAACAGCGTCAGCTCCGCCAACGCGGCCTCGGCGTCCGGCGCGGGCAGCAGCCCGCCGTTCGCCTGCGGCAGGTGCGCGCGTAGCGTCGGGAAGTGCTGCCAGCCCTGCTCGCCGAGGGCGTGCTGGAAGCGGCGGTAGCCGGCCCAGTTCGATATGTGCACGCTGGTGTGCTTCATCCGCCGGTGCGAGCACGCCTGGTCGAGGTGCCAGAGCGTGAAGGCGTTGTACAGGGCACTGTTGGCGGCGTCGTCGGGGACGGTGAGATCCAGGTAGCCGTCTTCGTCTTCGACGATCAGGTCCTGCGGCACCGGCGGCGCCGTGGTCAGGCCGTCGCGCCAGCACGGGCACCCTACAGACGCGTCCAGACCCATGCCGGACATCCTGCACTGGTCGGTGATCGCGGGGGAAATGAATTGGGGTCGCGGGGGTACGGGTGCGGCTGCTCAGGCTTCGTAGGCGAGCGCCTGCCGCAGATGGAAGTCCGCGATCTCGAGCATCCACTTCCGGTCCGGGAAGTCGCCCTCGGCGATGCGCAGCGGCCCGCCGACCAGGTCCAGGTGCATGACGTACTGGTAGTACCGCATGCGGCGCGGGTCGAGGTCCGGGTTGCGGAGCGCGTCGTAGTGCGGGCCGAAGCGCATGCGCATCCAGCAGTGTTCGACCTCGATGTCGGTGTACATCAGGCCTTCGATGTCGATGAGCACGGGTTCGCCGTCCGGGCCGACGAGTGTGTGTTCCGCGCAGAGCTCGCCATGGACGACGCCAAACTCCGCGCGCGGCTCGAGCTCGGCATACAGGGTGCGGAGTTTCTCCTCCAGCATCGCCTCGCCCTCGGCCGCGCGGACGTCACGCGGGACGGCGGTGGCGATGTTCACCAGGCTGCGCTCCAGGTAGGCCTGCTCGCAGGTCATGTCCCGCGCCGCGCCGCCGCCGTCGATCCACGCCACGCGCCCGAACGCCGGCCCGCGGTGCGCGTGCATGCGCCCGACCATGTCCGCGAGCTGCGCGAGCGTGCGCCGGCCGGCCTCCGGATCGCGCTCCAGCAGCGCCTCCAGCGTCCCGCCGCGGATGTCCTCGGCCACGGCGACGTCGGCCGGGTAGAGCTTCTGGCTGCGGTCGGCGAGGAGAAGCTTTGGCGAGCGGGCCCCGACGGCTTCCAGGCGGCGAGTGGCGCCTTCGAAGAAGTCGATGCCGGAGGCGTGGGCGAAGGGATCGGACGGGTCGTCGTGCCCGTCCGGGAGCAGCCCGGCCCAGTAGTCCTCGTCGGCGTTCCAGACGTAGACGATCGCACTGGCGGCGTCATCCAGCGTGACCCGGTAGACGCCCTTCTTCGTCCCGTTGAGCAGGCGGTCGACGGCGGCGACGCGGCGGTCGCTGCCGAAGACCTCCCGGATCACCGGGGCCAGGCTCTCGGCGTCGGCGAATTTTCGCTCGGTGGTCACGGGTCCCCCTGTGGAGCGTTGGAGTCGAGCGCCCGTGGCGGAGGTTGTCAGGCTCCGTAGGCGCAGACGCACCAGCCTAGGCGCCGGCCTGACAACAATCACCTCGATATTTCGGGTCAGGCAGTCGGCCCGTCGAGCCGTCCGGCAATGCATCAGGCCCGCGACCGAGTCGGTCGCGGGCCTGACGGTGATTCCTCGGGCTCAGTCGGAGCCCGCGGCTAGAACCCTCCGCGCATCGTTCCCCATCCGGTACCGATCAGGGTCGCGCTGCCGAAGGTGCCGGTCCCGCTGCCTCCCGTGTTCGGGTACACGTACATGTTCCCGTTGCTGTACACGGTCAGCAGGTCGACGCGGCCGCTTCCGCTGACGTTGCCGAGGTTCATCAGCGACATGCCCACCCACCCTGTGCCGAGCAGCACCGGGCTGCCGAAGGTGTTGGTGCCGCTGCCGCCGGTGTTCGGGTACAGATACATGCTTCCGGCGCTGTTCACGGCGACGATGTCAGGCTTGCCGTCACCATTGACGTCCCCGAGCATCAGATGCGTCCACGAGCTGTCGTACCCGGTACCCAGCAGAACCGACGCCCCGAAGGTGTTGGTGCCGCTGCCGCCGGTGTTCGGGTACAGATACATGTTCCCGGCGCTGTTCACGGCGACGATGTCAGGCTTGCCGTCACCATTGACATCGCCGAGCATCAGATGCGTCCAGGAACTGTCGAACCCGGTACCCAGCAACACCGACTGACCGAACGTACTGGTACCGGTGCCGCCGGTGCCGGGGAACAACCACAGCTGACCCGAGGCGTTCACGGCCAGCAGGTCCGGGAAACCGTCGCCGTTGACGTCCCCGACCATCAGCCGGTTCCAGCTGGAGAAGCCCGTGCCCAGCAGCACCGAGCTGCCGAAGGTGTTGGTGCCGCTGCCGCCGGTACCCGGGTAGAGCATCAGGTTGCCGTTCGGATCCACCACGGCCAGGTCGACGTGGCCGTCGTGGTTGAAGTCGGCCATCGTCCCGCTGACCGCACTGACGGCGATGGTGGCCGTGGACGTGGCCGTCTTGCCGTTGGCGTCGGTGACCGTGACGGTCGCCGTGTAGGTGCCGGCCGCCGCGTAGATGTGGGTCGCCGACGCGGCCGTCTGCGAACCGGTCTTGGCCGTGCCGGAACCGTCACCGAAGTCGAAGGAGTAGCTCGTGATCGGTGCGGTGCCGGCCACGGACTTCGCGGCGCTCGCGGTGATGGTGCTCCCGGTGATCGCCGTCTGCGGCGCGGTCAGCGCGGCGGTCGGCGACTGAACGAACCCGGTGTTCCCGTACAGCCACCCGACCTGGGTGGCGCTGAGCGCCTGGCTGTACACGCGCACGTCGGCGATGCTGCCGGGGAACAAGTCGGTCTGGGCACCGTTCCACAGGGCGCGCCCGATGGTCAGCGGACCGCCGGCCGGGAAGGACGAGTTGTCGGTCGCAGTGCCCTGCACCGCCCCGTTGACGTACAGGGTCATCGTGCCGGACGGCTGGTCGAAGGTGCCGACCAGATGCGTCCAGGCGTTGAGTGTCGGTGCCGCGCTGGACAGCGCGCGGTAGCTGCTCGGTGTGTTGGTGACATCGCTGTCGGCGCGGGCGAAGTTCCACTTGTTGTCCTGGGCGTCGTACTGCAGCTGGAACCCGGAGTTCTGGGTCCCGTCCTGCCCCACCGCGGTCGCCGCCGACGTGGCGGAGGCCAGGTTCACCCAGGCGGACACCGAGAAGGACTTGGTGGTGTCGACCGCGGGCCCGCTCGTGGCGATGCTGCCGCCGGCCCCGTCGAAGGTGCCGAAGCCGCCGCTGTTCCAGGTCACACCGGTGGCGCTGAGGGTGCCGGTGTCGCCGCCGGGGATGCCGGTGTCGGCGGCGGTGGTGCCGCTGCCGTCGGCGAGCGTCCAGTGCCCGACAGGGCTCGGCACGGTCTGGGTGGGTGCGTAGAAGCGGCAGGTGGGAGTGGCCGCCGAGACGGTGGTGCCGTCGTCGGTGGTCACGTACCAGGCGTAGCGGTCGCCGGCGGCCAGGGTCGGCATCGCGAAGACGGCCTTGCCGTTGACGGCGGGCTTGGCCTTGTACGTGGTGGCCGCGCCCTTGGCGGTCTCGTCCCAGTAGGTGAAGTCCGCGGTCACCGGGGTGTAGGCGTCGGATTCCGCGGCGTAGGCCACCAGCTGAGGGGCCGACGACGTGGCGGTGCCGAACGGCCCGGCCGCCAGACAGCCCGGCACCTTGACCGCGCCGATGATCGGCAGCGGGTTGACGGCGGCGGTGGCCGGCGGGACCGGTGCGATCTTCTGGGCGTTGAACAGGTTCAGCGCTTCGCCTGCGCCCAGGGCGCGGTTGAAGACCTGAACGTCGTCCAGGGCCCCGTTGAACTGGCCGGTGCCGGAGTTTCCGGCGCCGACGAGCAGGTTGCCGCCTGTGTCGGTCCAGGCGGTGGTGATGGTGGCGCCGGCCCCGGCGGTGCTGGCCAGCGCGCCGTTGACGTACAGGGCCAGGGTCCCGCTGGTGGCGCTGGTCGCGGTGTACGTCGCGACCAGGTGCGTCCAGGTGCCGGTCTTCACCGCCGACGCGGGCGCGGTGGCCTACGGGTAGCTGTTGGCCGAGGCGGCGTTGTTGCTCGGCATCTCGAAGGCCCAGGAGCCCACGTTGTGGTCGAAGCCGAGGAAGGCACTGGCCGTGTTGCTGCCGGTCTTCGTGGCCACGGCATAGGTGTTGTTGGTGTCGGTCAGGTCGGCCCAGCCGGAGATCGTGAAGCTCTGCGTGGTGTCGATGATCGGCTTGCCGGCGGTCAGGTAGCCGGCGCCCCCGAAGCTGGCCGACGCGCCGTCGTGCGGGCTCATGCCGCTGGTACCGGTGACGGTGCCGGAGGCGGTGCCGTCGTTGCCGTTGCCGGAGACGTCTGTGGTGCTGGTGATCGGCTGACCCGCGGGATTGCCGGTGAAGGTCCAGTTGAGCAACGGGCCGCTGCTCTTGGTGGTGTCGGCGGCCGGCACGGGGGCTCCGAACCCGGCCCCGGTTCCGGACCACAGGCTGACCTGCTTGGTGCCGGCGTTGACGCCCCACAGGTCGGGCTGCCCTTCGCCGGTGACGTCGCCGGAGGAGGTGATCAGCGACCAGCTGCTGAGCGGGACACCGGACATGATCGCGGTGGTGTTGTAGCCGGCGCCGCCGAGGGACGCCCAGTTCACGGTGCCGTCGGCGTTGAGCGCGGAGCTTATCTGGTAGACGTTGCCGCCGGCACTGTCCCAGCCCCACAGGTCGGGCAGGCCGTCGCCGTTGGCGTCACCGGGGGAGAACAGCGTCAGGGTGTTGAACGGGTTACCGGAGTTGGTGGTGTAGCCGCTGATCTGGACCGGCGTCTTGAACTGGCCGAACGACTGGTAGGGCAGCAGCCAGGCCTGGCTGACCCCGTTGCCGTCGGGTGCGACGACGAGCAGGTCGACCGGGTTCCGGGACGGGGCCAGCGGCGTGTAGTCCGGAGCCGCGGCTCCGGCGTCGGCGTCGCCCATGGCCACGATCTGGGTGACCTTCGTGAAGTCGATGCCGGCCGGCATGGTGAGCAGCTGGCCCTGGCCGGCCAGGAAGTGCCCGGCGCCGTCGTTCTTGTACAGGAAGACGTTCGCCTCGCCCGGCTTGTGGGCGATCAGGTCGTCGACGTACTTGCCGCTCATGGACCCGCGGTGCGTGACCTGGAACCCGGCCCAGCTGCCGGCGTTCTCCGGAGCCGCCGACGCCGGAGAGACGATCGAGCCGCCGAGAGTCGGGTCGGTGCCGGCCGTGAGCACCACGAGGTTGCCGGCGGAGTCCGTGGTCAGCAGCTGCGGCACGCCGGCGCCGGTGATGTCACCCGGGGTGGGCTTGGCGTTCGGGTTGTCCGGTACGTAGAACTGGTAGTTGACCGGCTGCGAGGTGTTGCCGGCGTAGTCGACCGCGACCACGCTCAGCGTGTGGGTCCCCCAGGTCGGCGGGGTCCAGGAGACCGGGGCGCTGGCGCTGCTGGCGGCGCCGACGGCGGAGGCCATCACGGTGCCGCTGTTCGTGGACCGCGACGCCGCGCAGGTGTTGGTGGCCGACGGCACCGAGATCGAGCCGTCGAACGCGTACTGGAAGCACCACAGGCCCGACTGCGCGCCCGCGGCCGGCGCCGGGTCGGTGGCGGAGAAGGTGAACGATCCAGGCCGGCCGGAGTGCAGCGCGGAGTTGCCCGCACCGGTCGCGGGGTAGTCGCTGGAGACGACCGTCGGGGACGTGGGCGGCTGGAAGTCGGTGGTGAACGTGCAGTGCGGTGAGGAGGCACCTTCGAAGGAGCCGTCGTAGCCGTCCGTCCACCACTCGTACTTGTGGCCGTCGGACAGGTTGGTCAACGGGCCGTAGCTGATGGTCGCCGGGTTGGCACCGGCCGCGCTCGGGCCCTTGTTGACGTTCCAGCCGCCGGCGGTGTCGTCCTGCATCCAGAAGTTGCCGCCGACCGTGTCACCCGGCGTGGCGTCGTGGAAGTACGCCGACAGCGACACCTGGTTGCCGTCGCTCTGGCCGAGCCAGCCGTTGTTCACACACGACCAGGAGGTGTCCCCGTTGTGCGGCAGCGGGTTGGAGGCCAGCCTGGTCGGCTGGTCCGGCGGGAAGTCGTACTGGATGCTGAAGGACACATTGGTCTGGTCGACGCGGAAGAAGTTGTACGCGTTGGACTCGTCCCCGCGCAGTTCCACCGACCAGTCCGGCAGCTTCATGGTCGCCACCAGCTGCATCGACGCCTGCACGTTGAAATTGAACGACTGGCCCGGGTAGTGGTTGTTGGCGGGTGTGGAGAAGCTGCTGGTCGCGATGAGCCCCGAGCCGTTCGGGGTCGCCGGGCCCCACAAACCCGGCGGGTTGTTCCAGGTCTGGCCCGACCCCAGCTTCCCGACCGAGTACAACGAGATGGGTGTGGTGTGCGCGGCGCCGTCGGACTCGAAACGGGCGCCGGCCTGGAAGTAGGTCTGGGGCAGGATCTGGGCGCCCCAGATCGCCGACGGGATGGTGATGTCCAGGTCGGTGCGGTCCAGGCCGCACGGGCACTGGTCGCCCGAGGCGTTCGAGCCGCCGCCGGACGAGCCGCCGTAGTAGCCGTCCTGGTAGCCCACGCCCTCGCCGGAGGGCTGCGCCCGGTCGTACGTGGCGATGTTGCTCGGGTCGGCCTGCGTCAGCTGGTTGAAGTGCTGCGCGGTCGTCGGGCTGGACACCACCGCCGGGTCGATGAACACCGGGTAGGTGACGCCGGGTCCGGTCAGCACCGAGGTGTCCGGGACGATGTCGGCGCCGGTCGCGGTGAGAGTGCTCGCGATCTTGGCGACGTGGGCCCCGGCGCCGGGGCCGTCAGAGCTGGAGGGTGTACTCGGGGCGGCGGGGGTGGTGGGCGCAGCAGGGGCGGCAGGAGCCGCCGGCGCCGCCGGAACCGTGGCCGACCGGAGCGACGCCGTGCCGGCGGCCGGGGTCGAGTCCCACATCTTCGCGTCGCCGGAGGTGAACGCGACCGTCCCGTCGGCGGTCTTGGCGACCGTGCCACCGGCCTTGTCCGCGGAGAAGGTGGCACCAGACGCTGAGACGGCCAGGTGGATGTCCTTCAGGGCCGGGTTCGCCGCAGCCGCGGCGTTGTGCACGACCAGCGTCTCCTCGGCGCCGCCGTCGCGGTCGGCGATGACGAGCAGGTCGACGCCCGGGTAGACGCCGGCGTAGGTCGCCGAGGATCCGGACAGCACCGGCGTCGGGAGCGTGGCCGGCCAGCTGAACGCCAGCGACGCCGGGCCGTTGGTCATCGCGGCCAGCGCGCCGGTGCCGCCGCCGGACAGCTTCAACCCGTGCAGCGTCGCCTTCGGCGACACCGTGCCGTCGGGGTTCGCCACCAGCGTGGTGTCGATCGGCGTCCAGGACTTGTTCTGCTTGACGCGCTGGACGTCGACGAAGCGCTGGAGCGTGAAGCTGCCGTCGGGGTTGGCCGTCGTCGTGGAGTACTCGTCGGTCAACGCGTCGACGACGACCGGCTTGCCGGTCGATGCGGCGGTGGCCATGGCGGTCCGCCGGGGGTCGTCGGCGGCCAGGCCCGTGGTCGGCGCCGTGGTCGACGTCGAGCTCGGTGTCGAGGACGGTGTCGAGGACGGTGAAGAACCAGCGGCGCTCGCCGTCGGCTTGCCCGCGGCGAGCGCCGACGCCGGTGCCGCGGTCGGCGTGGCGGCGACGGCCGATCCCGCGCCCAGAGCGGCCGCGGCGGTGACCCCGACGACGGCGGTCGCGAAGCGGCGGAGTCGCCTACCGCGAGTGAGACCTCTTGTACCGGACCCCATGATGGGCCCCCCTCCCACGAAGCCGGGGCGCCGACGTGGATCCAGCCTCTCCGGCGGATCGCCGCCACACCCCCGCAAGCACCAACAGCTTGTTGAAATCTGAGCAGATCAAGATGCATAGATGAACACGGCGCGGGCATTACAGCAAGTTCGCTCCGGCCGTGAAAATGGACATTTGATCCTATAGCGCAGGCGCATCATCAATATCTTGACGAGATCGTGATGCGGGGTTGTCGTCGACCGCAGGGCGCGCCCCGTCCGTCGCGCTTCGGAGCTAACGATGGGATCACGCCGCACGGCCTTTGCGCGCTACGTCCGATTCGATCGTTGCCCGCTGTTGATCATGTGTGCTGTCCTTGCTCGCCCCGGTTCCACCGGGTCTTGAAAACTTATTGATGCATACGACACTGCTCGTGTGCTGTTACAGGGGTGGGGGGTTGACCGCATGAGCCGGTCTCCTTGGGCGTCTGCCGTGCCGCACGCGGCGGCGGTTCGGGCCGCGGGGCTCCGTAGGTGGACGTCACTGGTCCTCGGTGTGGCCGTCGCGACCGGCGTCGTCGTCGGGCCGGCCGTCGCGTCGGTGACCGGGCACAAGTCCAGCTCCCACCAGCTGTGGTCGCCGCCTCAGACGCAGTTGTCGAAGACTGCATCGGTGCCCGGCGTCAACGCGGCCGCCGTCGCCAAGGCGCCGCAGACCATGACCATGGCGGCGCCGACGGTGCGGCCTCGGGCGATGTCCCTGATGGCCACCGGCGCCGCGGGACCGGCGTCGGCCGGCACCGGGTCGGCGTCCGGCAGCACCGGCAACTACACCGCGACCGACCTGCGCGGCTCGGACGCCTGGAGCTCGGGGACCGGGGGTGGCACGTTCACCTACAACTATCCGGTCCAGCTGCCCTCCACCCTCGGCGGCGACGTGCCGAAGGTCGCTTTGACCTACGACTCGGGCACCGTCGACGGGGAGACCTCCGCGGCCAACGCCCAGGCGTCATGGATCGGCGACGGCTGGTCGTACAGCCCCGGGTTCATCGAACGCTCCTACAAGCCGTGCAACAAGGACGGCATCACCAACTCCGCCGACAACTGCTGGGCGGGGAACAACACTCTGACGATCGACGCACCGGGGCTGTCCGGCACCATCGTCCACGACGACGCCACCGGCGCGTGGCACCTGGCGAACGACTCCGGCGCGAAGGTGGCGCAGCTGACCGGAGCGGCCAACGGCACCTCCAACGGCGAGTACTTCACCGTCACCACCACCTCCGGGGCGACCTACTACTTCGGCCTGGGGCACCTGCCCGGCGGAACCCACGCGGATCCGTCGACCAACTCCGCCTTCACGCAGCCGGTGTACTCGCCGAATGTCGGCGACCCCTGCTACAGCGCGTCGACCGGCACCGGCTCGTTCTGCACCATGGGCTGGCGGTTCAACCTGGACTTCGTCACCGACCCGCACGGCAACCTGCAGCGCTTCGACTACTCCCCGGAGACCAACTACTACGAGCGCGGAGCCGGCCAGAACAGCGGCAACGGGACGCTCACCCAGTACGTCCGCGGCGGCACCCTGTCGCAGATCTCCTACGGCTACCGGCTGTCCGAGGCCGTGGCCGGCGCCAAGCCCGCCGCCGAAGTCCAGTTCGGCACCACCGAGCGCTGCACCGGCTCGGTGTCGGTGTGCCAGACCGGCAACCTGCAGGGCACCACCGGCGCCGCGGCCTTCACCAATCCCGGCTTCGAGTCCGGCAGCTGCACGGGCTGGACCTGCGCGGGCGGTGCCGCGGTGGTCAACACCCAGCACAACACCGGCAGCGACTCGCTGCAGCTGCCCGCCGGCGGCTCGGCCGCCCAGACCGTCACCGGGCTGAGCCCTTCCACCACCTACACCGCGTCCGCGTTCGCGGCCGGCACCGGTGGCTGTGTGACGTTGGCCGCGTCGGCGTTCGACACCTCCGGAACTACCGCTTCCAACTGCATCGGCTCGGCCGCCGGCTGGTCGCCCGGCACGGTGACGTTCACGACGGGCCCGACCTCCACCAGCGCGACGATCACCTTGTCCGCGGCGGCTTCCAACTCCGCTCCGATGTGGGTCGACGACGTGTCCACGCGTATCAGCCCGAGCTACTGGCCGGACGTGCCCGCGGACCAGAACTGCAACGCCACCGGCCAGTGCCTGAACCCCAGCCCGACCTTCTGGTCCACGCGGATGCTGTCCACGATCACCACCCAGGTGCTGGTCGGTTCCAGCTACCAGAGCGTCGACTCCTACGCGCTGGCGCACTCCTTCCCGGCCACCGGCGACGGCACCACCCCGCAGCTGTGGCTGAACTCGATCACCCGCACCGCCACCGACGGCCGGGCCGCGATCACCCTGCCGACCGTCAGCTTCACCGGCGTGCAGCTGGCCAACCGGGTTCCGGGCCAGACCGTCGGCGGGCAGGGCCTGCCGGCGCTGTACCACTACCGGCTGCAGACGATCACCGACGAGCTCGGCGCGGTCACCGCGGTGACCTACGCTGACAGCACTCCGACGATCGCCGCCTGCTCGCAGTCCAATCCGAACAACCTGCCCAAGCAGGACGCCAACGGGACGCTGTGCTTCCCGCAGTACTGGACGCCGCCGAACCAGAGCACGCCGATCCAGGACTGGTTCACCAAGTACGTCGTCACCCAGGTCACCACCACCGACGACGCCGCCGCGACCCCGGCCCGCAGCACCGCCTACAGCTACACCGGCGCCGGCGCCTGGCACTCGAACGACAACGAGCTGGCCGACCCCACGCAGCGCGTCTGGGACCAGTGGCGCGGCTTCGGCCAGGTCACCACCACCACCGGTACCGCACCCGACCCCCTGACCCAGACGGTCAGCACGTACCTGCGCGGCATGAACGGCGACATCAACGCTGCCGGCATCGCCCAGACGGTCTCCGTCACCGACTCCCAGGGCGCCGCCCACAGCGACGACAACGTCCTGGCCGGGTTCGGCCTGGAGACCCAGACGTACACCGCGGCCGGCGGCGCGGTCGTCAAGGACGTGATCAGCACCCCGCAGATCCTGGCCACGACCGCCACCCACACCCGTACGTCACCGCTGCCCAAGCAGTACGCCCAGATCACCGGGACGGCCAAGACCGTCACCCGTGATCTGCTGGCCGCCGGCACCTGGCGCACCCACGAAGTCGACTACGGCTTCGACACCGCCGCCAACGCCGGGCGCCTGCTGACCACCGACGACAAGGGCGACGGCACCGCGTCCTCCCCGGAGCAGTGCACGTCCCTGTCCTACGCCGGCTCGGCGGTCAACCCGCAGCTGCTGGACTTCGTCGCCCGCAAGCTCACGGTCACCGGGCCCTGCGGCACCACCCCCACTGCCGCGAACACGGTGTCCGACAAGGTCTCGCTGTACGACGGCAACACCGCCGTCGGGGCGGCCAACGGCCTGGACAACAACGGCGCCGCCGTCGGCGATGCGACCTCGGAGCTGACGCTCGACCACTACGACACCGCCACGCCGCCGAACCCGCAGTACGTCACCACCTCGGTCAGCGGCTACGACGCCTACGGACGCGTCGTGTCGGCCACCGACCCGAACGCGACCGACGCCAACCACCCCGGTGGCGCGGTCACCACGACGGCGTACACCCCGGCCACCGGGGCGCTCCCCACCCGGACGGTGGTCACCAACCCGATGGGCTGGACCACGACAACCACCCTCGACCCGGGCCGCGACCAGCCGATGGAGACCGTCGACGCCAACGGCAACACGACCGACGCCGCCTACGACGCGCTCGGCCGGGTGTCCGGGGTCTGGCAGCCGACCCACACCAAGGCGGCGAACCCGACCAGCCCCAGCGAGAAGTTCGTGTACACGGTCAACGGAACGGCGTCGCCGTCGTGGACCGAGACCGAGACGCTGCGCGACGACGGCCAGTACATGGTGTCGTACGAGATCGTGAACGGGTTCGGCGACGTCCGGCAGACGCAGGCGGACGCCCCCGACGTCTCGAACGGTCGCGACATCACCGACACGTACTACGACAGCCACGGCTGGAAGGTGAAGACCGCCTCGGCGTACTTCAACGCCTCGGCACCGTCCTCGACGATCCTGGCGGTCGCCGACAACGCGACGCCGGGCCAGACCGTCACCACCTACGACGGCCTGGGCCGCCCGACGGTCTCCACGTTCTACTCGTACGCCAACGCGCAGTGGCACAGCACCACGGCCTACCCCGGCGCGGACGAGACCGACGTGACCCCGCCGACCGGGACCGCGCCCAGCAGCACCATCACCGACGTGCGCGGACACACCACCGCCAGCTGGCGCTACCGCACCGCGACCGCGACCGGGCACGCCTCGGACGCCGACGTCACCAGCTACGCGTACGACTTCGCCGGACGGCCCAGCAGCCTGACCGACCCGACCGGCAAGAACACCTGGACCTACAGCTACGACGTGCGCGGCCGGAAGACCAGCAGCACCGACCCGGACACCGGCCTCACCACGATCGGCTACACCGCCGACTCGCAGGTCGCCACCACCACCGACGCCCGCGGTCAGGCGCTGTCCTACACCTATGACCTGCTGGGCCGGCAGACCTCGGAGTACTCGGGCACCTCCACGACCGACTCGACCAAGCTGCTGACCAGCACGCTGTACGACACCCAGGCCAAGGGCCTGCAGACGTCGGCGACCCGGTACACCGCGGGCAGCACCGGACCGGCGTATGTGACCGCGGTCAGCGGCTACACCCCGGACTACAAGCCGACCGGCACCACCGTCACGATTCCGTCGGTGGAGGGCTCGCTGGCCGGTGCGTACACGACCACTGAGACCTACACGCCGAACCTGCGCCTGGTCTCGCACACCGGCATGCCCGGGATCGGCGACCTGTCGTCGGAGACCCTCGCCTACGGCTACAACTTCGACGGCCTGCTCGAGACCGTCGGCGGCAACAACGACTACCTGGCCGGGACCACCTACAACGGCCTGGGCCAGGTGCTGCGCTCCACGTACGGCGACATGCCGAACCAGGCGGTGCAGACCATCGGTTACGACACCGCCACCGGCCGGGTGCTCAGCGACACCGTCGACAAGGAGACCGGCACCACCACCTCCGTGGACGTCACCAACTACACGTACAACGCCGCCGGCCAGATCACCTCGGCGCAGGACAAGCAGGACAGCAGCAACACCGACCTGCAGTGCTACGGCTACGACTACGCCGGCCACCTGACGACGGCCTGGAGCGACACCGGCGCGACCACCACCGCGGCCAGCCCGACCGTGCCCGGCATCGGCGGCTGCGCCAACGCCGCGCCTACGGCGGCGACGGCGTCCAAGCAGGTCGGCGGGCCGGCTCCGTACTGGCAGACCTACAGCTTCGACATCGCCGGCAACCGCACCGGCGAGACCGACCACAACACCGCGGGCACCACCGCCGGCGACGTCACGCACACCTACAACTACCCGGCTGCCGGCGCCAACCAGCCGAACACCTCGACCTCCACCACCATCTCCGGCGGCACCACCGGCACCGACACGTTCGTCTACGACGCCGCCGGCAACACCACCACCCGCAAGCTCGCCACCGGCGCCAACCAGACCCTGACCTGGGACGCCGAAGGCCGCCTGGCCTCGGTCGCCGACGCGGCGAGCGGCAAGAGCGCGTCCTACATCTACGACGCGTCCGGCGGCCTGCTGCTGCAGAAGCAGGCCGGCGAGACGATCCTGTACCTGGACGGGCAGGAGCTGCACCTGAACACCGCCGGCAACAGCCTCACCGGGCTGCGCGACATCCCCGGCAGCGGCGGCGTCACCGTGGTGCTGTCCGGATCCACGTTCGCCTACGACTTCGCGAACCTGCAGGGCACCGGCACCGTCTCCATCGACGCACTGACCCTGACCACCACCCGCCGCTACTACGACCCCTACGGCAACACCCGCGGCACCCCGGCCACATCCTGGCCCGACGAGCGCGCCTACCTGAACAAGCCCGCCGACACCACCACCGGCCTGGACCTGATAGGCGCCCGCAACTACGACCCCGCAGCCGGCCGCTTCATCTCCGTCGACCCCCTCTTCGAAGCCGGCGACCCGAACCAGATGGGCGGCTACGTCTACTCCGGCGGCGACCCGGTCAACACCAGCGACCCCACCGGCCTGTGCAAGCTCTCCGACGGCGACCTGTGCCTGGACACCACGGGTACGGCGAAGGACAAGGCGGCCGCGGCCAACGGCGGCAGCCACGACGTCAACAAGAGCGACAACGACTATATGGTCGACGCGATCAACGCCGCCGAGAACGACGCGCGGAGCCCGTCGCAGATGAACCACTACATCCGGCAGACGAGCACCAGTGACGGGGTGCAGCAGATCGTCAATCGGTATGTGTACGACGTGACGGTCACGCACTACGCGCAGGCGCAGTGGATGGCCGACCACGAGAAGAAGAAGCGGAGCCAGGGGGGTGCGAGCGGGTTCCTGCACGGAGTCACTCATATCGCCAGCGCGGCTGCTCACGGCGTCGGATCGGCGTGGCACAACACGCTTGGTGAACACTGGCGTGGTGCGCTGCAGGTCGGTGGATTCGCTGCCTGTGCAGTGGCGACGGCCGGGTACTGCCTGGCTGCAGGCGCTTTCGTCGCTGTAGCAACGTATGGCTTCAGCGGCGTCGGGGGTGCGGGATGGACTGGCGACAACCTGCACGGCCTCTTGGTCAATGGCCTCTGGTCGGTTGCCGGCTTCGGCGCCGGCAAGGCCCTCGGCGAGATGCTTCCTGAATCCGGCGCGTTCGACGGGCTCGGCAGGATCGCTGCCGATGGCACAATGGTCATGGGTTCAGGGATCTCCGACCTGGGCCGGGCCGCAGGACAGCTGACGGTGAGACTCGCTCAGGGAGCGACGACGTTCGTCAATACAAAGATCTTCGAATATTCGTCGAACATCCTGAACGGGATATACACGTGCAGTGATCCGAAATCGCAGCCAGGGTATTGCGGATGAGTAGCGCCACAAGAGAGACAGAAATGCCACCTGCCACGGTTACGCGGGCTTCTTTCACCGTAGATTCGAACAAGGAAGTCACGGTTCGGAACAGGACCAGGGCGTTGGGAGCGATTGCTCTTGGTTCGGTGGGCGCCGGCTCGCTTCTGATCGCCGCTTTCGTCGGGGTCGCCAAGGGGAACACCATCGGCGTCTTCTTGGTGCCGGCGATCGGCGGGTTCCTCTTTTACCTCTGCTGGGTCATCGGATGGCGGTCGACGATCCGGCTGCGGCCTGAGGGGATCGTCGTCGAAAACTGCGTCATCCGGTACATGGTGCCGTGGCGTCTGGGGCGGCAGTTCGTTGTGTCTCAGGGCATCAAGCTGCGGCTGCTCGACGGGCGGATGATCTCCACGTGGGCTTTCCAGGGCTCCCTGGGGGCTCAGCTCAATGGCTACTCCGCATTCCCGCCGATCCGGGACCGCCTCCAAGAGGAGAGCGACAAGATTGTCCTTTCCTCGCCGGTCGGTGACCCGTCAGCCGAGTACCACTGGCGACTTCAACTGCCCGACTGGTGGATCCTGTTTGCCGTGATCGGCGCGGGCGAGGCCCTCGCGGCCCTGGCGTACTTCCTCAGCTGAGCATTTCACCGTGTCCAACACGACGAGCCCGATGGCAGGCATCGGGCTCGCGATGGGCCCGTCCACAATCCTGAAAGACCCGATGTACGGATGAGCACCTCCATATCCAGCTGGTGGTATGTGGCCGTCGCGATCCTGTCCGCGGCAGGCTTCTACGTCCGGTTCGGCCGGCTCGTGGCCACTGCCGGCCAGCGACGGTCCATCGCCATCGGCGTAGGCGTCGGCTTCCTGGTCACCGCCGGCCAGGCCGCGATCAAGCACCAGAGCGCACCGATCTTGTTGATGCTCTTCACCGACGTCATGCTCGGGGTGCTGGCGTTGTCCGTGGGCCTCGGTGACCACATCAGCCGCTCGGCTGTGTCGCAAATCCAGGGCGAGGAGGCCCCGCAGCTCACGGGCAGCCTGCGAGGCCGTGCGCTGTTTCAGTTCGCTGTCGTTGTCGGAGCGTTGGTCGCGGTGCAGTTCGTCTTCCTCGTCCACTCCAGCTGACGGCACGGTGCCCAGACTGATGAGCAGCGTCGTAAGAGAGACAGAAATGCCAGCTACCACCATCACGCGGGCCTCGTTCACCCTGGGGTCGAACGAGGAGGTCGTGGTCCGGAACAGGACAAGGGCGATTGGATTGATCGCCTTTAGTGCCGTGACCGCCGGTGCGATTCTGATCGGCGCCATTGTCGCGATCGCCAAAGGGAATAGCTCGGCTGCTTTCGTGGGGACGCCGATCGAGGGAGTCGTCTTCTATGTCTGCTGGGTCATCGGATGGCGGTCGACGATTCGGCTGCGGCCTGAGGGGATCGTCGTCGAAAACTGCGTCATCCGGTACATGGTGCCGTGGCGTCTGGGGCGGCAGTTCGTTGTGTCGCAGGGCATCAAGCTGCGGCTGCTCGACGGGCGGATGATAGCCACGCTGGCGGCTGCAGCTACCTGACCTGTGGATCCTGTTGGCTGTCATCGGGGCGGGCGCGTGCTTGGAGACCCTGGCTTATCTCGTCAGCCGAATATGAAGCGGACCGCGGCACGCAGAATCAGACGGGACTTTTTGGCAGTGGATCCGGATCCGGATTATGAAGCGCGGCAGCGATGGGCCCAGCTTCCCAAGGAGGTCCGAAAGGAGGTCATCAAGCGTGCTCGCAAGAACGAGCCGATTCCAGATCCCCGGCTGGCAAAGATCGCGCTGGGGTGGGCCTGGGCGATCCAAGGGCCGCCTGGTGCGCGGAAACAAGTCGGCGCATTCACACTGATCGTTGATTTGATCGGAAACCTGATGCTGCCCGAGGGGAAGGGCACCTTCAAGCGCGTGGATATCTTCGACGGCGCGCGCCATCACGATTTGAACCTTGTCGTGAGGCGCACTGCTCGCCAGGTGGAGCGTGCGAACTATTCAGGACCACCACCCGCCTGAGACGGCCGTCTGCTTCCCAGCCGCGGTGATGCGCTCGAAACCAGTTCGCCGTCGCCTCTCACCGCTGCCACCATAGGGCGGTGAACGCCCCGCCGCCGCTGACCGCCGAGCGCTATGAGCGACTGGTCGCCGGCCTCCGGGGACGAGCGATTGTCGCCGTCGACTACTGCGTGCTGATGGGTGGCGAAGAGGGAACCGATCCCGACGAGTGGGACAGCGGCGCCTGGCACGAGCCCACGATGGGCGTCGAGCTGGCCATGGACGACGGCAACATCTACACGGCGACCTGGGGCCACACGTTCGACTACTACGGGCTTGAGCTCTACCCGGCTCCGATGAGCGACTTCCTGTCCTCGATCGGCCAGCCGGGCGGGTCGGCGCGCATCACAGCTTCGGGCCATCGGCTGTGGGCCGGGATCGTCGGCACCCCCATCGAGTCGTGCCGGATTCACTGGTGCGGCGAAGAGGACGGCGCTCCGACGCCGGTGCCAGACGCCATTCACGTACAGACGGCCACGGGTCAGGTCTGGATCGCGGCCGGCCGTCCGGCCGCCTACCCGCCCGACGGCCGGTTCCACCTGGGGACCGACGACGTGCTTGTCGTCTTCGACGATGCGACCGCGGCTCAGGTGGGGCTCGGGACTTGATCGCGAGGTTCGATCCGCAGTGGACGGTCTGGGAGCGGGATCTTCCGCTGCGGTACCTCGTCGCCTGGGAGAATGAGGACGGCGAGCCGGAGCTGTGGGCGAAGGCGGTGGGCGTCGAAGGGCTGTTCGCCGATCCGGTTCCGCTGCGCCGTGAGGTGCTGACGCTGCGGGGCTGCGAGCCGACTGACGCGCTGGACATCGCCGCGGCGGATGCCGCGCATGAAGCGTTCGGGCTGTTCAGCGAATGGGGCCGTCCGCTTGGCCGGTGCCGGCGCGTCGACGGGTTGTACCGCGCGCGGCCGGGACCCGCGAAGACGCCGGTGACGTTGGTCGGCTGCGAACCCGCAGGGCTCTTGCGCACCTTGCGCAGACCGCGGTCGTGGGACACGGCTGTCGCCGAGCTGCTGGTACTCGACCGGGCCGGTCGCGCCATGACGCGGCGCCGCGTCAGTCTTGCGATCGACCGGGTCCGGCCCTCAGTGCTAAAGGCAGCGCTCGTCGACGTCACCTTCGCGGACTGCTTCGATCCACCGCCAACCGCCGCCCGCTCGGTCTGGCAGGCCTGGTATGAGGGCGTTCCCGTCGAGCCGAACCAGTGGGCCCGATTCTCGACGCCGGGTCGCGACGAGTGGCTCGATCTGACCTTCCCCGCCCGGACGAAGGCGCAGACTGACACCACCGGCGGCACCTACCACCTGGACGGTCGCTTCGTCACCGACATGCCCGGCCTGCACTGCGCCATGGCCGAAGCGCTGGTCGGGCCCGGCGGCTACTTCGGCCGCGAGTGGATGGCGTTCAAGGACTGCCTCGCGGGCAGCTTCGGCGTCGCGCCGCCGTTCACCCTTGTCTGGCAGGACGCCGACGTCGCCCGACACGCCCTGGCCGATGCGTACGGCGACCCCGGCGAGCGCCACAACTACTTCGACGAGATCGTCGCACTGCTGCGTGGCTACGGCGCCACGGTCGTCTTGCAGTAATGCCGTTCGTATGAGCCTCCGGCCTTGATAGGAAGGCGGCATGGACTTCGAGCGCCTCGATGCGCAGTCGGCTGCCGATCACGACCTGGAGGAGGTCGCCGAGCTGCTCGGGGCGATCGATCTCTTCGACCGGCCCGACGGGCCGCATTTGAGCCGGCTGCTCCTTGCCGAACTCCGCGATCCTGTCGCGGAGCCGGAGGTCGTGCGGCGGCTGTGGCTGGCGCGGGAGGCCGGGGAGCTGGTCGCTGCCGCTTGGCTGCACATGCCGCGGGACAAGGAGCAGCTGGTCGTGGTTCAGGTACGAGTTCGGCCGGATCTGCGCCGGCGCGGGATGGGGCGCCGCTTCGCTGATGCTCTGATACCCGAGTCGCGGACTATCGGCCGATCGCAGGTGCTAGGGACGGTGCCGTCCGACAAGCGGCTTCGAGGCGTGGTGCGTCGCTATGGGGATGAAGCCCGTCACACGCTTCGTCAACCAGCGGCTGCGGCTTGCCGAGACGGAAGCCGGCGGCTGGGACGTGCCGGATCCCCTGGGCTACCGCATGGTGACCTGGATCGGAGCCGCACCGGAGGAGATCCTGGCGTCCTACGCGATGGCCCGCCGCGCGATCAACGACCAGGTGATGGGCGGGCTGGATACCCGTGAACCGGACTGGACCCCCAAACTCGTCCGCGCCATGGAGGCGGAGGCCGCCGAGTCCGGCACCGAGATCTGGGCCGTCGCCGCCATCCACGACGACAGCGGCGAGGTGGCGGGCATGACAGATCTCTACATTTCCAGCGCGCAGCCAGAGCTCGGACTCCAGCGCTACACCGCCGTGGTGCGCCGCCATCGAGGCCACGGCCTGGGCCTGGCGATGAAGGCGGCGCAACTGCGACGACTGGCCGCCGAACGCCCCGGCCTCCTCCAGGTGACGACCCAGACCGGCGACCTGGAGCACATGGCCGCGATCAGCCGCGAGCTCGGCTTCCAAGACCTGGGGACCAGCGTTCACCTGGTGGTCGAGCTTGCGGAGCTGGCATCGGATCGGTTGGGCGGGCCGCCGGCGCCGTAGCCCATATCTGTTGATCATCCATTGGTCGCGCTGTGCCACGAGGCACAGCAGCGTCCAACGACAGCACGCGCCTTAAGGCTGACACCCGGGACGGGGTTGCTCCACGCCGGGTAACGCGGCGAATTCAACTGTGGCAGGTTGGAGGGTCAACACTTCAGGCCATGGACTCGCCGTAGATGCGCCGCTCCTCGGAGGGCATCGAGTCCCATTCGGTGTTCGCACCGTCACGTGTCACCATGAACAACGGGCGCGATCGGAGGACCTGCCCGACACGCTGTCCGCGCAGGACGACCCCGGGATCGTCCGGTCCCGCATAGCCCTCGGGCGTGTAGCAAAAGTGCACGTCGTTTGTCTCGGCGTACGCGATCTCGGCTCTCTCCAAGTCCATCAGGTCTCTTCCGACCAGAGGGATTCCGTTGTGGGTGACCTGGGGACCGTGCACGGCGTCGGCAGCGATGCAGAACAGTCCTGCAGCTTGGCTTATATACGCCGTGACGGCAGGCGGGGACTGCTTGGCCGCGGGATGCGAGACTTCGACCTTCCGAGTCGGCGAGAAGATTGTGTGATCCCGTGGACAATCACTGACCTTTGTGTGGCCGAGCATCGCAGCGGCCTCGACCACTTCGTCGACGGTCATACCGAACCGCAGCGGCCCGACTGCGATAGCTGGCGAATAGGACCACTCGTCCCGTTCGCCAACGCCGAACTCGGCTTCGGCGTTGAACGTCATGATCGCTCCTTGGAGACGCTGAGAACTTGCCGCCATCATGCCAATCGCCGACCAGCGGCTTGCGAGCTGCAGGCCTGCGAGCCGGAAGTCGAGGCGCCAGCCCAAGTCTCCGCCCCGAACGCCGACGGGTCGTCGACGACCAGCCATCCCGGGGAAGTTCGACTGACCCTTCTAGACCGGGAAGTCACGTTCGGTGCGACATCCGTACAGCAATGGCCAGCTTCGGTGAGAACCCTCTTTGCGCACGGAGGCGTCCTGGCCAATTGGCCGCCCCAGCAAGATCTCTTCGTATGGGTTCAGCCGTTGCGGCCGCGCCGCAGAGCTTGAACGCCGGGCGAGGTGAGTTCAAGGGCGCGGTTGTCCTTGCCGGCCGCCATGTGATCGAGCCAGCGCTCATACCAGGCGAGGAAGTCGGTCGCTGAGGAGACGTTCGGGCCCCAGAAGCCGTCGCTGTTGCCGGTGAGGACGCGTCCTGTCAGCGGCCCTGAGATTCCGAGAAGGACCACGTCGGAGCACCCTGCCTCGATGATGTCGAGGAACAGGTCAGCGTTGGGGTGTAGGGGGTCGGCTTCGGTGAATCCCCGCGGTGCGTCCGGCTCTCCCAACAGGTTCATCGTGTAGAAGGTGCAGCGCTCCAGGGGCAGCAGGCGGTAGAAGGGTGCCGCAACCTATCGCTGGCCTGCGTCGCCGGGCGACTGCCTTTCAGCGCGAAAGCAGCCAACTCGGCCGGACAAGCCGTCTCCCGCGACCAAACTCCGCCGAGACGGGACAGCGTCCAACGACAGCACCCGCATTAAAGCTGACACCCGAGACGGGGTCTCTCCACGCTGCGAGTCCGCATAACGTGCATTATGCGGAGGCTATTTCCTTGCATTGCATTACAGGGTTGCCTTGCATTGCATGTATCGCAACGCAATGAAACTGTATTGCGCACAGTGTCGCGGAGTGGCGGGGTGGGAGTGGGGTGGGAGGTCCGGGAAGATGGAGGTGTGAGCGATGAGTTGAGTGCCGGGGCGCGGCCGTTGTGCAAGTTCGAGCGGTTGGGGCGGTGTTCGCGGCCTGTGAAGGAGACGTTGCCGGGGAGTCGGGGGCGGCGGCACGAGTACTGCGATGACCCTGGGCACAATGCTGTGACGTTCAATCGGGCGCGGAAGGCTGCGGCTCGGGCGGAGGCTGCTGCGGCTTCGGGGGCGGTCGGCGGCGGTGTTGGCGGGGTCAGGGCCGGTGGTGTTGGGGGTGGCGGCTCGGTGGTTGGGGGCGTTGGCCTTGGTGGCGGTGCCGGTGCGTTCGGTGGCGCCGGGGCCGGGGGTGCGCAGGGCGGGGGGATGCCGGTGACGGCGGCGCGCGCCGGGTTCGAGGCGTCCGGGGTGTCGGTGGCGGCGACGTTGCGGCAGTTGGGGGCGCAGGTCGATCTGTGGTTGGAGCGGGCTGAGGCGATCACCGATCCGGAGAATGTTGAGCGGCAGGTGCGCTCGGTGGAGCTTGATGCTGCGGCGCGGGTGACGGCGGCGGAGCAGGTGGCTGCGGCTGAGGCTGCGCGGCGGGCGGAGGCGGAAGTCGCGGGGCAGGCCGCCGGTGCGCGCGCGGAGCAGGCTGGGGCTGATGCCGAGGTGGCGCGGGAGGCTCTGGACGCTGCGGTGGTCGCGCATGCTGAGCAGGAGCGGGCCCTGCGTGATGAGGCCGGGCAGGAGCTCGCGCGGGTCCGGGAACAGGGTGAGGCTGCGGTCGTGGCGATGCGAGAGCAGGCGCGGCGGGAGGTGGAGGCGGCACGGCGCGACGCCGCCGAAGCCGCTGAGCTTGCCGATCGGACCCGTGCGGAGGCGGCGTTGCAGTTGCAGGCGGCGCGTGAGCAGGCCGATTTGATGAGGCAGGCCGCTGACGCGCAGATCGCCGCGGCGGAAGGCAAGGCTGCGGCCTCGGCTGCGGAGGCGCAGGCGGTGGCGCAGCGGGCGGCGGCGGAGTTGGAGGCGCTGCGGGCCGGGCTGAGCGCGCAGGTGCAGGCGGCCAAGGCCGATGCGGAGTCCGCGCACGCCGGGCGGGTCGCCGAGGGCGAGCGTGCCGATCGGGAGGCCGCGGCCCGGCAGGCTGAGGCCGAGCGGGCGGCGCGCGCCGAGGCCGCGGTGGAGGCGGCTGCTGTGCAGGTGGAGCAGGTGACGGCCCGTTGGCAGCAGGACGCGGCGGCGCTGGCGACGGAGCGGGAGGCGCGGCGGGAGGCGGAGTTGGCGGCCGCGTCGCTGCGTGGGGAGTTGGCGGCGGCTGCTCGGGAGCGGCACGGTGCTGCGGGGACGCGGGTGCCGGGTGGGCGCAGGGAAGAGGCGGATGTCTCAGAGAAGAGCTGATCGCTAGCTGGTAAGGCTGGTAGGTAGCGCTGGTAAAGCTGATGGCGCTGCAATGGATTGCGGTCTGGGGTGGGATATAGGAGCGCGCTGAAGGGCGCGGCGGGGAAAGGTCCCCCGCCGCGCCCTCGTGCGTCAAGCCGGGCCGGCGCGCGTCAGCTGGGCAAAGCCCAGGTCTGGTTGGCCTGGTGGCTGCCGCACGTCCAGGTGTCCAACTTCGTGCCGTCCGCGCTGCCGCCACCGTAGACGTCCAGGCACAGGCCCGAGGCGTTGTTGGTGACCGTCCCGTCGGCCTGCGCCGTCCACTGCTGCGACGTGCTGCCGTTGCAGGTGGAGATCACCGCCGCGCTGCCGGCGGTGGTGCCGTTGGCGGTCAGGCACTTGCCGAGCGTCCGCACGCTCCCGTCCCCCAGCCGCGTCCA
This sequence comes from Catenulispora sp. EB89, assembly GCF_041261445.1. Taxonomy (NCBI): domain Bacteria; kingdom Bacillati; phylum Actinomycetota; class Actinomycetes; order Catenulisporales; family Catenulisporaceae; genus Catenulispora; species Catenulispora sp. EB89. Next base: position 154,507 of record NZ_JBGCCU010000011.1, read on the forward strand.
GGACTGGTTGGCGTTGCCTGTGCACGTGTACAGGATCGTCGGTGTGCCGTCGGCGGTGTTGCTGCCGGTCAGGTCCACGCACTTGGCGCCGTTGCCGGCGATCTCGCCGGTCGGAACCGCCGCGGCGCAGGAAGCCGAGGGCGTCAGGCGCCAGATGGCGGTGCCGTGGGCGGGGATCGTCGCCGTCAGGGTGCTGCCGGTGGTGGTGGCGCCGGTCCACAGGTTCTTCGCGGAGGCGGTGCAGCCGGGCAGGCCGACGGAGGCCAGCGTCGTCGACACCGTCTGCGCCGACGAGCCGCGGTTCAGGACGGCGACCGCCCGGTCCCCGTTGGCCAGCGGCTTGGCCAGGACGTCGGTGCTCCCGTTGGTCGACACCACGCCTGCCTGGTGGCCCGCCGGGTCCTGGTCCAGGGCGATCAGGTCGGTGTTGCCGAGGGCGGCCAGGCCGTCGGTGCTGAGGTGGGCGACGTCGGAGGACAGGATCATGGGGGCGTTCATCATCGCCCACAGTGCGACCTGGCTGCGGGATTCGTCGGCGGTCAGGCCGGGGTCGCCGGCGATGAGGAAGTCGGGGTCGTTCCAGTTGCCGGGCTTGGCGTAGCGGGAGATCCAGCGGTTGTAGCCGTAGTTGGACAGGACCGAGGACCAGCGGCTCGCCGAGGGGTTGGAGCTGTTGTAGGTGGCGATGTCGTAGCCTTCGCGCCACAGCTGGCCGAGCTGGCCCACCCAGCCCAGGACGTCGAACCAGGTCGGGTTGCCCCACTCGCCGCTCTGGAAGTACGCGGGGGCGGACTCGGAGAACACGATGGGACGGCCGGCACTGGCCAGCGCGTTCGACTCGGCGGTGTACGCGTTGTGGTACGCCTGCTCGGTGCTTTCACCGCTCGGGATGTAGACGTTGCAGCCGTCGAGCTTCAGGTAGTCCACGCCCCAGGAGGCGAACGTCGCCGCGTCCTGCGCGAAGTGGTCGGCGCCGCCGCCCTGCGGCTGGCCGCTGCCGGGGTAGCCGCCGCAAGTGGAGGAGCCGGCGTCCTCGTAGATGCCGAAGTTCAGGCCCTTGCTGTGCAGGTAGCTGCCGAGCCAGGCCATGCCGTGCGGGAACTTGGTGGAGTCGGCGACGAGGTTGCCGGCCGAGTCACGGGACGAGGCCATCCAGCAGTCGTCGACGGTGACGGTCTTGTAGCCCTTCGCGGCCAGACCGCTGCTGACCAGGGCGTCGGCGTTGGCCACGACCACGGACTCGTCGACCGAGCACTGGTAGTGGGCCCAGTCGTTCCAGCCCATCGGGGGCGTGGCGGCCAGGGTGGCGGACGTGGCGGAGGTAGTGCCGGTGGTGCTCGCCGTGCGTGGCGTCGCGTGAGCGGTGCCGGATGTCAGGGGCAGTACTGCCAGGGCGCAGGACAGGGCGGCTGTTGCGATACGCCGTGGGACGGAACGGGGTGACGACATGGTGCCTCCTTGCTGAATCTTGAAAGATCTGCGGGGCGCACGCCGTGCATAAATACACTGCGGATGCTCGAAACTGTCAAGGTTTCGTGACTTCCGAGCAGATCCTGCCATCGGCATCCAGCTGTTGATTCGAGGTCGTGGCGCCGCCCCGCACGGCACTAGGGTTGGGCACCGACGTATCGGACGAGCAGGGGAGTGGAGCAGGTGTCGTCGACGTCGGCGGTGGCGGTGCTGGCGCAGGGACTGCGGGAGCTACGCGACTTCGCGGAGGGGCCCGACGGTGAGGAGCTGCGGGAACGCACGGGACTCACGACCACACAGATCGAGGCGGCGCTCGGCGGCGAACGGCTGCCGACGCGCGAGGTGACGCTGGCGCTGGTCGAGGCGTGGGAGGGGGATGTCGAGGCCTGGCGGGAGTACTGGGGGCAGATCTCGGAGCTCGCGCAGGAGGACGAGGGCCGGAACACCGGTGGAGCGGCGACGCCTACGCCGCCGGAGCCTTCGATCATCACGCCGAGGGAAGACGACCCGGCAGCGGATTCGGAGGCGGACCCGGACGGGGGCGACGAGGGTAAGGCTGAGCGGAAGGCCGCCGGTTCTGAGGCTGAGGTAGAAGTAGAAGCAGAGGCCGGCGATGAGGTAGACGCCCAGGCGGAGGCGGCGCGCGCCAGGTCGGCGGCTCGGGCGCAGCTTGAGGCGAACGCTCAGGCGGCGAAGGCGCATTCGGAGGCGATGGCCGCGGCGGCCGAGGCATCGGTGCGCGGCGAGAACGCGGACATCGCGCAGGCAGCACATGCTGACGCATCGGCCGCGGCGGAGACGGAGACGGCGCCTGCGGACGAGAAGGCATCGGCCCAGTCAGAGTCGGACCAGCAGGCGCCAGCGCAGCCGAAGCCAGATGACGATGCTGAGGCGCGCGCCGATGGCGTGGACCCGATGGAGTCCAAGGCCGCGGCGGGCGGCCGCGACGCTGCGGCTTCGGCCGAGTCGAAGGCTGCGGCGGAGCCTGTTCAGGGCGCCGGCGAGGCCTCGGCGCGCGCCACGTCGGGTCGTACCACGACCGTGCTCCAGCCGACCGCCGTGGTCCCCGGCAGCGGCAGCCCCCGCCCGCCGACGAAGAAGAGCCCGCTGGCGCGCATAGGCATCCCGATCCTGCTGTTCGCGATAGGCGTGGGCGTGGGCGCGTTCGGCGACCATGCCCTGAACTCCAAGCAGGACTCGAAGAACACCTCCGCCTCCGTCCTGCCGCTGTCGGGGACGTCGAAGCCGTCGCGGCCCACCGGGTCGGCGTCGTTGAGCGCGCCGACGACGCCCTCCATCCCCAGCTATACGGCGAGTGGTTCCAGCAGCAATCCCACGGCGTCCGCGACGCCGACGAACGGCTCCAGCTCGGCCACGTCGACCGTCGTGCCGGGCACCGTTGTGGGGACGTACGTCGGGATCCAGTTGGCGTCCGGCTACAGCGTCAACTTCCTGTCGGATCCGTACCATCCGGCCGCGGGGACGGCCAACGGTCCGGACACGATGGGCTTCTTCGCCGGCAGCTTCGTCGACGGCCGGTTCTACGCCGACCGCGTGGCGGTGCTGGACCAGACCGACACCGGCTCGTTCACCTCGTGCCTGAACGACACCCGCTACCAGCACGACGTGCTGCTCTCGCAGCTGTCGACGAGCAGCAGCTTCTGCATCACGACCGGCACCGGGCACCTGGTGCTGGTGACGGTGCGCCGGTTGCCCTCCAGCACGGACGCCAATCCGTACGCGGTGCTGGACGTGACCGTCTGGCAGGAGAACTAGCGACCCACCCCCGCCGCCTGAGCGGCGGAAACAGCCCACAGCGCCGGATGTGACCCAGGTCACATCCGGCGCTGTCACATTCCCCGGTGCCCGGGAGTCAGAGATGCGTAGGACCAAGGCGGCCGACAAGGGCCAACCATAGTGAAGCAGCATCTTTCGACTCATACAGGAGTAACCGAAGTGGAAGCTCGTATCCAGAACCCCGCCGTGATCCTCGACGCCAGCGGCGCAGTCCAGCAGCTCTACAAGGCCGTGAACAGCGGCGGCGTGGAGCCGGCGATCCTGGAGCTGGTGCACCTGCGGGCCAGCCAGATCAACGGCTGCGCGCCGTGCGTGTACTCCGGGATGGGCAACATGCGGCGCATGAAGGAGTCCGAGGAGCGCATCGGCCTGGTGGCGGCGTGGCACGACGCGCCGTTCTACACCGACGAGGAGAAGGCGGCGCTGGCGCTCGCCGAGGCGGCGACGCGGCTGGCCGACAACCCCGAGGGCGTCAGCGACGCGGTGTGGGAGGGCGCGGCGCAGTTCTTCGACGAGAAGCAGCTGGCCGCGATCGTGATGATGGTCGCGCTGACGAACCTGTTCAACCGGCTCAACCACGTCACGCGGCAGGTCGCCGGGCAGGCCTGGTAGCCGCGGTAGGCCCGCTGAGCCTGGTCAGGGCTCTGACGGAGCGGCGCGCCGGGCCCCGTGTGATCCAAGCGCACGGGGCCCGGCGCGTTCGTTCGTCCGGTGCGGTAGCGTGCGGCGTCGACTCATACCTTGCCTCCAGGAGCGTCGCATGCCCGAGTTGTCCGGCTGGTCGCACGTGTCGTTCTCGGTCCGGGACCGGGACGCCAGCGTCGCCTTCTACACCGACGTGCTGGGCTTCAAGACCCTGGCCGTCACCGACCGGACCGACTGGCGGCAGACGATCATGCTGCACTCGAACGGGATGTGCGTGGCGTTCCAGCAGCACACCGGCAACTCCGGCGAGGCGTTCGACTACACCGCCACCGGCCTGGACCACTTCGGGTTCGGGGTGGGGACGCCGCAGGAGCTGCAGGAGTGGATCGCGCGGTTCGACGAGCTGGGAGTGGCGCACTCGCCGGTGCGGGACACCGACCTCGGGCAGTTCGTGTCCTTCGAGGACCCCGACGGGATCCAGCTGGAGCTGTTCTACAGCCCGTTCGCCGCCAAGCAGGCGTAACCAGGGGCAGCGCCAGACCTCAGACGTCGGCAGGCTGCGGCGCGGGCGTCTTCGGCTTCTTCGGCACCTTGGGCGGACGCCCCTTGCGCCGGAAGGCGATCACCAGCGCCACGAAGATCAGCGCCGCGATCAGCGCGCCCACGGCGGTGGCGCCGCGGAACCCCGGCGCCTGCACGTCCATGGTGCGCTGGCCGGCGTGCGAGCCGCCGCCGGTGCCGACCGCCACGCCGAGCGTCATCAGGTTCGGCGCGGCCAGGATCACCGCCAGCACCAGCCACATCACCCGGGTCTTCCAGCGCATCGACCGGCGCATCGTGAACCACAGCAGGCCCAGCGGCAGGACCGTGAACACGATGCCGAAGCAGATGCCCAGCAGCACCCCGGTGGAGAACGCGCCGTTCGACGCGCCGCCGATCCGGTGCGACCACCAGCGCGGGATGTACGCCGCGGCCGCGAAGTAGCCGCCGACCAGGGCCACGAGCACCAGCACGATCGCGATCACGCGCCGTTTGACGTCGCGGCGGCCGCCCTCGGCGACAGGGGTGCCGGCCTGGGTGCCCTCGGATGCGTGGCGTGCCCTCATGAGTCCGATGCTGACACCGGGGACGGCGGGGCGCCTGCCGAGTAGGCCGGTCGTGGCCGCGGTGGCGGGCCGAGGACCGGCGCGCGCCACCACGAACGGAACACGCGTTCGATTGCGATGGCGCGCGCCGCCGGAACAGCGGTCGGAGCAGCCGTCGGAACGGCCGTCAGCACGCGGTCAAGCAGGCAGTCAGCCCGCAGTCAGTACGCCATCCCCATCGCCTCCCGCACCTGCGTCAACGTCGCCTCGGCCTCGACGGTCGCCCGCTCGGCCCCGCGCCGCAGGATCGCCGACAGGTACCCGTGCTCGCCCGCCAGCTGTTCGCGCCGGGCCCGGATCGGCCGCAGGTGCTCGTTCACCGCCTCGGTCGCGACGCGCTTGAGCGCCGAGGCGCCGCCGGAGCCGATCTGCTCGGCCACCGCCTGCGGCTCCTCGCCGCGGCACAGAGCGGTGATCAGCAGCAGGTTCGACACCTCGGGGCGGCCCGCGGGGTCGAAGGTGATCAGCCGGTCGGCGTCGGTCTTGAAGCCCTTGATGATGGCGGCGGTCTCGTCGGCGGTGGCCTGCAGCGGGATGGTGTTGCCGTGGCTCTTGCTCATCTTGTGCCCGTCGCTGCCCAGCACGGAGGGGGCGTCGGAGATCAGGGCCCTGGGTTCGGTGAACACCGGGGTGTAGCGGGTGTTGAAGCGGCGCGCGACGGTGCGGGTCACCTCCAGGTGTGGCAGCTGGTCCTTGCCGACCGGGACCAGGTCGGCGCGGCAGAACAGGATGTCGGCGGCCTGGTGCACCGGGTAGGTGAGCATCAGCGCGGACAGCGCGGGGCGGCCGGAGGCGGCGGCCTCGGCCTTGGTGGTGGGGTTGCGCTCCAGTTCCGGCACGGAGATCAGGGACATCAGCGGCAGCAGCAGCTGGTTCAGGGCCGGGACGGCGGAGTGCGCGAACACGGTGCTGCGGGCCGGGTCCAGGCCGACGGCCAGGTAGTCGGCGACCAGGCCGAGGGCGAAGTCGGCGATCCGGGCCGAGGCGTCGCGGTCGGTGATCACCTGGTAGTCGGCGACCAGGACGAACAGCTCGGCGCCGGCGTCCTGCAGCCGGACCCGGTTGCGCAGCGAGCCCAGGTAGTGGCCCAGGTGCAGCGGGCCGGTGGGGCGGTCGCCGGTCAGGACCCTGATCTGCCGGGCGTCGCCGACCAGGTGCGCGGCCAGCTGGGCCTCGGTCAGGTACGCCGCGGGATCGGCCTGCGTGCCGTACGCGCCGTTTGTGTCGGCGGCGTTTCGGTCCCCTGACGCGGAAGGTGTGTCGTCGCTGTCACCAGAGGGAAAAACACGCGGCTGGTCGGAGGGATTGGTGGGTACGTCAAATGTGATGGTCATCGTCGTTCTCCTCGCGGGAATCTCACAGGGTCGGGGGTCCGCCGTCGTCGGCGTCCGGACCGCCCGGCCCCGTGTGCGGGGCGAGAACAACGAAGGCCGTCCGGATCGTCGGACGGCCTGTCGGCGTGGGTGGCTGGGGAACCGTCCTAGGACGGACGCCAGCTGGCACACGGGAAGCTCTTCACGGGGTCAGGATATCAGGGCAGGCATGCCGGACTCAATCAAGCACCAGCCGGAACGTCAGCAGGCCCTTGCCGGGGGCGTACTCCCAGTCGCGTTCGGGGGTGCGCTGGAAACCCAGGCGCGCGTAGAGGCGCTGCGCGGCGGTCATCTCCGGCTTGGTCGACAGCACCAGCGCCGACCGTCCGGCCTCGCGGGTGCGGCGCACGCAGTCCTGGACCAGGGCCTGTCCGACGCCCTGGCCGCGGGCGAAGCCGGCGGTGGCGAGCATCCGGATCTCCGCCTCGTCGCCGGCGGCGATGTCGGCGAACTCGCTGCCGGCGACGGTGTACACCGCGGCGCCGAGGATGCGGCCGGAGGCGTCCACGGCTATCAGCTGCCAGGCGCCGGGTGCGGCGTGCCGGGCGGCGGCGTCGGCCAGCCGCGGCAGGTAGGTCGGCTCGGCCAGGGATTCGTCGCGGTAGACGGCGGCGGTCAGCTCCCCGGTGGCGGCCAACTCGGCCGGAAGGGCTTCGCGAATGGTGATCTGCGTGATCTGCACAGCGTTTGATTCTGCCCGAGGCCCGCCGCCGGTGGCCCGGCACGTGCCCGGTGCGGATTCGGCGCGGACGGGGCGGCGGTGTGGCGCCGCCGGGGCGCGCCGATGGCGCGGTGCGGGCGTGAAGTGTGCGGTGGGAGTGTGACAGTACGGCCACGATCAGGTGATCCGGGAGTGTGTGCGCCGTCACAGCGCCCCCGGATGGTCCTATGATCGCGCTCGGTAGTCGTTCGGAAGCCGTGCAGGCGGCGGCGGTGCGGATCAGGCCAACCAGACGTCCTGGTCCGCGATGGAGGTGGTCGCGGTGTCCGGTCAGAATTCGTCCACGGCGCACGCCGAGACGGCCGCGTCCCGGTCGTCGGCGTCGGCGCCGTGGTCCGACGAGCTCACGGGGCTGCCGAACCGGGCGATGCTGGGCCGGTGGCTGGAGGCCCGCACCGGCCCGCGGGCGCGCCCGGGGCAGCGGATCGGTTTGTGCAGCCTGGACCTGGACGGGTTCCGGCAGATCAACGCGCTGCTCGGGTTCGGCGCCGGGGACCGGTTCCTGGCGGCGGTGGCGGCCCGGCTGCGGGCGGTGCTGGAGCCCGGCGGGCATCTGCTGGCGCGCACCGGCGGGGACGAGTTCGCGGTGCTCGTGGACTACAAGGACTTCCAGGATCACCAGGACCCCGCGGATCTCCAGGACTTCCAGGACCACGGCGACGGGCCGGTCCCCGGATCCGGTCCCGGGGCCTCGTCGGGCGTGCCGGGTGTGCCGGGTGCGGAGTCGTCCGTGCTGCCGCCCGGCGCCGAGGGCCCGGCGCGACGCGGCCCCTCGTCCTCGGGACCCTCGGGGCCGTCGGGACTCTCGGCGCGGCCGATGGTCGACCGGGTCGCCGAGCGGGTGCTGGCGGCGCTGCGGGACCCGCTGCGGGTCGAGGGCCGGGACCTGACGGTCACCGCGTCGATCGGCGCGGTCGAGGCGCTGGCCGCGGCCTCGGCGCCGGAGGACCTGCTGCGCGCGGCCGACCTGGCGCTGTACTGGGCCAAGGGCGAGGGCCGGGACCGCTGGACCCTGTTCGACGCCGAGCGCGCCGGGGCCGACGTGGCCCGGTACCGGCTGGCCGCGGACCTGCCGGCGGCCGTGGAGTCCGGGCAGTTCTACTGCGAGTACCAGCCGATCGTGTCCCTCGCCGACGGCGCCGTCACCGGCGTGGAGGCGCTGGTGCGCTGGCGGCACCCGCGGTTCGGGATCGTGCCGCCGGACCGGTTCATCTCGCTGGCCGAGGACTCCGGGCTGATCGTGGAGCTGGGCCGGCGGATCCTGGCCGAGGCCTGCCAGGCGGCGGCGACGTGGCCGGACACCCCGGGACAGCCGGCGCCGCCGGTGTCGGTGAACGTCGCGGTGCGGCAATGCCGCGACCCGCGGCTGATGGGACACGTGCTGTCCGCGCTGGCCGACTCCGGGCTCGCACCGCAGCGGCTGCGGCTGGAGATCACCGAGTCGGCGCTGCTGCCCGGCGACGACGCCGCGCAGGCGACGCTGCGGGCCCTGGCCGACCGGGGCGTGGCGATCGCGGTCGACGACTTCGGGACCGGCTACTCGAACCTGTCGCATCTGCGGCGGCTGCCGGTGCACATCCTGAAGATCGACGGGACGTTCGTCGCCGGGCTGACGTCGGCGAACGGCGTGGGCAACGGCGCCGGCGCGGCCGCGGGGGCGGCGGCCGGAGCCACCGGGCCCTGCGGCGCCGACGAACAGATCATCGCCACGGTCACCGCGCTCGGACACGCGCTCGGGCTGACGGTGACCGCCGAAGGCGTGGAGACCGCCGGGCAGCTGGAGGCGGTGCGGCGGCTCGGCGTCGACACCGGACAGGGCTGGCTGTTCTCCCGGGCGCTGCCCGCCGCCGGGATCAGGGACCTGTTGGCCCGCGGCGCACCGCTGGCGGCCTGAGGAGCGGACTTCGGGCTGGCACGCGGCGGAACTGGAGAGGACTTCCTTGCACCCCGAAGGCTGATCCTTCCGGTACCCACTGGCACCAGGGGCCCTCGGCGCGGTCTGATGTGTGTGCCGGCTCACCGAGCCGGACCGTGTTGGACAAGCTCCCCCAGCGACACCGACACTCGGGCGGGCCGCGACCTTCGGACCAGGGTCACGGCCCGTCCGGCTTTTCTCCTCCGGGTTCAGGAGCGGGACAGGAAGTGGAACCCCAGCCACCACCACACCAGCAGCATCCCCACCCGGCCCCACCGCTCGTGCATCACGTGCTGCACCAGCTGCCCGAACGTCGGCACCCGGCTGCCGGGGCGGCGCGCGACGATCTCCACGGCCAGGGCGGCCAGGCCGATCAGGGCGTATCCGATGGCGGTGATCACGCGCGGGCTCATCGGCGCACCATCCACACCCCGGTCAGCAGCCACACGACGTACCCGGCGGCGCGCGCCGGCGGCGGGTCGATCAGCGGCCGCATGAGGATCGACAGGGTCGGGTGGGCGTGGGTGGAGCCGCGGGCGGCGGCGTACAGCTCCCAGACCCCGAAGGCGACGCCGACCGCGGCCCAGGCCATGGTGGTGCGGCGGGTGAGGGGCGCGGGGGGCGGGAAGTGCGCGGTGGTGGGGCGCAGCGCGTACCAGACCATGGCGGCGCCGGGGAGCAGGGTGGCGATCTCGGCGGGGACGGTGAGGCGGGCGAAGCTGCCGGCGATGAGGGAGTAGCCCAGGCCGACCGCGCCCCATGTGATCATCGTAGAAGTGGGGTGGGTGGCCTTCAGCGGGATCGGTGCCGTCCGGGCCCCTGCGGCAGCCGGTTCGGCGGCGGCCTCGGCCCGACGGCCCATGGGCACGGATTCCTGCGTCATCGCGGCTCCCGCTTCCTCTTTCACCCCGCTGGTCCGGCGCGTGTTCACCGGGCGTTCGCGGACGTTCTTGTGCAGCGCCGATACCCGCTCTGGCGTGCGGCTACACACCGTTCGGACGGTGGTGGCGGAGCGTGATCGACAGTGGTTGCACCTTGATCGCCGTGTCGGATACAGATCCATCATGCCCCCGCGTTAGACCGGGGTGGCGCAGGCTGCTGTGATGAAGGGGTGTGTACAGCGATCGTGAGTGTCGACCCCGCCTCGGAGTACCCGGTGCTGCTGGCCGGTGTGCGTGACGAGTTCCACGACCGGCCGTGGATCCCGCCGGGCCGGCACTGGCCGGAGCATCCGGAGCTGATCGGCGGCCAGGACCTGCTGGCGTCCGGGACGTGGCTGGCGGTGGACCCGGCCGTGCCGCGGGCGGCGTGCGTGCTGAACGGCCGCGGGCCGCTGGCGCCGGAGTCGGGCCGGCTCTCGCGCGGCGAGCTGCCGCTGCGCTTCGCCGCGACCGGGACCGTGGACGCACTGGAGTTCGCACGCTACGACCCGTTCCACCTGATCTGCGCGACGCTGGAGGCGGTGTTCCTGCTGAGCTGGAACGGCGAGGAGCACCAGCGGCAGGAGCTGGGTGCGGGGCTGCACGTGGTGGTGAACAGCGGGCTGGAGGGTTCGGACCCGACGGAGGGCCCGGGTACCGAGGCGATGCAGGCGCGGCTGGACTTCTTCCGGCCCCGGCTGCTGGCCGCGCCGCGTCCGGAGCCGGCGCCCAAGGTCCCGACCGAGCAGGCGTGGGGGCCGTGGCTGCCGCTGGTGGACGGCGACGGGCTCGATCCGGCCGACGACCGGGCGCTGCTGGTGCGGCGGGAGTTCGGGGAGCGGACGTGGGGCACGACGTCGGTGACGCTGGTCGGGTTGCGGGCCGGCGGGGTCCGGTACGACTTCAGCGGGCAGCCGGGGGACGCTGCGGCTTGGGTGGGGGTCGTCGAGGACTGAGGCGGCGCGCGCCTGGCCGAGCCCGGTACGGCAACGTTTGCCGAAGGCTGTGAGCGGCGCGATAGCCGTGTCATATCGACGCGCGGTTCCGGGCGTGCCACGCTGATCGTTCATGACCGCCGCGCACCCTGACGCCGACCTGCCTGCCGACCTGCCTGCCGATCTTTCCGCCGACGACCCGTCCCGGACCGGGCCGCTGGCCGGGCTGCTGGTCGTCGACCTGACGCGGGTGCTGGCCGGACCGTTCGCCACGATGATCATGGCCGATCTCGGGGCCCGGGTGATCAAGGTGGAGCATCCGGCGACCGGGGACGACTCGCGGCGCTACGGGCCCTTCGCCGCCGACGGCCGCTCGATGTACTTCGCGCGTGTCAACCGCGGCAAGCAGTCGGTGGCCGTGGACCTGAAGAAGCATCCGGAGCAGGTGGCGGCGCTGGCCGAGCGGGCCGACGTGCTGGTGGAGAACTTCCGGCCCGGGGTGATGGACCGGCTCGGCCTGGGCGCCGCGGCGCTGCGGGAGCGCAATCCGCGGCTGGTGTACGCCTCGGTGTCCGGGTACGGCGCGACCGGGCCGCGCTCCGGGGAGCCCGCGTACGACGCCGTCATCCAGGCCCGCAGCGGCCTGATGTCGGTGACCGGGGAGCCGGACGGGCCGCCGGTGAAGTCCGGGGCGTCGGTGTCGGACCTGTCGGCCGGCGTCTACACGTTCGGGGCGGTGATGGCGGCGCTGGTGGGCCGCGGCATCCACGGCCGGGGCACGCACGTGGACATCGCCATGTTCGACGCGACGGTGTCGTTCCTGGAGGGCAACGCTCTGGCCTGGCTCGCCGACCGGACCGTGCCGCACCGCATCGGCTCGCACCATCCGAACATCGCGCCGTTCGGGGCGTTCGCCGCCGCCGACGGGCAGATCGTGGTGTGCGTCGGCAACGACGCGCTGTTCGTCGCGTTCGCCGCCGCGCTCGGCGCGCCGGAGCTGGCCCGGAATCCGCAGTTCGCGCAGAACGCGCAGCGTTCGGCGAACCGGCTGGTGCTGACCGCGGTCATCGAGGAACTGCTGGCCGCCGACACCTGCGCGAACTGGCTGGCGCGGCTGGAGGCGGCGAAGGTGCCGTGCGCGCCGGTGAACGACATCGGGCAGGCGATGACGGACGCGCAGACCGAGGCACGGCGGATGCGGATCACCGCCGGCGGGCTGGAGCTGCCGGGGCAGGTGGTGAAGATGGCCGGGTATCCGGATCCGGTGGTGCGGCCGGCGGCGCCGGAGCTGGACGAGCACGGGGACGCGATCCGGGCCGAGTTCGGGTTCTGAGGCGGGCTCGGGCCGGGGTTTGCTTCGAGACTTGCTTCGAGGTCTGCGGCCGGAAAACGCGTTGCGGCCGGGTTCGGGTCCCGGCACGATCTCGCGCGTGACTTCCGAGCAGAATCCTGAGCAGACACTGGACGCGCTGAGAGCCCCGGAAGCGCTGGGAGCGGTGGGAGCGCTGGACGCGCCGCGGACGACGCCGTGTCTGATCGTGAACGGCATGCCCGGCGCCGGCAAGTCCACGGTGACCAGGCTCGCCGGCGCGATGCTGCCGCGCGCGGCCCGCCTCGACGGCGACGTGGTGACCCGGCTGGTGGTCAGCGGCCGGGTGTGGGCGCTGGGCGAGCCGAAGGACGAGGCGGCGCGGCAGGTCGACCTGACCAACCGCAACCTGTGCGCGCTGGCCGCGAACTTCGCCGACGCCGGGTTCCTGCCGCTGATCGACTCGATCGTCCCCGACCGGCGGCAGCTGGACTTCTACCTGGAGCTGCTGGCGCCGCGGCCGGTGCTGTTCGTGGTGCTCGCGCCGGGGATCGCGGCGTGCAAGCACCGCAACGAGATCCGGGACCCGCAGGAGCAGTTCTTCTTCGACGGCTACGAGCACCTGGAGGCGACGATGCGGCGGGAGATGGGCGACGTCGGCTGGTGGTTCGACACCTCGGCGCTGAGCCCGCAGGAGACGGCGCGGCGGGTGCTGGCCGAGGCCGGCGAGCGCGCGCTGGTGACGTGAGCGGCCGGTAGGCGCGGGCTGCGGCTACGGCGGCGGCGGCGGCGACCTGGACGGCTTCCCGGCGCGGCCGGCTGATGCCACGCGAGTGCCACAGCCGTCGCACGGTTCTGCCACGCGCCTGCGGCATCGTCACGCGGGACAGCGTCCTCCCGAAGGGAACAGAACGATGGCATTTCGCTCCCTCACCCAGCCGCTCCGCCGCCGCGTCACCGCGGCCGTCGTCGGCGTCCTGGCCGTCGGCGGCGCCGCGATGGTCACCGCCGTGCCGGCGCACGCCGAGGACATCGGCGGCTTCTGCACGTACACGAACAGCCAGCCGCAGCTGTACGTCGGCAGCCAGGGCGACGCGGTGCGGCAGGCGCAGTGCGAGCTCAACTTCGCGTACGCCTACGGCCACTCCACCAACTACGGCAACGGGTCGTACAACGGCCTGACCGTGGACGGCGATTTCGGCCAGAACACCGAGGCCGCGGTGAAGAACTTCCAGATCCACTGCATGGGTGCCACCAACCCCAACGGCATCATCGGCCCGAACACCTGGAACGCGCTCAACAACCAGGTGCTCACCGGCTCGTTCTGCTGAACCCGATCTGCCGGTGGCGCCCCCGACTGGCGTTCAGGGGGCGCCACCGGCCGCCGACCGCTCGGTGTCGCCTAGGGGTTGAGGTGGCGCATGTCACCCAGGCCGACGATCCGGCGGTTGTGGTAAAAGTCGTCCTCGCGCAGGGTGGTGATGCTGCCCGACGGGGTGAGGAAGCCGACCGAGCCCAGCGCCTCTCCACGGCCGCGCCGGCCGGGATCTGGTTCCGCAGCGTTCGGGCGATCCGGACGGCTGCTGCCTGGCCGGCCGGGGTCAGCTGTGAGTCGTGCCAGCCGCCGACGACCTTCTCGATGTGGTGGGTGGCTTCCGGGTGGGCGATGACGTAGACGGCGCGCACTGGTGCTCTTCTCTCGACCCTCAGGTGCTCAGGTGCCCGCGGGGCCCGGCGGCTGGATCGTCGGCGTCGTTGGGGAGTCCAGCCAGGCGTTGATGTACGCCGAGAAGTCCCGGCCGGTCTGGGCGTTGACGAACGCCACGAACGCGGCGCGGTCCTGGTTCGTGCCGGCGTGCTGGTGCGCCCAAGCGTTCAGGAGCTGGTAGAACGCCGGGTCGCCGACGGCGTGGCGGATGCCGTTCAGCATCAGGGCCGGGCTGTAGTAGACGTTCGGTGAGGCGAAGTGCGTCGGCAGGGGGTGTCCGGGCGGCCCGTCGCGGCCGCGCAGGGACTGGTCCACCGGTGCCGCTGTGGCCTGTAGGACTGCGTCGACCGTGGTCTGCGGGCCGCCGGGCTTGGGGTGCGCGGCCTGCCACAGGAATTGCGCGTACATGGCGAAGCCCTCGTTCAGCCACAGCCCCGACCAGGTCGTCGGGGTCACGGCGTCGCCGAACCACTGGTGCGCGAACTCGTGGAGCAGGTCCGCCGGCGCCCCGCCCGGACCGAAGGTGATCATGGTCTGGGTTTCCATGCCGACATTGTCCGGGGGGAACAGCACCCCGGCGGTCGGGAACGGGTAGGGCCCGAACCGCTGCTCCAGAAACGAGATCATCGCCGGTATCTGCGCGGTCAGCTTGTGTACCGCGTCGGCGTCGGCCGGCAGGTACCAGAACGTCATGGGGATGCCGTGCGGGCCGGTCGCGGTGTCTTCCCGGTACCGGTCGACGGAGAACGCCACCAGATACGTCGCCACCGGGTTCGGCTGGTGCCAGCGGTAGACGCCGTGGCCGCCGGATTCGGTACGGCCGCCGAACGCGCCGCCGCTGACCCCGGCCCAGCCGTCCGGGACGGTGATCGTCACGTCGTACAGCGCCTTGTCCGACGGCTGGTCGTTGCACGGGTACCAGGTGAACGCCCCATAGGGCTCCTGCTGCGCCCACACCCCGCCGTCGGGGCCGACCTGCGCGCCGAGCCCGGATATGTCAGGGCGCGTCACCGGCGCCGGCACCAGATGCGGGGTGCCGTGGTAGGTGACGACCACGGTCACGGTGCTGTCGGCGGCGAGCTGCCGGCCGGCCGGGACGGTGAGATGGTCGCCGTCGTGCGTGTTGGCGACCGGCGCGCCGTCCACGCTCACATGGTCGGCGCTCATGTCGGCGGCCAAGTCGAGGATGAAGCGGTTAGTGGGCTGGGCGGCCCGCACTGTCAGCGTCGCGGTGCCGGTCAGCACGGTCGCGGTCGGGTCCCATTTCAGGTCCAGGCCGTAGTGCAGGACGTCGGTCGCGGGGTCGCCGTACTGCGGGTACATGTCGTCGGCCACCGGATGGGAACGGCCTGCTGACCACTGGCTGCCGGCAGCGGAGGCGCTCGCCGACCCCGACCCCGACGCCGACGTGGCCGGTGGCGTGGAGGTCGCGGCACGGGTTGTGCCGCTGGGCCCGGCGGTGGTGTGCGGGCTGGAACCGGTGCACCCCGCAGCAGACATCGCCAGCGCCGCGGACGCCGCCACCGCAGCTAGAAACGCACGTTTCCCCCGCACCATCCCCACCCCGGAACCCTCCCCGTCAACCAAGTACCGGCCCTACGATCTCAACCACCGCCCGGATCCGCCAGCCCGCCGCGGAACGCTGGCGCCGGAGAAGGTGCTGCCGTCGGTGCCGGGCGACGCGACGCCTAACCCAAGTTGGCCGGCCGGCGCGGCTTACGGCTGGACGAAGTGGTAGCCGGCTTCGAGCAGCTTCGGCAGGAACTGCTGCAGCGCGGCGACTGTCTGGGAGCGGTCCCCGCCGCCGTCGTGTTCCAGGATGATCGAGCCGGTCTTGGTGTGGCCCATGACGGTCTGCACGATGTGGTCGGTGCCGGGACGGGACCAGTCGCGGGGGTCCACGGACCAGTCCAGGGGCCGCAGACCCAGCTGCGTGCAGACCTGGAACACCGTCGGGGACCAGTTGCCGCCGGGTGCGCGGAACAGCACCGGCTGCTTCGCACCGCCTTTGGTGATCGCGTCGTTGGTCTTCTCGATCTCCGCGGTGACCTGTGCGGCGGTCATCTTCGACAGGTTCGGGTGGGTCCAGGTGTGGTTGGCGACCAAGTGCCCGGCGGCGCTGACTTCAGCGACCAGGGAGGCATGCTTGTCGGCGTTCTGGCCGATCATGCAGAACGTCGCGGGGATCTTGTACTGCGCCAGCAGCGCCAGCACCTGCGGGGTGTATTTGGAGCTGGGGCCGTCGTCGATGGTCAGGGCTATCGCCTTGTCACCCTCGTGCACGTAGAACTGCGGGGTGCCGGCCGGAGGGGGCGGGTCCTGTCCGGTCGCTCCGGCCGGCGGGATGTTGTCCGGTGGCGCGGAGGTGTTGGTGTGCGAGTCGCCCTGGGCGCTGGAGGGGTCGCCGCTGGGGTTCTGGCCGGGGAACGGCGCGCCGCCGGTGGGCTTCGAGCGGGGGTCGGGGGTGCCGGAGGAGGTCGCACCGACTGTAGCCGACTTGTCACTGTTCGAAGAGCAGGCACTCAGCAACATGATTCCGCCGGCGCTCAACATCAGCCGTCGGGATAGGCCGCGGTCGAGCCGAAGGTCGGTGCCGCGGAGGAGGTTTTGAGGATCAGGACCCGAAACGTTCACGCCCAGGGGACGCCTCAGCCCGCTGCGGGGTTGAGTTCTCTGAAGACTTTCTGAAGAAAATTATTCGTTTGTTGACGGCGCGCGCCGGATCCGTCGGGGTCGGGTGCGGCATATTTTGGTGCTGTCAACAGGGGGAAGGCCTCCCCTGGGCGGGGCCTGCCCCGGGGCGCGGGCAGGTAAGTGTCCAGGCGGGGATCTACGCCTGACCTACGTATGGCGCGGCTCACGCTTGTGGCTCGCGTATGGCTCGCGTGTGCGGCATGGCTCACGCGTTGCCAAGCTCGTGTCTAGCGCTGTGTCTCGGCCTGTGTCTAGGCGTGGGCGTAGGCGCCGTCGATGAGGTCGGCCAGGTGCCGTGTGAGGTCTTCGCGACCGAACGGTTGCTCGTCGAGCCACCAGTCGCTGGCGGCCTGGACCATGCCGACGATGCCGTGGGCCCAGGCTTGTGCGCGCGGCCACTGGTCCTCGGGCAGCCCGAGTTCGGCGGCGATGCCTATGGCCAGGGCATCCCCGAGGCGGCGTTGGAACATCGCGACGCGGTCGCGGACCTCCGGTTCCTCGGCCTGGCCGCGGTGGACCAGGAACCGGTAGAGCGCCGGGTTGCCCTCGACCAGGCGCAGCCAGGCGTCGATCGCGGCTTCGGTGCGTTCGCGCCGGGTCGTCGGCCGGGTGAGGGCTTCGCGCAGCAGCGCCAGCAGGGTCTCGATGTGCCGGTCGGCCAGGGCGACGTACAGGCCGGCTTTGTCGCCGAAGTGCCGGTACAGGATCGGCTTGGAGATGCCGGCCTCGGCCGCGATCGCGTTCATCGACGCCGACGGGCCCTCGCGCAGCACCACGCGCTCGGCCGCGTCCAGGAGGTACTCCCTGGTGCGGCGGGGTCCTCGGCGCGATGCCCGTGCCTCGTCTGCGTCGGTCGCCATCGGGTCCCTTCCTGGGGTGTGGTCGTCATCTTGACAGAAGTTACCGCCGGTAACACACTAGCGGCGACCGAGGTTACCCATCGGTAGCGCCCTCCAGACCCGAAGGACAGTGAACGAGACGATGACCGGGTTCTCCCTGGAACTGACCGAGGACCAGATCGAGCTGCGGGACTGGATCCACGGATTCGCCGCCGACGTCATCCGGCCCGCCGCCGCCGAATGGGACGAGCGGGAGGAGACGCCCTGGCCGATCCTGCAAGAGGCCGCCAAGGCCGGCCTGTACTCGCTCGACTTCTACGCCAACCAGTGGTTCGACGAGTCCGGCCTCGGCATCCCGATCGCCATGGAGGAGATGTTCTGGGGCGACGCCGGCATCGGCCTGGCGCTGTCCGGCACCGGCCTGGCGGCGGTGTCGGTGGTCTCCAACGGCACCCCCGACCAGGTCGGCGAGTGGGTCCCGCAGATGTTCGGCACGCCCGACGACGTCAAACTCGGCGCGTTCTGCTCCTCCGAGCCCGACGCCGGCTCCGACGTCGGCGCCATGCGCACCCGCGCCGTCTACGACCAGGCCAAGGACGAGTGGGTGCTCAACGGCACCAAGACCTGGGCCACCAACGGCGGCATCGCCAACGTGCACGTCGTCGTCGCCACCGTCGACCCGGCGCTGGGCACCCGCGGCCACGCCTCGTTCATCATCCCGCCGAACACCCCCGGCATGGCCCAGGGCCAGAAGTTCAAGAAGCACGGCATCCGCGCCTCGCACACCGCCGAGGTCGTCCTGGACGACGTCCGCATCCCCGGCTCCTGCCTGCTCGGCGGCAAGGAGAAGCTCGACGCCCGCCTGGCGCGCGCCCGCGAGGGCAAGTCCAGCCGCGGCAACGCCTCCATGGCCACGTTCGAGGCCTCCCGCCCCGCCGTCGGCGCCATGGCCGTGGGCATCGCCCGCGCCGCGTACGAGTACTCGCTGGACTACGCCAAGACTCGCGTGCAGTTCGGCAAGCCGATCGTGGAGAACCAGGCCATCGCGTTCAAACTCGCCGACATGAAGACCTCCGTGGACGCCTCCCGCCTGCTGGTGTGGCGCGCGGCGTGGATGGCCCGCAACGGCAAGACCTTCGAATCGGCCGAAGGGTCCATGTCGAAGCTGTTCGCCTCCGAGACCTGCAAGAAAGTCACCGCCGAGGCCATCCAGATCCTCGGCGGCAACGGCTTCACCCGCGAGTACCCGGTGGAGCGGATGCACCGCGACTCGGCGATCTACACGATCTTCGAGGGGACGAGCGAGATCCAGCGGCTGGTGATCGCCCGGACGATATCGGGCGCGGCGATCCGGTAGCCGGACTGGCAGCGGATCCGGTATAGGTCCCGGCAGCGGTCCCGGCAGCCGATCCGCGGCCGGCGACCGCACACCGCCCCCATCTGGGCTCACTGAGCCAAAGGAGAGCGCTGCAAAGCCTCCGCGGCGGCCGTCGCCGACGGATCCAGATACACCGACGTCGTCCCGACATCGGAATGCCCCAGGATGTCCGCGACCGTCCCGACGTCGGCGCCGGCCTGCCGCAGCAGCACCGTGGCCGCGGTGTGCCGCAGACCGTGCGGCGTCACCGCGCGCCGCAGCTCCGCGGGCATCTGCTTCACCCGGCGCTCCACCATCCGCTGCACGTCCCGCGCCGTCATCCGGCGGCCGCGGATCGTCACCACCAGGGCGCGCGCCGCATCGGCGCGGTCGGCCTCGGGGTCGGAGGCCGGGGGAGCGGGGCGTTCGTGCTGCTGGTACTCCCCGAGCAGCGCCACCAGCGTCTGCGACAGCGGCACGTCGCGGCTGCGGCCGCCTTTGCCGCTGCGGATCCGCAGCACCGGCATCCCGGTCAGCTCGTGCTGCCGGACGTCGTCCAGGTTCGCCGCGCACAGCTCCGCCACCCGCGGCCCGGTCTCGGTCAGCAGCCGCAGGATCACCTCGTCGCGGAACGTCAGCCGCTGGTCGGCCCGCAGCTCCTTCGTCGAGGCCGCCAGCTGCGGCGTCTCCTGCAGCGCCTGCGCCTGCTCCACGGTCAGGCCCAGGCGCGCGCCGACGGCACGGGTGGGGACGCGCACGCGGGAGACGTTCGGCATCGGGTCGGCGCGGACGTAGCCCTGCTCGGCGGCCCAGCCGAACAGGCCGCGCACGGCCGCGGTCCAGCGGGCCCGGGCCTGCAGCCCGCGTCCCGGCGCCGGCTCGCCGCCGGGCCCGGCCTTGCGGCCGCGGGTGTAGCGGCGGTCGGGCGCGTTGGCGATGCGGACCAGGGCGTATTCGATGTCTTCGGCTTCGACGTCGTCGAGGGTCTTGTCCAGCCCCAGCAGCGTGGCGGCCTCGGTGAGGTCCCGGCAGTAGGCGTCGCGGGTCGCCGGGGACAGCGCCCCGGTGGCCACGCGCAGGTGCAGGGTGTCGCGGTAGCGGTGGACGGCTTCGGCGACGGAGATCGGGGTGAACGGTTTGGGGGCGGCCACTGAGCTATCGAATCAGATGCCGGGGACAGGAGTCCCGCGGCGGTCTGGAAGTCACCGGGGCGCGGGGATTTCGGCGGCGTATGAGCATGCTGCGATAACCGGATGAGTGTGCGGTGGGTCGGAGGTGTCCGGCTATTGGATCTGCATGCGCTGGGCCAGTTGGTCGGCGAGCTGGTCCAACTCCTCGGTGAACACCCCGGCGGCCCAGGTCACGTTCATCACGACCAGGCATTCGAACTCGCGCGGCCGGACGATGAACACGGCGTTCTTCAGGATGCCGAAGTCGGGGTCGTCGGCGTCTTTCGGGTCGGCCAGGACCTGGAACCGCAGCCGCGCGGCCGGGCCCAGCGGCAGCTCGCCGTAGACGACCTCCGGCGGGTCGGTGGCGCCGGCGATCGGGGAGGTGAACCAGTCCACGACGTCGGTCAGCTCCGGCAGGTGCGGCATCTGCGGGCCGGGGACGTAGTCGCGGACCTCGATCCGGCCGGACTCGCCGGTGCGCGGGTACGGCGCGAACGCGATGGCCACGGTCGCGCCGCGTTCGGCGGAGTCGGCGGTGGCTTGCACGAGGGTGTCGGCGAACGCGGCGATCTCCTCGGGGTAGGCCTCGCCGGCCATGCGGGAGTGCGCGACCGACTCGGCCCAGGCGCTCAGGTCGCCTTTCTCCCCGACTGGCAGGGCTATGCCGTCGTTGGGCAGCGGCAGGACGACGTGGCGTCCCGTCACGGTGGCGGTCATCGCACCCACCTCAGCGTCGAGGCGATGGATTCGAACAGGCCGTCGAGGGCTTCGGCGAGTTCGTACATCGGCGTGGAGAAGGACAGCAGCAGGTACGCCCCGGATCCGGGGACCTGGAACTGGACGTCCAGGTGCGCGATGGGCCGGTTGTT
Organism: Catenulispora sp. EB89; assembly: GCF_041261445.1. Taxonomy (NCBI): domain Bacteria; kingdom Bacillati; phylum Actinomycetota; class Actinomycetes; order Catenulisporales; family Catenulisporaceae; genus Catenulispora; species Catenulispora sp. EB89. The sequence goes on from NZ_JBGCCU010000011.1 coordinate 175,376, forward strand.
CCCGGCCTGCTGCGCCGGATCGGGCTCTTCACGCCATTTCCGCCGCAGGGCGGCGCCGGCGGGGAAGTCCGTCATCCGAACGTCCTCGCCTCCGGCGGCGTACGCGAGCGCGAGTTCGGTCAGCGGCGGCGGCTCGGTGGCGCCGCGCGGCGGGATGAACGTGACGACCAGGCTGGCCGGCAGCGGCATGTCGGCCAGCCGCATCAGCGACAGGTACAGCTCCAGGCCGCCGTTGGCCACGGCGCCGGCGGCCTGGGCACGCAGCGACTCACGCATCTGCTCTTTCAGGTGCGGGGCGTTGTCGACGCCGCGGAACGCCTTGTCGACGATGCGGCCGATGACCCGGTCCCAGGTGGCGGGGTCCAGGACGATCCGTTCCCAGCCCTCCGGCGTGGCGATGCGGTAGTCGCGTGGCGGCGGCGCCTCGGCGATCTCCTGCGCGGGTGTGGCGGCGTCCTGGCTCACGGGGGTGTCTCTTTTCCTTGTGCTCAGGGGAGTTTGCGGTCGCCCTGGTTGCGGCGCTGCTGGTCGCGGGCGGCTTTCTTCTGCTCCTTGGCCATCTCCGCGAGCTCGGCGAGCTTCTCGCGCTCGCTCTTGGTGGGATGGCTGTAGCGGGGCGCGTCGAACGCCGGGGTTTGCGGCCCCGGGACGCCGGGGTGGCGGTGCGCGGCCTGGGCCTTCTCCGGCTCGTCGTCGCGCGGTTCGCGTCCCAGCAGGTCGGTGTGGCAGGCCAGGACCGCCTCGACCAGGCCGGCACCGTGTTCGGTGCCGGCCAGCCGGTACAGCCCGTCGAATTTGAAGCCGGCCTTCTTCAGAGCCCGCTTCTGGAAGAACGACATGCCGTCGAGCACGCGCAGGACTTCTTCGGGCTGCAGTGGGGTGTCCATGGTCCGATCCTAGGAGTCAGCCGGCGCTCGCCGGGGTCTTCGGGGCCAGCGGGGCCCAGTTCCAGCCCTTGTCGGAGTCCAGGATGTTGTTGCTGTGGAACAGGTTGACGCCTATGAAGCCGGGTTCCCAGGGCTTGAAGTTCTCCGGGATCTGCATGTTGGTGAGTCCCAGGCCCAGGGGGAAGGTGGCGTTGGACCAGCCGGCCAGGCCGAATTTCCAGCCGGCGCCACTGGCCAGGTTCGGTCCCAGGCCGCTCATGCCGGGGAAGTGCCAGTCCAGGTTGCCGGCTTTGAGGTCCTTGAAGGCGTCGCCGACGTCCTTGAAGGGGCCGGTGCCCAGGCCTTCGCCGAAGTTCTTCAGGCCGATCTTGAAGATGGAGGTGGCGCCGTTCTTCAGCTGCAGGATGTCCTTGGCGCCCATGTCCAGGCCTTTGATGCCGTCCAGGGCTTCGGTGATGCCTTTGCCGCCGGCGCGGGCGGCGTTGAACAGCTCCAGACCGCGGGAGGCCTTGGCGGCGTTGCCGATGGCGCGGCCGGCGCCGCAGGAGAGCAGGCCGACGACGTCGATGGCGACGTCGAACCAGTTGCCTTTGCCGTCCAGGGCGGAGATGGTGTCGCAGACCAGCGCCACCGCCCCGGCCACCAAGGCGATCGCCCCCAGCACCTCGCCGACGATCGGCACCCACGACAGGCACAGCGCCAGGATCCCGGCGACCCCGGCGATGGCGCCGGCGATGTGGCCGATGTCGGCGACCAGGCCCGCCCAGTCGATGTCCCACCAGTGGTGGGTGGGGTTCTTCAGACCGTCGGTGTTGATGAAGTCGTTGATGGCGCCGGCGACGGCGCGGCCTTCGCTGTCGCGGATGTCGATGGCGTGCTGGATGTCGGCGCCGGCCTGGTTCAGCACGGCGTCGGCGGCGGCTTTGTCGTTGTGCGCCTTCTGCTCCGCCGGCGTCATGCCGTTCGCGCCGGGGGTGTTGACCGGGTCGGGGTTGACGTTGGGGGTCGGGGGAGCACCGGGGGTGGGGGAGGGCAGGGCGTTGGCCTGGGCGTTGGTGATCTGGCGCTGCGCGGACTGGGAGTCGGCGTCGGCGCTCTTGCCGCGGTTCAGGGCGTCCTGGGCCTTGACCTGCGCCAGTTCCAGGGTGGAGGCCCATTCGGTACCGGAGCGCCAGGACACCTCGTCGTGCGGGCCGGAGGGGCGCACGTTGCTGCCCAGGGCGTCGGCGGCTTCGTTGTAGCGGCCGAAGGCCTTCTGCAGCAGGTCGGCGGTCTGACCGACCTGGTCGGCGAAGGCACGGCCGGAGTCGGAGTCCCAGCCCTGGCCGTTGACCAGGTTGCGCAGGTTCGCAGCCTGCTGGTTGATGGCGTCGGCGGTGGCGCGGAACCGCTTGCCCAGGGCCGCGACCTGGTAGGGGTCACCGGGGACGAGGTCACCCTGGGTGACGACGGCGCCCTGCCAGTCAAAGCTGGTCCAGTCGCGGGACATTACTTCTTCGCCCCCTTGCCGGCCGCATCGGTGAGGACCTTGGCCAGGTCGCCGTCCAGTCCGTCCCAGTGCTCAGCGGCCTGCGTGGCGGTGGAGGCGAGCGTGTCCAGGCCCTTGGTGAGCTGGTCGCGCTTGGTGGACCAGTCCGAGGCGAAGTTGCTCAGGGCGCCGGCGACGTCACCGGATCCCATCTCGCCGGAGGCGGCGTTGGTGATGTCGGTGGAGTGGTTGAACTCGTCGCGCAGCCGGCCGAGCTGGCCCCCGATGTCGCGGAGTGTTCCGGTATTGATCTTTATGTGATCAGCCATGGTTGTGGCGTCCCTCCCGTGAAAAGCCCGTCAACCCGAGCGGCAGCGTAGCCAACGGGCGGCGGGGACGTCACGCCTTCGGGGGAAGACGGGAGGGCGGTGGGGGGTTTAGGGGCTGGTCGGTGTCTGATTGCTGAAGATCTGTGCCCAATTGGCTGGGGACCGGTCCCCGTTGTCTCCCGCCCGAATGCCAGGTGTGCATAGTGTGCTCATGGATCGCTTCGTGGGCCCGGCCCGCCTTGAGTGGTGGGCGAACGACTCGACGTGCCTCGGCGAGTACGACATCGACATCAGCGTCACGCTCGACGCAGCCGGCACCTGGCGGGCAACGGGTCGGCATGCCACCGCTCTCGACTCCGGCCAACTCGACGGCTGGGATTTTCTTGTGGGGATGGACCCCCACTTCGCTGTTGCTTTTCCCGGCGAGGATCGCGGCAGCCTTGTGGTCCGTGTCGACCAGGAGACGGATGGCACTCTGGTTCTCACGGAGGCATCGGGCTGGGACGGCTCTGTGAGCGTGACCTTCGATCTCTCGTAGTGGCCCGTCTCATCCAATTTTCGGCATGCAATGATGGCCGCGTGAAGTCGACCAGAAAGGGCCATGCCGCGTAGGCGGCCCAGTGTCCTCCGCGCCGAGCGGTGGCAATCGCCAAGAGGCGTGCCTGTCCGTCGGATCCGCGGTATCAGTGCGCAGACGCGAGTCGCCATCCGGCGTGTCGAGGCCGAGCGGGCGTGGCCCGACGCTGTTGCGATGGCGCTTGCTCGATATGAGTCGTGGCTTCGACAACCAGGTCGCTATCTCCGGAATCCTCCTGGGTTAGCGTGCCCGTGCTGTGATCCTCTTGAAGCTCGCGACGAGTTGGAGTTCGTCCTGTGCCGTCTTCCTCCTGGAGCGCGTGCAGATCTCATGCGGAGGCTGTCTCAAGCGGACCAGCAGTTCGAACGACGCACTCTGCCGGACCCGACAGTTCGGAGCGCCGAGCCCTGGCATCCTCCGGGAGCCTGGTGGCGCCAAAGGCTTCTTGAGCTGTGAATCAGGGACCGGTCCCCGCGCCTCGTGGGGCAGTGGCCAGCTTTACATAATGTACATTATCGGGCAATCGCGCGAGGGTGTTGAGAGGGGGTGTTGGAGGCCGTTCTGAGGTGCGATCTTCTTCACGCACGTTGCTTCCTGGAGAACTGGAGAAAACCGGCGAACTCCAGGAACTCGCTCTCTAGATCATCCGTGCGTCGCCGGGCCGGGCAATGGATCATCACGTGGATAGGTCGCGCCGTCATCACACGGCCCTGCGGGGTGACGCGGCTGGGTATCGGCTTCCGTCAGAGCCGTTCTGCGCGCGCCAGAATAGTCGTCGATCACGGCACGCCGCCCAGAACGCCTCCGACAACGCCACGAACCACCCCAAAGCCCTGTCGTGTAATGCTGATTACGCGTCCTGATGCACGGATTCGGCACCTACCGCTTGTAAATCAGGGAAACGCCGTCGCCGACCGGCAACATGACGACGTCGACGCGTTCGTCGCGGACCACCTTGTCGTTGAAGTCCTTCATCAGGCGTGTGGACTCCTCCTCCGGGTCGGCGTCGACGACGCGGCCGCTCCACAGGACGTTGTCCACGGCGATCACTCCCCCGCTGCGTAGCCGCGGCAGGAGTTCGCTGTAGTACGTCCAGTAGGACGGCTTGTCGGCGTCGATGAAGGCGAAGTCGATGTACTCCTCGTTCGGCAGGGTCTTGAGGGTTTCGGCGGCTGGGGCGATCCGCAGGTCGATGCGGTCCTCGACGCCGGCTTCTTTCCAGGCGGCGCGCCCGATGCTGGTCCACTCCTCGCTGACGTCGCAGCACAGCAGCCGGCCGCCGGGGGCGAGTCCGCGGGCGATGGCGATGGCGGAGAAGCCGGTGAACGTTCCGACTTCCACGGCGTGCCGGGCGTTGGTGAGCCGCACCAGGAGCGTGAGCAGTTGCGCTTCCTCGGCGCCGATCTGCATCCCGGACGGGGAGCCGAGCTCGGTGGTCCGGGCGACCAGCGCCTGCTGGACGGCGTCGAGCGCGGTGCTGTGGTTCACGACGTAGTCCTGGAGTGCGCTGTCCAGGCCGATCGAGCCTCGAGTCATGAAGGTGACGATACGCCGGTGATCGTCGCCGGGCGGCGCGGGAGGGCCGGGTGTGGGGCGTTCGGCGGACGGGGGCTGGTGGTGGGGGTACTCCCCCGGCGATGCTCGGTGGATGAGTGATTGCGTGTTCTGCGAGATCGTGGCCGGGCGCGTCCGGGCGTTCCGGGTGCTGGAGGACGAGTGCGCGGTGGCGTTCCTGGACATCAGGCCTGCGGCACCGGGGCACACGCTGGTGGTTCCGCGTGTGCACGCGCGCGATATCTGGGACATCTCGGATGATTCGCACGCCGGTGTCGCCTCCCTGACGCGTCGGGTGGCGCTGCTGTTGAAGGACGTGTTCGAACCCGACGGGGTGAACGTGCGGCTCAACTCGGGTGCGGCGGCGGGCCAGGACGTCTTCCACTTCCACGCGCACGTGATCCCCCGGCGGCACGACGACGGTCTGCGCCTGACCTGGAGCTCGCCGCTGGCTCCGGTCGCGGAGTTGGAGCAGGCGATGCGGCGGATCACCGAGCGGCGAGAGTAGGCGAGGCGGCGCGCGCCGGTGCTACCAGTTCCGCGAATGCGTCAGCTGCTCGTGGTCGGCGGCGGCGAAGCCGTAGGCGGCGGCGATGTTGTACACGTCCCCGCAGATCTCCTCGCGGGCGACGGTCTCGATCTCGCTGCCGGCGGCTTCGAATTCGGGTTCCAGGGCGTTGAACTCCTCCGTCGCGGCCTGGGTCAGCACGTACAGTGCGTCCAGGTCGGCGGGGCGGTCGGCTTCCAGGCGTTCGCACAGCCGGACCAGGACCGCTTTGCCTTTGTCGACGACGTGGTTCGGGAAGTAGTCGTCCTCGTAGAGTTCGGCCAGGAACTCGTAGTCGGCCATGGCGGGGTTGGTGATCGGCATCGTGGGCTCCGGTTCAGGGCGCGGCGAGTTGTTGTGAGGTGGCTGCGCTGATTCTGCATCCGGGCTCTGACAGGTCGGCGGGGGCGTGGGCGGGGGCGCCGCGGCGAGCCAGCCGTGGTCGATCACCTCAGACTCCTGCCGTGGCAGCCGTGGCTGTCGTGACCAGCGGTTCGGGGGCGGCGGCGGGTTCGGGGTGGGCGCGGACGGCGGGGATCGTCAGGACCGCGAGGTTGGCGCCGCCGACCAGGACGGCGGCGGTGGCCAGGGGCAGGGTCATGCCGGCGGCGGTGGCGATCGGGGCTGCGAGCGCCAGGCCCAGGGGGCGGGCGGCGAAGGAGATGAGGGTGTCGAAGGAGCCGACGCGCCCGAGGGCCTGGGGTGGGATGCGCTGCTGGATGGTGGTCTCCCACAGCGGGTCCAGGATGCCCAGGCCGAACATGCCGGCGGTGTAGGCGGCGAGCAGCAGCGGCAGGGGGGCGGTGACGGCGAGCGCCGCCAGCGGCAGTGCGTACGCCGACGCGCCGAGGGCGACGCCGATGAGGGGGCGTTTCAGGTGCAGCCGTCCGGCGGTCCAGACGCCGGCGAGCATGCCGGCGGTGCCCGATTGCAGGGTGATGACCCAGGCGGTGCCGCCGCCGAGGTGGTGGATGGCGATGACCGGTCCGAGGGTGAGCAGGACGCCGGCGGTCATGTTCCAGATGCCATGGCCCAGGACGTTGGCGATGAACCAGGGGTGGCGGCGGGTCTCGGTCCAGCCGGCGCGCAGGTCCTGCCAGAACGGCGTGCGCCGGGGGTGTTCGTCGGCGGATATGGAGGGGGGTGCGGTGGCGGTGGCAGCGCGGCCACGCTGTCGCGGGACGCCGAGCCCGCCAAGCCTGCCAAGGCTGCCGAGTCCGCCGAGCGTCAGCGCGGATCCGATGAACAGCCCCGCGGTCAGCAGCGAGGACCACCCGGCGCCGATCCCGAGCATCAGCGTCCCTGCGACGCCGGGCCCCGCGAACTGCGCCAACCCCTGCCACACCGACATCCGTGCGTTGAGCCGCTGCCGCTGCGCTCCGCTGAACGTCGCCGACACCAGTGTCCGCACCGCCGGTGTCCCGAACGCCACCGCGGCGCCGGTGACGGCGGCGAGCGCGGCGAGCACCGGCACGTCCACTCCCCCGGCCAGCAGTGTCGCGCCGATGCCGGCTTGGGCGGCGGCGCGCGTGAGGTCGGCGGCGAGGATGACGCGGCGGGCCGGGAAGCGGTCGGCGAACACGCCGGCGGCGGGCAGCAGGAGCAGCATGGGGACGAATTCGGCGGCCAGGATCACCCCGAGGTCGCCGGCGGCGCTGCCGGCGTGGACGACGGCCAGCGTGAGGGTGGTGGGGATCAGGGAGGTGGCCAGGGCGGCGGCGGTGCGGCCGAGCAGGAGTCTGCGGATGCCGACGGTGCCCGGTGGTTGGTTGTGAGTGCGGCGGGTTCGGCGAGGGGCGCTCATGGCCGCCACAGTATTTCGCCACCGAATGATTCGTCAACGAAATACTTCCTGCCGAACCTTCCGCTGGCTCACCGCCGTCGGGCGCCCCATACTGGCGTGATGGAGGACTCCGTCGACCGTCACCTGGCCCGCTGGCGCGGCAAGGCCCCCTACGACGAGACGGTCGAGGCGGTCATCACCCGGATCCAGAACCTCACCAAGCACGTCGCCACCAGCAAGCGCCGCATGCACGACGAAGTCGGCCTCCAAGACTTCGAGTACCAGACGCTGCACCGCCTCGCGGCCCGCGACGACCGCCGTGCCACCGCCGGGGAGCTGGCCTCCGAGCTGCTCCTGTCCCCCGCCGGCATGACCGGCCGCCTGGACGCCCTGGAGCAGGCCGGGCTCGTGCGCCGCATCCGCGGCACCGCCGACCGCCGCCGCGTCGACGTCGAGCTGACACCGGCCGGCCACGCCAAGTGGATGGCCGGGATGCAGCTGCAGGCCGTCGTCGAAAGCGACATCGTCAACGCCCTCGACGCCGACGAACGCGAGCTGGCCAGCGCTCTGCTGAAGAAGATGCTGCTGCGCGCCGAGGAGATCGCCGCCGGCCAGACAGCCCCCGGCGCTGGCACCGTCGGCACCGTCGGCACCGTCGGCACCCCCGCCGCTCCCGCAGCCGTCGCCTCCCCCGCCGCAGACGCGCAAGCATAAACAGCCGATAACGGGTTAACGGGAAGCAGAACCCCGACCCGCCCGGCGTCACAGGCCCCTGTTTCACCCGGCCCGACGGCGCGCGCCGAGGCGCCCTTCGACGCTGCCGCCTGCACCCCGAGGCGTGGCTGAACACCGGCGAAACCGCAGGATCACCGCGGCACGCGCGTCAGCGTCCCGGGATTTTCACCGAAACCCATCCGTTAGGGCAGATCCGCGCCATCCCCGCGCGCCATCCGCCACGGCGTCGCGGCCTGGTGCGCCGGCTTTGGTTCGCCTTACTTCAGAAGGGAGCCCTTACGGCACCGGCATGCGCGAGGACAAGGAGGACCCGGCGATGACGATCACCCCGGACCGCACCGCTGAGGAACAAGCCGACGACGCCCCCACCACAGCGGATGCCCCGCTGTCCCTCAGTACCGCCGCGGCCCGCAATCTGGCCACCACGACCAAGTCGCAGCCGCAGATGCGCGGCATCACCTCCCGCTGGCTGCTGCGGCGGCTGCCGTGGGAGGAGGTGTCCGGCGGCACGTACCGGGTGAACCGGCGGCTGAGCCTGTCGGTGGGGCGCGGCCGGGTGGCGTTCGTGCAGAGCGGCGCCGACGACATCCGCATCGTTCCGGAGACGCTGCGGGAGATCCCGGTGATGCGCGGCTTCGCCGACGACGGCCTGCTGGCCGAGCTGGCCGGGCTGTTCACGCCGCGGGACTTCCGCGCCGGCGACGTCATCGCCGAGGCCGGGCATCCCGTCGACGAGGTGTTCATCCTGGCGCACGGCCGGGTGGAGCGCAGCACCATCGGCGCCTACGGGGAGCAGACGCTGCTGGGTGTCCTCACCGACGGCGCGCACCTGGGAGACGAGGTGCTGCTGCAGGAGGATCCGCTGTGGAGCGCCACGGTGAAGGCCACGACCGGCGGCACGCTGATGGCGATGCAGCTGGCCGACTTCCGCCGGGTCCGCGACGGCAACGCCTACCTGCGCGAGCACATCGAGGAGTTCGTGACCCGCACCGGCCGCGCGGTGAACTCCAAGGGCGAGGCCGTCGTGGAGATCACCGCCGGGCACGAGGGCGAGGTCGAACTCGCCGGCACCTACGTGGACTACGAGCTGTCCCCGCGGGAGTACCAGCTCTCGCTGACGCAGACGATACTGCGGGTCCACTCCCGCGTCGCCGACCTCTACAACGACCCGATGGACCAGGTGAAGGAACAGCTGCGGCTGACCATCGAGGAGATCCGGGAGCGGCAGGAGTGGGAACTGCTGAACAACCGCGAGTTCGGGCTCCTGCACAACGCCGAGTACGACCAGCGGATCAGCACCTGGTCCGGGCCTCCGACGCCGGACGACATGGACGACCTGCTGGCGATGCGCCGCAGCACCAACATGTTCCTGGCACACCCCAAGGCGATCGCGGCGTTTGGCCGCGAATGCACCAAGCGGGGCCTGTACCCGGACCCGGTGATGGTCGACGGGCACGCGGTGCCGGCCTGGCGCGGCGTACCGATCTTCCCCTGCGGCAAGATCGGCGTGGAGAACGGGCACACGTCCTCGATCGTGGCGATGCGCCTGGGCGAGGCCCAGCAGGGCGTGGTGGGGCTGCGGCAGACCGGCATCCCGGACGAGTACGAGCCGGGACTGAACGTGCGGTTCATGGGGATCACCGACATGGCGATCATCCGGTACCTGGTCACGGCGTACTACTCGGTGGCGGTGCTGGTGCCGGACGCCATCGGGATCCTGGAGAACGTCGACGTCGCGACGCCGCGGAGCTGAAGGGGTGACGGGGACGATGGCAAGGATCGGCCTGGTGCCGGCCTCCGGGCTGGGCATGGCGGCGGCGCGGCTGTCGCAGACGGGGCGGCCGGCCCGGGTGACCGAGGCGCTGTACTGCCCGCCGGCGGTGCGCGACGACCCGGCCCTGGCCGCGACGGTGCAGCAGCACCTGGACGAGTGGGCCGCCGGGGTGGGACTGGCCCCGGGGCCGGCGGCCGGGCTCGGGCGGCTGGTGGTGCTGGCGCACCCGGACACGAACGACGTGGGTCGGCTGGCGGTGGCCGGGCGGCTGCTGGCGGTCGGGAGACTGCTGGCCGGCGGGGCGCTCGGGGGCCGGGATGAGGATCTGCTGCGGCGCGCGCCGACGGGAGCGGAGGACTCAGACTCCCCTTCGGGCTCCCCCGCTGCGGCGGCTGACGCTATGGCACAGGTCGTCACCGAGGTTTCGGCGGCTGCACTGGCCCAGGCCCTGGACGACGCCATCGCCGAGGTCTACGACGGCTGCGACATGCCGGATGCGGCACTGCCGTCCCGTCCCGATCCGGCGCGCGCCGGCGTCGCGGATCCGGCGTTGGTTTCGGCGCTGGCCGGGCTCAGCGCCCTGCCGTCCTCGCCGTACCAGGTGGACCGGGTCCGCAGCGAGTGCGAATCGTTGTCCGCCGCCTCCCCCGCCGCCGCCGCCTCCCCCGCCGCCGGCGGTGCGCCGCGGCCGCCGTGGGAGTACCTGTCGCTGGGCCACGTCAACGCCTACAGCCCGGCGCTGGCGGCGCTGGACGCGGTCGACGGGTTCGAGGTGTCGCCGGCGGCGGCCGCCGATCCGGAGCTGCGGCGCGCGCAGCGGCTGGCGGCGTTGGCGGCGGCGCTGCTGCACGACATCGCCGAGCCGTCGCCGACGGGCCTGACAGCCGCGATCGCCGACACCGACGGTCTGGGCCCGGGGGCGGCGAGCCGTCGTGCGGCCGAGGTCCACGACGAGGCGATGCGGGCGTTCATGCACCACGCCTCGCAGCTGGCCGCCGGCGCCGATCCTGCGACGCGCCGGTACCTGTCCGCGTTGTGGACGTGGCTCGGCGGGCACCGTACCTGGCACGCCGTGACCTGACGTCCTCACCCGGCCCCCGGGCCGTTCGTGGCTGCGTCGGCGCGCGCCGAGGCAGCAGCCGGCAGTCGGCCGATGCGGGCCGGTGCGGGGGCGATTCTTGAGCTTTCTGTCTGCTGTAGCTGTATCCGTCCCTGTCCCTACGACGTAGCTGACCTCGCAGTGCCTCTACGAAGGGTGGTTTCGCCATGGGTTCGCAGTCCGCTGTCACCAGCCGCTATCAGGAGTCTGTCGCCGACTATTGGGACCGGGAGAAGAACCCGGTGAACATCCGCTTAGGCGAGGTGGACGGCATCTACCACCACCACTACGGTATCGGGGATGTCGACTGGTCGGTGCTGCAGGCCCCGGCCGACGACCGCGAGGGGCGCATCATCGCCGAGATGCACCGGCTGGAGACGGCGCAGGCCGAGTTCCTGCTGGACCAGCTGGGGCCGGTCAGCGCCGAGCAGCGGCTGCTGGACGCCGGGTCGGGCCGGGGCGGGACGTCGCTGATGGCGTCGCTGCGGTTCGGGTGCCGGGTGGACGGGTTGTCGATCTCCGGCAAGCAGGTGGACTTCGCGAACAACCGCGCGGAGCAGATGGGCCTGGCCGGGAAGGTGAACTACCACCTGCGGAACATGCTGGACAACGGGTTCGACGACGGCACGTTCCAGGGGATCTGGAACAACGAGTCCACGATGTACGTCGATCTGGACACGCTGTTCGCCGAGCATGCGCGGTCGCTGGCGCCGGGCGGCCGGTACGTCACCATCACCGGCTGCTTCAACGACGCCTACGGGGCGCTGCCGTCGCGGTCGGTGAGCCAGATCAACGCGCACTACATCTGCGACATCCACCCGCGCTCGGGGTACTTCGCGGCGATGGTCGCCAACGGGCTGGTGCCGATCAGCGTGGTGGATCTGACGGCGGCGACGATCCCGTACTGGGAGCTGCGGCAGCAGTCGAACGTGACCACCGGGATCGAGGAGGCGTTCCTGACCGCGTACAAGGAGGGCAGCTTCCACTACCTGATGATCGCCGCCGACAAGGTCTGATCCCGTCTGATCCCGACTGGTCTGATCCGCCGATCCTCGAGCACGCGGGGAGTTACGCCATGACCCTGATCGCCGACACCGGGTTGGTTTCCGGCGGTGTGCTGCCGGGCCTGGCCGCGCTGGCCGGGCCGCCTCCGGCGCGGCCGCCGTGGGAGGCCGGGCTGCCCGGCGCCGGCGGTGTGCCCGGCGCCGAGGGCGTCTCGGAGCACTGGCACCGGGACGACGTGGACCCGGGGCCGGAGAGCCTGCTGCGTCCGCCGCAGCATCCCGAGCGGCTGGCGCCCGCGCCGATTCCGCTGCGGCCCTGGGGCGACGGCTCGCACTCCCCGCTGTACTGCCCGGCGACGGCCCGCATCGACGAGGCCCTGGCCACCGACGTCAACAACCGTCTGGTGGCCTGGGCCGAGCGGATCGGGCTGCACGCCGGGCACCTGGAGGAGTTCGCCAAGACCGGCTTCGGCCGGCTGATCACCCTGGCGCACCCGGAGTGCGACGACCCGGACCTGCTGCTGGTCTCCGCGCAGATGAACGCCGCCTGGTGGGCCTCCGACGACTACTACGCCGACGAGACCGACCTCGGCGCGGTGGCCGAAGCACTGCCGGGGCGCCTGGCACTGGTGTCCTCGGCCCTGGACCCGCCGCCGCCGGCCGGGGAGTTCAGCGCCCCGCTGCGCGAGGCGGTGGTGTCCGACCCGGTGCTGGTGTCGCTGCGCTCGGCGCTGGCACACGTCACCCGCCACGCCTCGGCGGCGCAGGTGATGCGGGTCCGGCACACCACGCACCAGATGTACGTGTCCTGGAACGCCTACAACGCCTGGCGGCACGCAGGCCTCACGCCGGAGGCGTGGCGGTACCTGGCCGCGCGCCAGCACGACAGCTTCTACACCTCGATGATCCTCATCGACGTCGTCGGCGGCTACGAACTGCCCGCCGAGCTGTTCGCCAACCCGCTGTTCCACCGCGCCCTGACCCAGGCCGGCACCGCCGCGGTACTGGTGAACGACCTGGCCTCGGCCGAACGCGAAGCCGGCGAGGACCCGGACTGCAACCTGGTACTGCTGCTGGCCGCCGAACGCGACATCTCCATCGCCGAGGCCACCGAAGAAGTGGTGGCGCTGCACAACGACATCGTCCGCGGCTTCGAGGCGAGCCGTGCGGCACTGGCGGCGCTGCCGTCGCCGGAGCTGCAGCGGTTCGTGCTCGGGGCGCGGGCTTGGCTGGGCGGGTGTCTGGAGTGGCACGACAGTTCTTCGCGGTACAAGTAGGCGGTACGAGCGACGAGCGATACGAGCGGTACAAGCGGTCTGTGAAGCCCGCCGGGAGGTTCGGGAACGAGGAGGACCCCACTGGCAGGGACGGTGTCCGGTCGGCGCGCGCCGACCGGACACCCCTGTTTTTTGCTGGGCCCAGAGTTGCCACCAGAGTCGCTATGCGGCGGGCCACTGGTCGATGACATACAGCCGGATCAGTGCGGCGTGCGACAGGGCGCTGCTGGTGTCGGTGACGTCGCCGTTGACCGTGTAGTCCAGCAGCACGACGTCGCCCTCGCCGGTCGCGGCGCGTAGTTCGTCGACGAGGTCGGCGACGTTGTGCTCCAGTACCCAACGGTAGGCGGGCAGGAAGATGCGGCGCCGCGCCTGCTCATACGGCAGCAGTTCCTCGCCGTCGAGGCCGCCGAGTCCGGCGCGGTGGCCCAGTACGGGCCCGTATTTGCGGACGGTCCGCTTCAGCCCGGTCATCGACACCACGTCCAGCTTCCGGGCGTCGACGTCGTGGTCCTGGAACACTTTCAGCGCCTGCCAGATCCCCTCCACCGACTGTGCGACGGTGCCGCCGCTGAGCGGCACCGGGATGTCGCCGTGCGGGTAGAACGGGCTCATCCGGACCCACGGCTGCGGCCCTTTCGACGTGACGTCGATGATGCGGGCGCCCGGGTGGGCCGTGGCCAGGGATGTGGCGGAGCGGCGGCGGCTGGCGACATGGATCGGCATGCGTCCCAGCCTCGCCGACGCCACTGACAGCCGCGGTCCCCCGCCGCTGTCTTGCCGCGCCCGCCCCTAAAGCTCCGCGGCCGGACCCGGCACGTACGGCTTGCGCCGCACCACCAGCAGCGCCACGTCGTCGTCCAGGCGCGCGCCGGCGTGGGCGGCCAGGCCGGTGAGGATCTGCCGGGTCAGCTCCGCCGGGCTCGTGGCGGGGCGTCCGGTGAGGAAGCCGGGCAGGTCGAAGAAGGTGCCGTTGCGGTCGCGGGCTTCGGTGGTGCCGTCGGTGTACAGCAGCAGGGTGTCGCCGGGGGCGAAGCGGGCCCATGCCGGTGCCGAGGCGCTGCCGGGCGGGGACGCCAGGTCGAACAGGCCCAGGGGCGGGCCGGGTTCGGCCGGGGCGAGGGCGGCGACGTGGCCGTCGCGCATCAGCAGCGGCGGCGGGTGGCCGCAGTTCACCACTTCCACGGTGGGCCGCTCGGGGTCCACCGACAGCAGGACGGCGGTGACGAACTCCTCGGTGCCGGCGGGGCGGCGGGCCAGCATGGCGTGCATGCGGTCGGCGACCCGGGACAGGTCCGGTTCGGTGTAGGCGGCTTCGCGGAACACGCCGAGCACGTCGGCGGCGGCTTCGACGGCGGGCAGGCCTTTGCCGCGGACGTCGCCGATGAGCAGCCGGTCGCCGAAGCGGGTGGACAGCGCCTCGTACAGGTCGCCGCCGATGCGGGCTTCGGCCGCCGCGGCGCGGTAGGCGACAGCGGTGCGGACCTGCGCCAGCTCCGGCGGCACTTCCCGCAGGACGACGTGCTGCGCGGTCTCGGCGACGCTGCGCACGTTCGCCAGCATCCGCGACTGCCGGCCGACCAGGCCCAGGCTGACGCAGCTGACCACGGTCACCGCGACGATCGCGCCGCACGCGGCGACCTCCACCTCCCCGGCGACGTGCAGCGAGTACCCGTACAACACCGCGGAGACGACGGTGGCGGTGACGGCGGCGGCGATGGTCTGCCACAGCGAGCGGGTCAGCAGCGCCGACAGCGCCGGGGCGACCGACAGCGTGGAGGAGAAGGTGACGTCTTTGGGGGTGGCGATGTCGGCCATGACGATGATGGCGATCAGCAGGTACGGCAGCAGCCGCTGCGGCCACGTGGAGTGCGAGGGGGTGACCGTCACCGGGATGGCGTCGGCGGCCGGGTCGCCGGGCAGGCTGCCCGGTGCCACGGCGATGTCACGCCGGGCAGGCGGGCGGCGGAGCCAAACCATCGTCACGTGTCCAAGGTGGGTCGGCGGCACGGCGTCGGGCGCGGGTGCCGCGGTGGGGTCGGCGGTCGGATTCGTCGGATCGGGTCAGGTCGGGGGCGCGGTTGGGGGTGCGGTCGGGAGCGGTGTCGGGAGTGGGGCAGGCGGTTCGGTCAGGGCCGCTGTCGGGGCTGCGGTCGGTGCGATCAGCGGATCACGGCCCGGGCCGGCGCGGCCTGCTGAGCTGCGCCGAACGCGCGACCCGGGCGGTCCGGGCGGCGCAGGCGGTCCGGGCTTCCCGGGCGGCCGTGCCGGTGTCATCCGGCGGCCTCACAGGTCGAGGTCCACCACCACCGGCGCGTGGTCCGAGGCTCCCTTGCCTTTGCGTTCCTCCCGGTCGACGAAGGAGTCGGTGACTTTCCCGACGAACGCCGGGTTGCCGAACACCAGGTCGATGCGCATGCCGTTGTTCTTCGGGAACGCCAGCTGCCGGTAGTCCCAGTACGTGTACGGCTTGTCGTACTTCAACGCCCGCGGCAGCACCTCGGCTAGGCCTTGGGCCTGCAGGTCGGCGAGCTTGGCGCGCTCGGCGGGGGTAACGTGCGTGGATTCGGTGAACAGCGACATGTCCCACACGTCGGCATCGGTCGGGGCGATGTTGAAGTCGCCCAGGACCGCGTAGGGCTGCTCGGCGCGCGCCGGTTCGGCCACGGCGGCGGTGAGGGAGTCCAGCCAGGCGAGTTTGTAGTCGAAATGCGGGTGGCCGAGCTCGCGGCCGTTGGGCACGTAGACGCTGGTGACGCGGACGCCGCCGCAGGTCGCGGTCAGGGCGCGCGGCTCCAGGCCGCCTTCGAACTCCGGCAGGCCCGGCCAGCCGCGCTGCACGTCGCTGATCTCGGCCTTCGACAGGATCGCCACGCCGTTCCAGCGGCCGGTGCCCCAGGTCGCGGCGTGGTAGCCGAGGTCGGCGACCTGCGCGGTGGGGAACGCCTCGTCGGTGCTTTTCAACTCCTGCAGACACAGCACGTCCGGTTTGGCCGTACCCAGCCAGCCGGTCAGACGGTCCACCCGAGCCGTCACCGAGTTCACGTTCCACGTCGCCACCCGCAGCACCATGCCGGACAGCTTATGGGTCACAGCCCGAACTTCGCGCTCCGCACTGCCGCGACGGCATGTTCGGGGCCGTCCATCTCCACCACCGAGTGCGCCTGCCGCCCCGACATGAACATCACCAGCTCGCCGGGCTCACCGGTGACGGTGACCACCGGCGCGCCCTTGTGCGCGACCGCGGTCTGCCCGTCGGGCCGGCGCAGCACCAGCCCGGCCGGCGCCCGCCGCCCGGACAGCCGCGCCATGCCGGCGGCGCGTTTCCACAGCACTTCGGTGAGGTCCGCCTCGATCCGGCGCGGCTCCCATCCGGGCTTGGCGCGGCGCACGTCTTCACAGTGCACGAAGAACTCCACGACGTTCGCGGCCTCGTCGACCGGCGCCAGCCCGAACAGCGAGCGCCGCGAAGGTCCTTCGGCGACCATCTGGAGCAGCTCGGTCCAGGGCCGCGCGGCGAACTCGGCCTGGACCCGGGCCAGGCGCGGCGCGAGAGCTTTGACCATGATGCCGCCGGCGGCGTCGACCCGCCGCTCCCGCACCACGACGTGCGCCGCCAGGTCCCGCGTGGTCCAGCCTTCGCACAGCGTGGGGGCCTCGGGGCCGGCTTCGGTGAGGGCTTGGGCGAGGTGGGCGCGTTCGGCGCGTGCGTGGGTTGCCATGAGGCCAGGGTAGGCGGCTTTGGCGCTTGGGCGGAGGGCTGCGGGCAGGCCGCACGGTGCCGGCCGGTGACGGGGGACCTGCAGTGTCGTGATCCGCTGTGGTAGAACGAATCAGAACTCGGACACAGGCGGGGGACGATCAGCCCGGCATCGCCACCGCCGCGCAGTGTGCCCGCTGGCTCGAGAAACACGCCGCGCCGGTACGGCATCAGATCGAACACCGCTGGGCCCTGGGCAACGGCTTCGTCACCCGCAGTAGCGTCGAATCCCCTGCCGAACTGGCCGAAGCCACCGCGGTGCTGCTTGCCGCCCCCGCCGCCCCCGCCACCAGCGAAACCGTCGCGCTGTTCGCGGCGCTCTACCACGCGGGCAAACTGCGGGCCAACCGTGCCTTCGACGCGCTGCGCATGTTCCTGGACGCCTCGCCGCTGTTGGAAGCCGCCGGCGCGCGTCGCGACGATCCGGCGGTGATCGCGCTGCGGTCGCTGGCGGCGTTCGGCAGCCGTGCCATGACCACTGATTACGCGATCCGGCTGCTGGATGTGGCGTGGAGCGCGCCGGAGCGGACTCGTGAAGTGGTGGACGTGTGTGTGCAGGGCATATCGGATGCCGTGCCGTTCGCGGGTCAGGGCGTGTTGTTGACCGAACGTGCGTCGGAGGCCGTCGCCGCCTATCAGGCCGAGCGTGATCACATTTTCCGCTATCGCCTGGCGTGCGGGCTTCATCTGTGTCATCGCCCCGACGAGGCGCTGGTCGCGATCGATGAGGCCCTGAGCCTGCTGCCGGCGATCGGTGGCCGGGTCAGTCACGAGCTGCTTCAGCAGCAGTACCTCACCAAACGCGAGGCCATCTTGGAAGGCCGGCTGCGTGCGCAGTGGTCGGCTGAGCAGCGAAGCCGGTGGGAGGATCAGGAGCGGGCCAACGCCGCGATCCAGAGCACGTTGCAGTCCTCGACGGTGCGGGCGGTGGAACTGGTCGCGATCTTCACCGCCGCCATCGCCTTCGCTGTCGGTTCGTTGCAGGTCACGCTCAACGGCAATCTCCATTTGCGGGACCGGATCTGGCTGGTCGTCGCGCTCGGTGTCGGTCTTGCGGTGTTCGCGCTGCTCACCATCGGCGGCACGTGGTTTCTCACGAGTCGGCCGTCTGGTTCGTCACACCGTGATCTCTCACGCCGTGCTCACGGCCCTGATGTCGGCCAGTAGCCGACGAGATTCCGCAAAGGGTGGCGCGGCTGTAGCGCTTTGGCGGGTATTACGATGCAAAATAGTTGCATGGGTACCAAGACCACTGTCGCATCCGTGTTCAGGCCCCTGTTGAGCGTCGTGTTCGCGGCGACGCCGCCGCCGGTGCGGTTCGAGTTCTGGGATGGCAGTTCGTTGGCTCCGCGCGATGGGCGCGTTGTCGGTTCTGTCGTCGTGCGGTCGAAGGACGCGCTGGGTCATCTGGTGTGGGCGCCGGGTGAGCTGGGGTTGGTGCGGGCTTTCGTGTCCGGGGAGTTGGATTTCACCGGGGACCTGTTCACGGTGTTGCGTTCGCTTCAGCAGTCGACGCCGCATGATGCGGCCCTGGGTGCGGAGGCCGCGGCCAAGGCGTTGAGTGTGGCGGCGCGGGTGGGTGCTTTGCGTCGGCGGCCGGAGCCGCCGGAGCAGGAGGCGCACCCGCACGGCCGGCTGCACAGCAAACGCCGTGACTCCGAGGCGATCACCCACCACTACGACGTCGGCAACGAGTTCTACGAGCTGGTGCTCGGGGAGTCGATGACGTACTCGTGCGCGCGGTTCGTCTCCCCTTCCGATGACGGCCGGCAGCCTCCGGACGCCTCGATGGCGCTGGTCGACGCCCAGGCCGCCAAGCACGACCTGATCTGCCGCAAGCTGGGCCTGGACCGGGGCCCGGGCATGCGGCTGCTGGATGTGGGCTGCGGCTGGGGTTCGATGGCGATCCACGCCGCCACGCACTACGACGCCCGCGTCGTGGGCATCACCATCAGCTCCGCGCAGGCCGATCTGGCGCGCAAGCGGGTCGCGGCGGCCGGGGTCAGCGACCAGGTGGAGATCCGGTTGCAGGACTACCGCGACCTGGGCGGCGAGCAGTTCGACGCCATCTCCTCCGTCGGCATGTTCGAGCACGTCGGCGGGGAGCGGACCGCGCAGTACTTCGACACGCTGCGCTCGCTGCTGGGCCCGGGCGGGCGGCTGCTGAACCACGCGATCTCCAGTCCCGGCGGTTCCCGGATCAGTGCCCGCAGCTTCATCGGCCGGTACGTGTTCCCCGACGGGGAGCTGCTGGACGTCGGCGTCACCGGCGCGGCGATGCAGCAGGCCGGGTTCGAGCTGCGGGATGTGGAGGCGCTGCGGGAGCACTACGCGCTGACGCTGCGGGCGTGGGTGGCGAACCTGCAGAGCGACTGGGATCGGGCGGTGGACCTGGTCGGTGTGGGGCGGGCCCGGGTGTGGCTGCTGTACATGACGGCCTCGGCGCTGGGTTTCGAGGACGGCGGCATCGGGATCCACCAGGTGCTCGGCGTGGTCCCGGACGACACCGGGGCGGCGCGGATGCCGGCGTCGCGGCGCGGCTGGATGTGAGCGGACGCCGCTGGCGGGTACCGGTGGGCACCGGTGGCTACAGTGGCGTGCCATGACGGAACCGACGGACACTGCGGCTACTGCGGACACGGATCTGGCGGGCATCGCCACAGGGATCATCGACGCGAACGTGTACGTGACCATCGCCTGCGTCGACGAACACGGCTCCCCGTGGGCGAGCCCGGTGTTCTACGCCACCGCCGACGCCGTCGACTTCTACTGGATGTCCTCGCCGCTCACCCGCCATTCGCGGGCGTTGGCCGTCCGGCCGGAGGTCAGCCTGCTGATCTTCGACTCGACGGCCGCGCCGCTGACCGGCGACGCCCTGGTCATGACCGCCGACGCGGCGCAGATCGCCGACGGCGACGAGGCCGCGCTGGCGCGCGCCTTGGCGGTCTTCCCCGGGCCTGCTGGGCGTGGCGGCCGGCCGGTGCGGGTGGAGCAGGTCAGCGGGGATTCGCCGTACCGGATGTATCGGGCCAGGGCGCGGGAGTGGTTCGTGCAGTGCCCGTGGGGCGACGGCGGGTGTGCGGCGCACGGGTTGACGTACGACCACCGGATCGCCGTGGACCTGGCCGCGTCGTGACGCCGTGATCGCAACGCCGCGGACCATGGTGCCGTGGACCGTAGCGCCGTGGACCGTAGCGCCGTGCGGAAACGTTTGAGGGAGCCCGCGCCCGCGTGGCTCCCTCAAACGTTCGTGCCCGGATCCTGCTTACTCGGCCGGCGGCGTGTCGCCGGGCTGGATGTGCGGGATCGGGTCGGTCGGCTCCACACCCATCTTGCCGGAGCGGAAGTCCAGCAGCGCCTGCCGGATCTCGTCCTCGGTGTTCATCACGAACGGGCCGTAGTGCACGACCGGCTCGCGGATCGGCTCGCCGCCCAGGGCGATCACGTCCATGGTCGGGTGGCGGGAGTCCTGCTGGGAGTCGGCGGCGATGACGACGGAGTCGCCGGGGCCGAACACGGCGGCCTGCGCGGAGTGCACGGGGCGGTTCTCGGCGCCGACGGTGCCGCGGCCGTTGAGGACGTACACCAGGGCGTTGAAGTCCTTGCGCCACGGCAGCTCCACGCGCGCGCCGGGGGTGATGGACAGGTGCGCCAGGGTGATCGGGGTGTGGGTGACGCCGGGGCCTTCGACGCCCTCGATGCCGCCGGCGATGACCCGGACCAGCGCGCCGCCGTCCGGGGAGGAGGCCAGGCCGACCTGGCCGCTGCGGATGTCCTGGTAGCGCGGCGGGGACCACTTCTTGGCCGCGGGCAGGTTCACCCACAGCTGGATGCCGTGGAACCAGCCGCCGGACTGCACCAGCTTCTCCGGCGGGGTCTCGATGTGCAGCAGGCCCGAGCCCGCGGTCATCCACTGGGTGTCGCCGTCGGTGATGACGCCGCCGCCGCCGTGGCTGTCCTGGTGGATGAACGTGCCGTCGATGATGTAGGTGACGGTCTCGAAGCCGCGGTGCGGATGCCACGGCGTGCCCTTCGGCTCCCCGGCGGCGTACTCCACCTCGCCCATCTGATCCATCATGATGAACGGGTCCAGGTACTCGGTGCGGATGCCGGCGAACGCCCGGTTCACCGGGAAGCCCTCGCCCTCGAAGCCGCTGGGGGCGGTGGCCACCGCCAGCACGGGACGGGGCACGGCGTCGATCGCGGGGGCGGCGATGCGGGGCAGCGCCAGCGGGTTCTCTACGGTCACAGCAGGCACGGCAGCCTCCAGGTGTTCGGTCGGGGCGGAGTCGCGGTCACTGGTCTCCAACGTAGTTGAAAGTTAAATATTCCAGCCACGGGGAGCGTGCGCCCTACCTGCGAAAGCCTAGTCCGGAGGGGGCGGATCGCATGTCGCTCGGGGGGCGGGGCGGAGAAGCCGGGCGCGAGAGCCAGACAAAGCGGAAACGTTGAAAAACAGGAATTCAGGACAGGAAATTGTCCATGTGAGCCCCCAGCCCCTTGGCTGAGGCCTCCCGCACCAGGTGAGTCGGGCGCCGGCCGCGAGGCGCGTGTGCGCTACCGGTCCGGCGCTCCGCTGCCGTGCACGGCCTGGATCGTGGCCTGGATCCCGGCCAGGATCAGATCCACGCCGGCGGCGAACTGCTCGCGGTCGTCGTGCTCGCGCAGCTGCGTCCTGGCCCGGTGCATCGACGGGTATCTGGCCGGATCCAGCTGGGCCCAGCGCTGCGCCACCGAGGCCAGGAACTGCTCGCGGTCCATGTTGCTGGCCGCCAGCGCCCGGGCGTTCGCCGCGTTCTGGCCCGCGACGCCCCAGATGTAGTTCATCAGCGCGCCCGCGCAGTCCGACAGCTTGTCCTCGGGCACGCCGAGCGCCTGCAGCTGCGTGCTGACGCACTCGTAGACGTCCAGCAGCGCCGGGCGCCACGGCTCGCGCGTGAGCTGCGCGCCGACCCAGGGATGGGCCTGGACCGCGTCGAACAGGCCGAGGGCGAGCGCGCGCAGGGTGTCCTGCGGCCCGGCGGCGGCGGCGGGGGTCGGGGCCGCGGCTGGGTCCAGGGCCGGGGCGGACACGGCGGCCACGACCGCGGCGATGACGTCGTCGGTGGCGGCGGCCAGCAGATCGTCCCGGTCGGCGACGTGGTGGTAGATCGCGCCGTACCCGGTGGACAGCCGCAGCGTCAGCGCGCGCAGCGTGAGTGCGTCCTCGCCGTCGGCGTCCAGGATCTCCGTCGCCGCCTGCACGATCACATCCCTGGTCAGCGCATCGGTACGGCGCGGGGCACGGCGGGTCCTGGTCGGCATGACCGCCATTCTGCCACCTTTGGATCGCCGCTCCAAACCTGTGCTAGCGTCGTGAACGTCTTCTTTGGAGCGCCAATCCAAACAGCGCTCCAAACGCCTTCGGAGGGAAACCCATGACCCCCGTCACCATCATCGGAGCCGGACTAGGCGGCCTCCTGCTCGCCCGCGTCCTCCACACCCACGGCATACCCGCCACCATCCACGAAGCCGACCCCACCCCCACCACACGCACCCAAGGCGGCCTCCTCGACATCCACCCCTGGAACGGCCAACCGGCGCTCGCCGCAGCCGGCCTGATCGAGGAGTTCCAGCGTCTCGTCCTCCCCGGCCGCGAGACCTACCGCGTCCTGGACCACCACGGCACCGTCCTGCTCGACCTCCCCGACCGCGGCACCGGCGAACGCCCCGAAGTCTCCCGCGCCGAACTGCGCCAGACACTCCTGCAATCACTGCCCGACCACACCGTCCACTGGGGACACAAAGCCGCCGCCGCCCGAACCCTGCCCGACGGACGCCACGAAGTACGGTTCACCGACGGCACCACCATCACCACCAGCCTGCTCATCGGCGCCGACGGAGCATGGTCACGCATCCGACCCCTGCTGTCCCCGGCCACCCCGCACTACGTCGGCTACACCTCGATCGAGTACTTCCTCCACGACGCCGACCACCGCCACCCCGCCACCGCCCAAGCCGTCGGCACCGGATCGATGTTCGCCCTCGCACCCGGCCAGGGACTGCTCGCGCACCGCGAACGCGCCGGCACCCTGCACGCGTACGTGCAGCTCAAAGTGCCCCAGGACTGGATGGCAGACAGCGACGCCGACACCGCCGATACCGCCGACCTTGCCGACCCGGCAGGTCCCGAAGCGATCACGGCGCGCGTCGCCGCCGCGTTCGACGGCTGGGCCCCGCAGCTCACCGCCCTGATCACCGACGCCGACACCCCGCCGGTCGTCCGACGCCTGCACGCCCTGCCCGCCGACCACCGCTGGACACGCGTCCCCGGCGTCACCCTCATCGGCGACGCCGCGCACCTGGCAGCCCCCAACGGCGAAGGCGCCAACACCGCCATGCAGGACGCCGCCGACCTCGGCCAGGCCATCGCCGAGCACCCCGACGACGTGGAAGCCGCGCTGGCCCAGTACGAACACGCCATGTTCGAACGCGCCGCCGCGCACGCCGCCGACGAAGACACCTACGAACTCATGCTCGGCGACGCCGCACCCCACAGCTGGATCGCGATGATGACCGGCGCCGAGGGATGACCAGGAATAGCCACGGATGACCTGTGCCACGTGTGGCCGAGGCCGGCCGGGCGCGTGAGCGTACGCTGCGGGAAAGTCGGGTGCATCAATGCACTGCCAGCCCCTAGCATGCGCAGGTGGATCTTTCCCAGCTGGGCGTGCCGACCGGCCCGATGACCCGCATCCACGGCGGGTTCGCCAACCGCATGTACCGCCTCGACACCGACCAGGGGTCGTTCGCGGTGAAGGAACTGAACCTCGTCGACCGCCGCTGGACGTACCACGTCGAGGACGTGTTCCGGTTCGAGCAGGCAGCCTTCGACGCCGGGATCCCCATGCCGGAGCCGATCGCGGCCAGCCACGACACGCTCGTTCACCGCTGGGTCGAAGGGGAAACCGTCCCGGAAGAACCGGTGTCGGCGGAGTTCGCCTTCGAGATCGGGGAGATCCTGGCACGCCTCCACACGCTCGACGTCGCATGGCCGCAGGGGCCGACCGAGGAACGGGAACCGACGTCCCACGACTGGGCCGAACTCGCCGCGCAGGCAATCGCGACCAGGCAGCCGTGGGCCGACGAACTCACGTCCCGCGTCGAGACGTTCCTGGCGATCGCCGACTTCGTCGAGACCTGCGAACGACCCGGTCCCGTCGTACTCACCCACAGGGACATCCAGCCATGGAACCTGCTCGCGCGGCACGGGCGGCCGGTGGTACTCGACTGGGAACTGGCCGGGATGCTCGACCTGTCCGGCGAGCTCGGCTCGACCGCACTGAGCCTGGCGAAAGGGCCCGGCTTCGACGCGATCAAGCCCGCTGTCTTCCGCGCGCTCCTCGACGGCTACGTCACGGGCGGCGGAACGCTGCCGCCGGCCGGTCCGAGCTGGTTCGCGTACATGATCGGCGGCT
This sequence comes from Catenulispora sp. EB89, assembly GCF_041261445.1. Classification (NCBI taxonomy): domain Bacteria; kingdom Bacillati; phylum Actinomycetota; class Actinomycetes; order Catenulisporales; family Catenulisporaceae; genus Catenulispora; species Catenulispora sp. EB89. The sequence goes on from NZ_JBGCCU010000011.1 coordinate 199,627, forward strand.
GGCTGGGACACACGCGGTGGAACATCCTGCGATGCCTCGCCGACGTCGAGGCCCGCACCGGCCCTGACCTCGCGCTGTCGCAGGAGTCTGCGCGCAACGGCGTGCGCGGCCTGCCCGACCTGTTCGGGCGGCTTGCGCAGCTTGAGGCACTGCTCCTGTGAGAGGTGATGAGGTGACGGGCATTCGACCGTTGACGCTGGCCTGGGTACAGCAGCATCTGCCGGACGGCGAACGGATCGTCGGATCCGACGTGCTGCACGGCGGCATCACCGCGCAGATGCGGAAGCTGACCATCGGCGCACGGGACGGGAGCACTCGTGAGCTGGTGCTGCGCTCGTACGTCGACCCGTTCTACGTCGAACACGCCGAGGACTCGCTGACCAGGGAGGCCAACGCTCTGACGGCGCTCGCCGCCAGCGGCGTGACAGCTCCCGGCCTGGTCGCCGTTGATCCGACCGCTGCGCACTGCGAGTATCCCTCGCTCCTGATGACCCATCTGTCGGGCCGGACGGTCCTCGACGATGACGGGGTGGAGGCGCGCGTGCCTCTGCTGGCGCGGCAGTTGGTGGCGATCCACGCGGTGCGGCCCGCCGAGCGGCCCCGGGCGTACGTGGCGCTGACGACCGCCGACACGGTCGTGACCCCGAAGGGTGCCGACGCGGCAGCATGGGCTGCGGCCATCGACGTGATCCGTGAGCCCGCGCCGGCTTATGAGGGGCGATTCCTGCACCGGGACTTCCAACCGGGCAACGTACTGTTCGACGTGGCGGCGGGCGCTGCCCGCATCACCGGCGTCGTCGACTGGGCCGGAACCTCCTGGGGCCCGGCAGACCTCGACGTCGCGCACTGCGCGGCCAACCTCGCGCTGCTGCACGGCCCCGACTGGGGCCTGCGATTCGCCGAAGCGTATGAGCAGGCTGGCGGGGCGCTCGCTGCGAGCAGGAGCGAACGGCTGTACTGGCTGGTACGGGACGCGCTGGCGCTTTCCGAAGAAGTGAGCGCGGTGTCGCAACCGTGGCGTGAGGCCGGCAGGACGGACCTGAGCCCACGAGCCGTCGAGGAGCGACTGAACACCTACGTCATCGCCCTGATCGACACATTGGGCTGACACAATCGGCATTCTACGGCCTCTTCCAGAGGCAGATATGGTCGGAATCATGGAATGGAAATACCAGACGGCCGAAAAACTCCTGACCGCGTTGCACGCCGGCGAAGTGACCTCCGTCGAACTGACCGAAGACGCAATCGCCCGCATCGAGCAGGACGACAAAACGATCAACGCAATCTGCGTACCCGACTTCGACCACGCACGCGCCGCCGCCCAAGACGCCGACCAGGCGCGCGCTCGCGGCGAAGACCGGCCGCTGCTCGGCATTCCAGTGACCGTCAAAGAGTCCTACAACATTGCCGGACTGCCCACGACATGGGGCATGCCGCAACACCGGAAATATATTCCAGCCGAGGACGCGGTACAGGTCTCGCGGCTCAAGGCTGCCGGCGCGGTGGTGCTCGGGAAGACCAACGTCCCGCTGGGGCTGCAAGATATCCAGACCTTCAACGACATTTACGGGACCACCAACAACCCGTGGGATCATCAGCGCACGTCCGGCGGATCCTCGGGCGGATCGGCCGCGGCGTTGGCGTCCGGATTCGGCGCCCTGTCCATCGGCTCCGACCTCGCCGGCTCGCTGCGCACCCCCGCGCACTTCTGCGGCGTCTACGCACACAAGCCGACCCTCGGGCTGGCGGCGAACCGCGGCATGATCCCGCCTCCCGCACCGGCACTACCGACCGAAACCGACCTCTCCGTCGTCGGGCCCATGGCACGCAGCGCCCGCGACCTCACCCTCCTGCTCGACGTCATGGCCGGACCGGATCCGCTGACGTTCGGCGTCGCGCACCACCTGGCGCTGTCGGCCGCACGGCACCAGGAGCTCGGCGACTTCCGCGTCCTGATCGTCGACGACCACCCGATCATCCCGACCGGCTCCGCGGTGCACGCCGGTCTGAACCGGGTGGCCGGCGCGCTCCTCGACGGCGGCGCTCGCGTCGAACGACACAGCCCACTACTGCCCGACCCGACCGAATCCGCAGTGCTCTACATGCAGCTGCTGTTCTCGGGCTCCGCCGCACGCCTCCCCGCCGAAAGATACGAGCAACTGCGAACCTTCGCCGCCGCACTGGACGCCGACGACCAGAGCCTCGACGCGACACGGCTGCGCGCGATGGCGTTCAGCCACCGCGACTGGATCGAGGCCAACAACCGTCGCGAACTGCACCGCCACCGCTGGCGGGAGCTGTTCGCCGAGTTCGACGCCGTGGTCTGCCCGATCACACCCACACCCGCGTTCCCCCACGACCACAACCCCGACGCGCTGGCACGCCGCGTCGACATCGACGGCGCGGAGTACCCGTATTTCGACCAGCTCGTCTGGGCCGGGACGGCCACCATGCCCGGCCTACCTGCAACTGCCATCCCGACGGGGCTGTCCGCCGAAGGGCTGCCGGTCGGAGTGCAGCTCATCGGCCCGATGTTCGAAGACCGGACACCGCTGCGGCTCGCTGAGCTGCTTGAGGAGAGGATCGGCGGCTTTCAAACGCCGCGGTAGGGCGGTCCCACCGGCCGGCCGCTACCGAACCAGCTACCGCACCACCTACCGAGGCAGCGCCGGCAAAGCCCCGACATACAACCAACCATCGAAGAACTCACTCAAATCCCGCCCCACCACCGACGAAACCACCTCCACGAACTCCGCCGTCGACACCGTCGAATGCCGGAACCGCGCCGTCCACTCCCGCAGCGCCCCGAAGAACGCCTCGTCGCCGACCGTCACCCGCAGCGCGTGCAACGTCAGCGCGCCGCGCTTGTACACCCGGTCGTCGAACAAGTCGGCGGGGCCCGGGTCGGCCAGCACCAGGTCCTGCGGCAGCCGCGCCAGACGGCCGTGCCACATCCGGGCGTGCTCCGCCGCCGAACGGCCGCCGGAGCCCTCCGACCACAGCCACTCCGCGTAGCAGGCGAAGCCCTCGTGCAGCCAGATGTCGCGCCAATCGCCCAACGTCAGGCTGTTCCCGAACCACTGGTGCGCCAGCTCGTGCGGGATCAGGCGCTCGCCGTCGCCATCGCCGTCGCCCTCCATGTGGTTGCTGCCGAACATCGACACGCCCTGGGCCTCCACCGGGATCTCCAGGCGGTCCTCCGTCACCACCACCGTGTACGCCCCGAACGGATACGGGCCGAACAGCCGGCCGAACAGCGCGATCATCGCGTCCTGCGCCGCCAACGCCTCCACCGCCGCCGCCATCCGCCGCGCCGGGGCCACCACCAGCAGCGGCACGCCGCCGGCCGTGCCCGGTAAGTCCGCGCGCTGATACTGGCCGATCTGCACCGTCGCCAGATACGTCGCCATCGGCACGTCCTGCACGAACGTCCACGTCGACGACGACCCGCTGTGCGCCACACCCGCCAGCCGGCCGTTCGCCACCACCCGGTACTGCGACGCCGTCGTCACCTGGATCCGGTACGTCGCCTTGTCATCCGGCCGGTCGTTGCACGGAAACCACGACGGGGCCCCCGTCGGCTGCGACGCCACCAACACCCCGTCCGCCAACTGCTCCCAGCCCAGCCCCCCGTACCGGGACGACGTCGGACGCGGCGCACCCCGGTACACCACCTCCACCACCACCTGCTCCCCGGCCGCCACCGGCGCCGGAAGCACCACCTTCAACTTCTCCTTGCGGTGCTCGAACCGCAGCCGCCGACCGTCCTGCAGTATGACCCGGTCCACCCGCAGCTCCGCGAAATCGAACACCAGCGACGACAGCGACGCCGTCGCCCACACCGTCACCACCGCCACCCCCGTCAACCGGTTCGACCCCACCCGGTAATCGAGCGTCAGCTCGTAGTGCTCGACCACGTAGCCTTCGTTGCCGCGCCGCGGGAAATACGGCGCCGCAGCCGCCGACCGCGCGCCAGCGTCGGCGCGTGCGCGCGCACCAGTACCCGCCGCCGCACCAGAACCAGAACCAGTACCAGCCACCAGATCCCCGCTCATGCCCGACCCGGCCACGGCGCGATCGGATTCCCCTGCCACCGCGTATGCGCCGGCACCGACTCACCCCGCATCACCAACGACGCCGGACCCACCGTCGCCTGCGCCCCGATCTCCGCCGCCGGCAGAATCACCCCCTGCGGACCCAACGTCGCCCCCGCGTCCAACCGCACCACATCCATACTCATCACCCGGTCATGGAACAGATGCGTCTGCACCACACAGCCCCGATTCACCGTCGAGGCATCGCCCAACACGATCAAATCCGCCTCCGGCAGCCAGTACGTCTCACACCACACGCCACGACCCACCCGCGACCCCATCGCCCGATGCCACACGTTCAACGGCGCCGTCCCCAACCACGTCTCCGCGAACCACGGAGCCGCCACCAACTCCACGAAGTTGTCCGCCAGCTCATTGCGCCACACGAACGAACTCCACAACGGCTGATCCGATACCCGGATCCGCCCGACCAAAGCCCACTTCGCCACCACCGCGATCACACCGGCCAACACCCCCGCGGCCAAAAACACCACACCGCCCAAAAGCACCGCCGCGGCGACACCCCAAGACCGCGCCACCTCCGTCACCACCGCCACCGACAACAACGCCACCCCGGCCGTCACCATCATCGGCACCAGACGACACAACTCGATCGCGGCGCGCGCGGCCATCAGACGGCGCGGCGGGTTGTACGTCAGCGAGTCGTCGACGTCCTGGCCCGGACGCCGCAACCGCTCCGGAGGCATCCCCAGATACGACTTGCCCCGCTTCGCCTTGTGCGGAGCCGCCGACAACACCCCGACCAGGCTCTCCTTCGGCAGCTTGCGGCCCGGCGCCACCATCCCGGAGTTGCCCACGAACACCCGCTTGCCGATCCGCGCGTGCCCCACGCGCAACCAGCCGCCGGCCATCTCGTACGGCGCGATCATCGTGTCGTCGGCCAGGAACGCGCCGTCGTTGACGGTCGTCATCGCCGGGACTGCCAACACCGTCGACATCTCCACGCCGCGCCCGACCCGCATCCCCAGCACCCGCAGCCACGACGGCGTCAGGATGCTCGCATACAGCGGATACAGCCACACCCGCGCCATCGCCATCAGCTGCAACGTCGCCCAGGTCTGCCACGCGCGACGGCTGTGCAGGGGATGGTCGCCGGCGCTCATGCCCACGCTCAGCGCCCGCACGCACGCCAACGTCAGCAGCGCGTAGCAGATCACGAACACCGGCGTCGCAGGCACCAGACCCACCAGCGCCCAGCCGAAGCCCTGCCACACCGTCGACGTGTCCTGCACGAACGCCGCCACGATCAGCAGCGCCGGAAGCGCCGCGATCAGCGGGAACAGCGCCAGCCCGACCGCCGTCGACCCGTACACCCAGGTCCACAGCCGCGAACGCCGCGCCACACCCGGAGGACGCTCAGCCTTGCGCAACCGCACCGCCGGCGACCCCGCCCACTCCTGACCGGCCGGCACCACACCGGCCACCGACGAACCCGGCGCGATCCGCGCCCGCTCACCGATCCGCGCACCCGGCAACAGCAACGACCGCGCACCCACCGAAGCGTTCGCGCCGATCCGCAGCTCACCCACGCGAACCCGGGCCCCGTCCACCCAGAAACCGGTCAGGTCGACCTCCGGCTCCACCGACGAGCCCTGATCCATCCGCAGCATGCCGGTCACCGGCGGCGGCGAATGCAGATCCACGTCCGGGCCAAGCCGGGCCCCCAACGCCCGCGCGTACAGCGTGTTCCACGGCCCGGTCACCGTCGTCAACACCCCGATACGCCACGCCAACTGCTCCGCCGCCCACAACCGCAGATGCACCGACCCGCCGCGCGGATAGTCACCCGGCCGCACGCCCCGCACCAGCAGCCGCACGCCTCCCGCCGCCAACGCGATTCGGCCGGGAGGAGAGACGAACAGCACGAACCCGGCCGCCACCAGCCACCACGACACGCGCGGCGCCCACGGCACGTCGACCAGATTCCCCAGCCCCGCCAACAACGTCAGCCAGCGCACCGCGCCCAGCGTCGCCAACGGCACCATCACCGCCACCTGCACCGCCTGCGCGCCGCGGCTCACCGGCGCCACCTCCGGCACCGACTCCGCGACCTCGCCGTCCACGGCTTCCGGAGCCAGCGCCATCAACCGGGCCGCCAGCTCGCCCAACGTCGGATTGTCGTACACGTCGCGGACCGTCACGGTCGGATACCGCGACCGCAGAATCGACACGAACCGCGCCGCCACCAGCGAACTGCCGCCCACATCGAAGAAATCGACCTCGGGGCGCACCGGGCGCTCACCGAGCAGCGTCGCCCAGCGTTCGGCGAGCCAGTCCTCGGCGACGGTCAGTTCTGCCGCCTCCACCGGCTCCTCGACGCCCGGCAACGGCCACGGCAGCGCGTTGCGATCCACCTTGCCCGACGTGCGCACCGGCAGATCGTCGACCACCGCGATCCGCGGCACCAGCGCCGCCGGCAGTTGCTCGGCCAGCGCGGCGCGCGCGGTCGCCGGGTCGAAGCCCGCGGCGTTGGGCACCACGTAGCCGACCAGGATCTCCGCGCCGCCGGCGGTCTTCTTCACCGCAGCCGCAGCACCGGCCACCCCGGGCAGCGCCTGCAACGCCGCGTCGACTTCGCCCAGCTCGATCCTGCGGCCGCCGAGCTTGACCTGCTCATCGGCGCGGCCCAGGAACACCAGGCCCTCCGGATCGGCGCGGACCAGGTCACCGCTGCGATAGGCGCGATCCCAGTCCATCGACTTGAGCGGCGCGTACTTCTCGGCGTCCTTCTCCGGGTCCAGATACCGCGCCAGGCCCACGCCGCCGATCACCAGCTGGCCCGAGCCGCCCATCGGCACCGGCTCCTCCAGCTCGTCGACGACCACCAGCTCCCAACCGTCCAGCGGCAGCCCGATGCGCACCGGGCTCTGCCCGGTCAGCTGCGCGGCGGTCGCCACCACCGTCGCCTCGGTCGGGCCGTAGGTGTTCCACACCTCCCGGCCCGCCACCGCCAAGCGCTCGGCCAGCTCCGGCGGGCACGCCTCGCCGCCGAAGATCAACAGCCTGACGTCGGACAGCGCCTCCACCGGCCACAGCGAGGCCAGCGTCGGGACCGTCGAGACCACGGTGATGCCGTTCTCCACCAGCCACGGACCCAGGTCCACACCGCTGCGCACCAGCGCCCGCGGCGCCGGGACCAGGCAGGCGCCGTTGCGCCAGGCCAGCCACATCTCCTCACAGGAGGCGTCGAAGGCCACGGAAAGGCCCGCCAGCACACGGTCCGAGGTGCCGATCGGCGCGCCGCGCAGGAACAGGCCGGCCTCGGCGTCGACGAACGCCGCCGCGTTGCGGTGGGTGACGGCGACGCCCTTGGGCTTGCCGGTCGAGCCGGAGGTGAAGATGATCCAGGCGTCGTTGGCGAGGGTGGGCGGGGCTGGCTGATGAGCTGGCTGGGCCAACTGGGCCGGCTGTGCTGCGGGCTGGGCTTCGGCCTCCGGTGTGTTCTCCGCGGAGACTTGGTTCTGCACGGAAACCTGGTTCTGCACGGTGATGCGCAGCCCCTCGCCGATCACCGCCCGGACCTCGGCCTCGCCGAAGACCAGGCGCGCACGCTCGTCCGGGTCGTCGGCGTCCACCGGGACGTACGCGGCCCCGGCCGTCAGGACACCGAGAATCCCGATGTAGAGATCGACGGTCCCGGAAGGAACCCGCACCCCCACCCGATCCCCGGCCCCCACGCCGGCCCGGCCCAGCCGCGCGGCCATCGCCGCCGCCTCCACGAGCAGAGCGGAGTAGTCCAGCGCCCGGCGACCGTCGTCCAACGCCGTGGCGTCAGGATGCGCACGCGCCGTGGCGTGCAGAATGTCAATGAGCGTACGGGGCGCTGGCGCCGACGCCGACGCGTCGTACACCGCGGGGGCGTCCTGACCGGACACCGGCTGATCCATTCGGGTTTCCTCGCGTCGGCGGGACGGCGCGCGTGGTTCGCGGGCCTGGCCGATGTCAGGATATCAACAGAGATGATCACGCGAATTCCAGCGGCGCCCCGGGAATGACAGTCGGTGGGCGGGCGAACTGTGGTGCCAGCACAGCGAACCGAAGCGTCGGCGGCATGGCGCGGGCGTGGTGTGGGGATGGCCGACAGGTGTCTGGCTGGCTCGGGGCCGAGGAGAGCATATCGGTGGGTGGGGGTGTTCTGGCGCCGCCGGCCACTCCCCCAAGATCACGAAGAGCCGTTCTTTTAGATGAGTGCCGCCGAAGGCGGCTCCTTGCAAGGTCGTGTGGGCGTGAAGGTGAGCTGGATATGAGGAGAGGATTGGGGCCCGTTATCTATCTACATACTCTTGACTTCGTTACCGATCTCGGACGCCGTGGTGGGCAGGTTCGAGCGAGGCTGCCGGAGCTCCAGGAGTTGTTCACGGCCGGTGCGGTGCCATTGACCGTCCTGCCGACCGATGTCGACGAGGGTCGCCGTGGACTGCTCCAGTTGCAGATCACCGTGCGGTCGGTCCTCGGGTCCCTGGTGCTGAACAGCGGCGGCCTGGTCGTGGACGGCGACTGGGTCCGGGTGTTCGCGGGCCGCTCGGGACGCGGGAGCGACGGCTTGCCGAGCTTGGCGGCGATCAATGCGTTCCCGGAGGTCTACGACCCTGCGTGGCGGTTGGGCGGGGTCTTCGCGTTGAACAGCTACGACCCGGCAGCCTCAGGCCGTCCCGGTGAAGCGGGACAGATGACGTACTTCGCTCCGGACACGCTGGAGTGGGAGACGATGGCGATGGGCCACTCGGCATGGGTGTCCTGGCTGTTGTCGGGTCGGCTGGAGACGTTCTACGAAGGGCTGCGCTGGCAGGGCTGGCGCGAGGAAGCCTCGGCGCTGTCCTTCTCCCAGGGAATCAACGTGTTCCCTCCGCTGTGGTCGAAGGAAGGGCGGGCCGACCTTGCGGCCGCGAGCCGTCGGGCCGTGCCGATGCGCGAGGTTCTCGGCGTGGCTGTCGATACCGCCAGGCAACTGGGCACGGCCGATCCCGGGTTCCTCGGGCAGGCATAGGTTCTCCGCACCTGACCTTGGATCGCTCGCGGACGCTTCGCGCACAGCCAGGACATCGGACCCCGGGAGTCGCCGCAGACCGGTTCTGGTTGCGGAGTCAAGCTCCCCCGACGCAGGCACCCGCGCACTGTCCCAGAGTCTTGGGGCCTGTTATCCCCATCAAAAAGCCCGGCCCCGCCGACCCCGAGCCGGCAGAACCGGGCACCACCTCAACGCGTCACGAACGCGCTAGAGCCGAGCCTCACAGCTCCGCCATCGCCGGAATCAACTCCCGCCCGATCAGCTCCAGCCGTTCCGTCTCCGACACGTTCGGCACCGACACGTGCACCTCGCTGACGCCCAGCGCCGCGAAGTCGCGTATCTGCTCCAGCAGGGCCGGGATGTTCTCGCCCTTGTCGCCGATGTTCAGGGGCATCATCACCGTCTTCTCGATGGCGTCGTAGTCCGTTCCCTCGGTCTCGCAGTGGCCGCGCAGTACCTGCAGCTTGTGCTCCAGCTCCGGGCTCGCGAACAGGTTGCAGGCCTGTGCGTACTTCGCGACCAGGCGCAGCGTCTTCTTCTCGCCGCCGCCGCCGATCAGGATCGGCGGGGTGCGCAGCGGCTGCGGGGAGTTCAGGGTGCGGCCCAGGTGGTAGTGCTTGCCTTCGTAGGGGCCTTCGTTGTCGCTCCACATCTGGAGGGTGATCTGCAGCGCCTCCTCCAGGCGCTCGAAGCGCTCGGCGGTGCTGGGGAAGAACAGTCCGAGGCCTGCCGCCTCCTCGCCGTTCCAGGCGGCGCCGATGCCGAGCCAGGCGCGGCCCTTCGACAGCACGTCCAGGGTCGTCACGGCCTTCGCCAGCAGCCCCGGGTCCCGGTACGTCACCGCCGTCACCCACGCCAGCAGCTGCACCTTCTCGGTGCGCGCCGCCAGGAAGCCCAAGGTCGTGTAGGCCTCCAGCATGTCCATCTCGACGGGGCCGATGGGCCCGATCTGGAACAGGTGGTCCATCACGCTCACGCGCGCGAACCCGACCTCTTCGGCCGTGACGGCCACCCGGGTCAGGTCGTCGGCCAGCGTGGCGGGGCCGCCGGGGTACGTGAAGTTGGGGATGTGCAGCCCGAGATCCATGGTCTAGCTCCTCGCGGGGGGACATGGGTATGTCAGAAGCGGACCGGCCGGCGGCAATCCCGTCGGCCGTCCTCCCCGAAAACTACTCCCGCCGCGCCCCAGATGTCAGTCTCCGACATCAACTCGCCACGGCACCGCCGGACGCTGTCAGGACCTTGGCACGTGCACCGGCCCCGGCGACTCGTGCTCGCCGCGAGGAGCACCGCCATCCCAGGGCAGCACCACCGCCCACCCGGCGATGACGAACCCGAGTACCAGCACCACGGCGAACAACGCCACCACGCCGCCGGAGTTGGCGTTGATCCCGGCGATGCCCAGCGCCAGCAGGTAGCCGCCGACGATCAGCGCGGTCAAGCCCCACTTGGTGTTCATACCTTTACGGTAGGCGTGCCCTCCGATCCCGCCACTCCCCCGGCCCGATCGGAGGTCCCGGTTCCCCCGCTCGCTCCCACTAGCAGGCCCGTTCACTCACGTGTTCGCCGGCACCTCCGTCCCGGCCCCGCGCCGCCGCACAGCGACCTGCTCGGCGCGCGCCGCCGGCAGCGTCGCCTCCTTCCGCCCCTCGACGACGAACCCGGCATCGGCGATCATCGCCAGGTCGTCCGAACCCGCCGCGCCCTCGCTGGTCAGGTAGTCGCCGAGGAAGATCGCGTTGGCCAGGTGCAGCGCGAGCGGCTGCATCGTGCGCAGGTGGATCTCCCGGCCGCCGGCCAGCCGCACCTCGACGTCCGGGAACACGAAGCGGAACAACGCCAGGATCCACAGGCACCGCGCCGGCGTGAGGTCCCACCGCCCGCCGAGGGGAGTGCCCTCGAACGGGATGAGGAAGTTGACCGGCACCGAGTCCGGATCCAGCTCCCGCAGCGCGAAGGCGACGGACACCACGTCCTCGTCGCTCTCCCCCATCCCGAAGATGGCGCCCGAGCACGGCGACAGCCCGGCGGCGGTGGCGTCCCGCAGCGTGCTGACGCGGTCGGCGAAGGTGTGCGTGGTGCAGATGTCCGCGTACTTCTCCTCGGCGGTGTTCAGGTTGTGGCTGTAGGCGTCGGCTCCGGCGGCGGCCAGCCGCGCGGCCTGACCGTCCTTGAGCAGCCCGAGGCAGACGCAGACCTCGACGTCGGGCGTGCCGTCCTTGATGGCGGCCACGGTGTCGGCCACTCGTTCGACATCGCGATCCGAGGGCCCGCGTCCGGAGGCGACCAGGCACACGCGCTTGGCCCCGGCGCCGACGGCCTTCGCGGCCAGCTCCGTCGCCTCATCGGTCTTGATCCAGGAGTACTTCAGGATCTCCGCCTCGCTGCCCAGCCGCTGCGAGCAGTAGAAACAGTCCTCCGGACACAGCCCGGACTTCATGTTGACCAGGTAGTTGAGCTTCACTCGGCGCCCGAAGAAGGCCCGCCGCACGCGCCCGGCGGCCACGACGACGTCCAGCAGGTCCTCATCGGAGCTGTCCAGAAGCGCCAGCGCCTGCTCGCGCGTCGGTGGCCGGCGCTCCAGGGCCGCCGCGACCAGGTCGGAGAGCAGGTCGGAGAGCGGCTCGGGAAGCAGGGTGTCGAGGGGAAGGTGCACACCAGAGGGGTCGGTCATGGTTCCCCATCGTGGCGTGGCGCCTGCGGGCCGGGTGATCGGTGGCTAACACAGGATCACGCGGTAGACGTTGTGGGGTTCCTTCTGGTGCGGCGGGCGCGCATGGCATGCTGCTCGAAATGAACACCTCTGATTCGAGCCACCTGATCGGTATACGGCTGGGCACGGCGCTGGCCGCCTGCCTCGCTGCGGTGACGCTGACAGCCGGGTGCAGCAGTTCGACGTCCTCCGGGGCCAAGAACGCCGCCGGTTCGGCGACGACCACGTCGGCGGCGTCAGCGGTCTCCCCCACGGCCTCCTCCTCGTCGGGCTCCGTGGACGGCGGCGCGAGCCCGTCGACGGCCGCTCCCGGCACCGCCTCCGGGTCGCCGAAGCCGACCTCCGTCGGGGCCGGCGGGCCGCGCGACTGTTCGACCGACATGCTGCACTTCTCGATCGACCCGGTCCGCGAGCCGATCAACCACGTGCTGATCTCGGCGACCAACACCGCCCAGGTCCCGTGCCACCTGAACAAGTACCCGCTGCTCAGCACCTTCCAGGCCGACAAGTCGACGATCGGCGTGGCCCAGATGGACAAGCCGGCCGCCGCGATCCTGCTGGCCCCGGGCGCCATCGCGTACGCGGGGGTGATGACCAACGCCGCGGACGGTTCGGGCACGAACCGCAAGACCATCCCGGCGCTGTTCCTGCAGTTGCAGCCCGGCGACGCCGGCGCCGGCGGGACCGGCCGGCCGGTGTCGGTGGCGATGCCGCCGAGCGCGCAGTACATCGACAGCTCCGCGTACGTCTCCTATTGGGAGAGCGACATGCAGAGCGCGCTCTACTAGCGGCCGGCGACCGCAGAGGACCCCTGAGGATCATCAGCGACCTCTCGACGGGCGGGCGCATCGGGCGCCTGTTACGGTCGGGAGGGTTGCGACGCCCGAGCCGCGAGGAGACCCGCCCGATGACCGACCTTTCCCCCGCCGACGCCGCCCAGCCGGTGGTCAGTCCCCTGACCTCGGCGGCGATGTTCCTGGTGCTGACCGTCGAGGACGGCGGCGAGGACGCGGTCCGGGAGGTCGTCCCGGATCTGAGCGCGTACGCGCGCGCCGTGGGCTTCGGGCATCCGGAGGCGGAGCTGGCGTGCGTCACCGGGTTCGGCTCGGCGGTGTGGGACCGGCTGTTCGGCGGGGCCCGGCCAGCCGAGCTGCATCCGTTCGTCGCGCTGGACGGCCCGCAGCACGAGGCGCCGTCCACGCCCGGCGACATCCTGCTGCACCTGCGGGGCCAGCACCTGGACGTCTGCTACGACTTCGCGGCGAACATCCTGACGCGCCTGGGCGGTGCGGTGAAGGTCGTGGACGAGGTGCACGGCTTCCGCTACTACGACCGGCGCGACCTGCTGGGCTTCGTCGACGGCACGGAGAACCCGGAGGGCTCGGAGGCTGTCGACGCGGCGCTGGTGGACGCCGAGCGGGATCCGGAGTTCGTCGGCGGCAGCTACGTGATCGTGCAGAAATACCTGCACGACATGTCCGCGTGGAACACGCTGTCGGACCAGGAGCAGGCGCTGGTGATCGGCCGCACGAAGGCCGGCAACGTGCAGCTGCCGGACGCGGCGCTGCCGAAGACCTCGCACGTGGCGCTCAACACGATCGTCGGCGCGGACGGCCGGGAGCAGGACATCCTGCGGGCGAACATGCCGTTCGGCTCGTTCCGGGAGGGCGAGGTCGGCACGTACTTCATCGGGTACTGCGCGACGCCGACCACCACCGAGCAGATGCTGCGGAACATGTTCCTCGGCGACGGCGAGGGCAACCGGGACCGGATCCTGGACTTCTCCACGGCAGTGACCGGCGGGCTGTTCTTCGTGCCGCCGACCTCGTTCCTGGACGACCCGCCGCCGGCCCCGGGCCAGGACGCGCCTGCCGCAGACGCCGCACCCGCCGAATCACCGCGCCCCACTGATTCATCCCGTCCCACCGCATCACCCCGTCCCGCAGATGGATCGCTGGGCATCGGAAGCCTTAGGAGCTGACTGACATGAACAACCTGCACCGCGACCTCGCCCCGGTCAGCGACGCCGCCTGGGAGCAGATCGAGGAGGAGGCGCGCCGCACGGTGCTGCGGTACCTGGCCTTCCGGCGCGTCGTGGACGTCTCGGGCCCGGACGGCCTGGAACTCGGCGCGGTCGGCAACGGCCACACCTCGGCGATCGTCGCCCCGCACGACGGCGTCCAGGCCCGGCTGCGCAGCGCCCAGCCGCTGGTGGAGGTGCGGATCCCGTTCGAGCTGGACCGTTCCGCCATCGACGACGTGGAGCGCGGCGCGCAGGACAGCGACTGGCAGCCGGTGAAGGACGCGGCGAAGATCGCGGCGTTCACCGAGGACCGTGCGATCGCCGACGGCTACGCGGCGGCCGGCATCACCGGGCTGCGGCCGTTCGCCAGCAACGCGGCGATGGCGCTGCCCGAGGACCCGGTCGACTTCCCGACGACCGTGGCGCGGATGGCCACGCAGCTGAAGCTGGCCGGCGTCGAAGGGCCCTACCACCTGGTGCTGGGCGCGGACGCCTACCAGGCGCTGTCGGACGCGGTGGACCACGGGTACCCGGTCGCCGAGCACGTGGCGCGGCTGATCGACGGCGAGGTGATCTGGGCGCCGGCGATCACCGGCGGCGTGCTGCTGTCCAGCCGCGGCGGGGACTACCGGCTGCAGCTGGGGCAGGATTTGTCGATCGGGTACGAGTCGCACACCGCGGAGAAGGTGCGGCTGTACTTCACGCAGTCGTTCACGTTCCTGCCCTACACGGCTGAGGCGGCGGTGCCGCTGAGCGCGAAGCTTGTGGAGGCCGCAGAGGGGAAGGCGGGCAAGGAGACGAAGCCCGCCAAGCGGCGGTAGGCGACTTGGCGGGCGCTGCTGCGGCACTGTTGCGGTGCTGCTATGGCACTGCTTCGGCGTCGGGCAGCGCTAGGCGGTCGCGGTGACGACCACGTAGCCCTTCGGCTCGCGCCAGATCCCATCCGGCAGGGCGCGGAATCTGGCGCGAGCCGCTTTGTCGAGGTCGTCGATGATGGTCCGGTGCAGGTCGGGGTCGTCCGGCACGCCTTGCAGCGTCAGGATCGAGGCCAGGTAGGCCACGACCGGCTCGGGGCCGGGCAGGAGCAGGGCGTTTTCGCGCCGCAGGACATGGACGGTGTCCGGGTCGAAGGCTTCGGCGACGAGGCCGGGGAGGTTGCCGCCGTGGACGTGCTCGTCGGGTGAGCGCGGCGGGGTGATGCCGTGGCCGGCCAGGATCTCGCGCAGCAGGGCCATGAAGTGCGGGTAGGGCTTCTCGCGGTTGACGACGGCGGCGAAGCGTCCGCCGTCCCGGAGGACGCGGCGGGCTTCGCGGATGGCTTCCACGGGCTCGTCGACGTGGTAGAGCATGTGACGGGCGGTGACGACGTCGAAGGCGGCGTCCGGGTAGGGCAGCTGCCGGGCGTCGCCACGAGCGGCGCGCACGCCGGGGATGCGCGCACAGGTGGCGACGGATTCGGCGGAGAAGTCGAGCGCGGCCAGCGGAGCGGTGTGTCCGGCGGCGGACAGCCGGGCCAGGAAGGTGCCGGTACCGGGGCCCACGTCGAGGAGGGTGTCCTCGGCGGTGATCGCCGCTGCGGTGAGGACGTCGGCTTCGACGTCGTGGGCTGCTTCGCTGTAGCGGCGGTGGGTCTGGATCCTGACGTCCAGGGGGCTCAGGTCGCGGTAGGCGCGGTCCACGGCTGTAGTCATGCGAGCCATTGTGGCGCCTGATGCGGCGGCGGGGCTTTCTCGGCGGCCGCGACCGCCGCCGAGAACGGCCCCGTGCGCCGCCGTCCGCGTCCGCTCAGGCGTGCACCCGCACCACGACCGAGACCGGCATGGAGCGCACCGGATCGGGCCGTACCCAGGAGCCGGAGTGCGGGGAGTCGATCACCAGGCCGTTGCCGACGTAGATGCCGACGTGGTGCTGCGTCGGGTAGAAGACCACGAGATCGCCCGGTTCTACCTTGCTCAACGGGATCTGCGTTCCGGCGCGCGCCTGGGCACGCACGGTGCGCGGGATCTTCACGCCGGCCACCGCCCAGACGTGCTGGGTGAAGCCGGAGCAGTCGAAGCCGCCGGCGCGGGTGGTGCCGCCCCAGCGGTAGGGGACGCCGAGGAGGGACAGCGCCTCGTGGACCGCGGCGGCCGCCTTCTTGTTCTTCGCCGGGGGCAGGTGGGCCAGCAGGGAGGAGTTGGAGTGCCGGTCCGGGGCCGGGCGGCGCGTGGCCGGGCGGGACTGCGCCGCGCTCTGATGCCGGGCGGGGGCCTTGGTCTTGGTCTTAGTCTTGGCCTTGGCGGCGCGGCGCGCGGGACGTGCCGGCTGCGAGTGCCGGGCCTCGGGCTGCGGCCCTGACGGATCAGCCTCCGCGGGGGCCGGTCGCACCGGAGCACCGGTGCCGTTCAGCGCGTCGGGCAGCGGCGCGGGATCCGGCGCCGAGGGCACATCGAGCGCCGCGGTCTGGACCGCGGGCCGCACCACGGTGCCCCCGAGGTGGTCGACAGCGGCAGCCAGCAGCGCGCTCGCGGCCAGCAGTGCGGAAACGCACCGTGCGGAGGCACGGTGCCCGGGTTTATGACATTGCATCCCGTTCACTTCCCTCGGTCTGGAGCAGGACAGATTCCTGCGATGATCCGAAGGTCGTCCTACCGTCGGGAATCAGGCTCCATGCCAGGTCACCCCCGGACGGCGCAGCGGTGAGCGGCGCGACCTGGCCGGGGCGCGGAAGGAAGGGTGACCAAAGTCGAGGGCTGTCAAACAGAACAAGGATACGAATCGGTGCTGTCGGCGCGGCTCCCGCTCGCCGACGAGCCGGCGCGCCCGCGCCACGCCGAAAATGCCGCGAGACGCACCGGAGCCCCGGCTCGCCCGCAACCGCGGCTCCCACGCCGGGAGGTGCCCCGACACGCAACAACGCCGCCCCGCCGCACGGCCCCGTGACCGTCGGAGAGGCGGCGTGTCTCGCTGCCCTGGTTCAGGCCGACCTTCCGGTCGGCCCGTCCCCCGCGCCTCGCCGACCGGCCCCGAGTCCGGCGGTGAGGCATCCCCCTGCGCTGCTGTCCTACTGCTTGCTGCCCTGCCGCCGACCAACTCGCCGGCCGCCGCGAGCCGAGCGGCCAGCCTTGTCACCGGCGGTAAGGCATCCCCCTGTCCTGCTCCCGTCCCGACCCGCCACGGACCGACCCCCCGGCCCCCGCCGGCCGAGCGGCCGGCCCCGCCTCGCCGACCGGCCCCGTGACCGACGGCGAGGCAGTCCCCCAGCCCCCACCCCCTCGCCGGCACCGGTGGCGTCGCCGCCGGCTCCGGCCCGACCGCCCCGCCGGCCCCCGCCGCGGGGCAGTCGCCCCTTCCGTCACGCCGGCCGGCCCCGTGACCGTCGGTGTGGCGGAAACTCGTGTGCTTGTTCGGATGCGGGGCCCCTCGCTCCCCGCGTCACCGAGTCATCGGTGCTCTCGGCGGATGCTCACGCCGGCTCGCAGCCGGCTGCTCTGGCCCAGTCCGAAGGTCCGGTAGGGCGCCTCGTTGTCGACGTCGTCGTCCTGGAAGTAGTCCGTGTTCACCATGGGCAATATCGGACCACGCAGCAGGCGGGACCCCTCCCCGGCGATCCGAAGTACGCTGCTGCTCGGGCTTCATTCACGCCCTGAGATCGCCACTGTCCGACCGAACAGCCGCCGCCGCCCAGCCATCCGGGCCGGGCCGCGCCGAGGAAATGGGCCACGATGCAGATACGGGACTTCATCCCGCAGGTCCTGCCGCAGAACCTGCCGAGCCTGGCCGGCGGGGTGCCGCCCGCGCCGGCCGGCACGATCTTCGTGAAGGCGGGCCCCAGCGGCTTCGCGGTCCCGCCGCGCAAGTTCACGCTGCACTTCGGGCGCGCCGAGCTCGACGTGCATGTGGTCATCGGCGGCGACGACGAGTTCGTCAGCCGCCTGGCCGGCGTCTTCACCTGCGACGGCGACGAGTGGTGGCTGCGCAACGAGGGCCGCCGGCCGATCCTGATGCCGGGTACCGAGCCGGTCCTGCGGCACCACGAGGTCTCCGTCGGCCCCGGCTACACCCCGCTGACCATCGAGACCCCGAACCGCCGCACCCACCTGCTGGAGGTGCACATCGTCGGCAACCCCAGCCAGCAGCACCGCGACGTCGGCCAGGCCCGCACCCTGACCTCCGACGTCACCGACCTGTCACCGGTCGAGCGCATGATGCTGATCGCCCTGGGCCAGCGCTACCTGCGCCGCGAGCCCTACCCGGCCCCGGTGACCTGGAAGCAGGCGGCCGACGACCTGAACGAGGCCCAGCCCAACCCGGTCCACCCCTGGACGGCCAAGGCCGTCGAGCGCCGCATCGCCGAACTGCGCGCCCGGTTGTCGACGGGCGCCGGGGCGATCCGCGGCGTCGTGAAGGAGCCCGGCATGGTCGAGCCGCTCGGCAACACGCTGAACGACAACCTGATCCGGGCCCTGCTGCGCAACGCGACGCTGGTGCCGGAGGACCTGTACGTGCTCGGCGAGAACGTCTGAGGGCGGACGGGGGCGCCACTCGGGCGAGAACGTCCAGGCGCCTCCACACTCCCCATGTCACTCACACGTGCGCGGCGTACCCGTCCGCCTTGAGCCCGTCCACGACCTGCTTCACCTCGTGCGCCCGGTCCCGGGGACACACCAGCAGCGCGTCCTCGGTGTCCACGACCACGACGTCGCGCAGCCCCACCACCGCGACCACCCGGCCGGTCGTGGACACCACCACCGAGTCCTCGACCCCGCGCAGCGTCGCGAACGCGTCGTCGGTCAGCACCACGTTCCCGTCGGCGTCGCCGTCCAGCGACTCCCCGAGCGAGTGGAAGTCCCCGATGTCGCTCCACGGGAAGTCGGCCGGGACGGTCACCACCTTCCCGGCCGCCGCGGCACCCTCCATCACCCCGTAGTCCACCGAGATCCGCTCCAGCCCGTCCCAGACGGCGCCGAAGACGGTCTCGTGGTCCGGCCCGTCCCAGGCCTCGATGATGGCGGCGACCCCCGCGTACAGCTGCGGACGCTGCCGCACCAGCTCCCCCAGGAAAGCTCGGGCTTGGAACACGAACATGCCCGCGTTCCACAGGTACTCGCCGGAAGCCAGATATGCCGCGGCGACATCCGCCGACGGCTTCTCCCGGAACTCCGCGATCCGATGCACCCCCGGCGAGATCTCCTCGGCGCGGTGCAGATACCCGAACCCGGTCTCCGGCCGCGTCGGCCGGATCCCGACGGTCACCAGCGCCCCGGTCCCCGCAGCGTCGGCGGCCAGCCGGATCAGCTCCTCGAACCGTTCCTGCCGTCCTATCAGATGGTCCGCGGAGTACACCGCCACCACCGCCGTCGGATCCCGGCGCGCGATCACCGCCGCCGCCAGCGCGATGGCCGCCAGCGAGTCCCGGGGCGCCGGCTCGACCAGGATGTTCTCCTCGGGCACCTGCGGCAGCTGGCGCGCCACGGCCGCGGCGTGCGCGACGCCGGTCACCACGTACACCTGGTTCGGATGCGACAGCGCGTCGACGCGGGCCGCCGTGGCCTGCAGCAGTGTTTGGTCGGTACCGCCGAGGCGGTGTAGAAACTTCGGGTTGGCGGCCCGCGACAGGGGCCACAAACGGGTTCCGCTACCACCGGCCAGGATCATCGAGTACACGCGGTGACACCTTCCTGGAGAGGGACGGACCGAGTCCTCACCCGGTCCTTTCCCTTATCTGCCGATCGCCGCACCCGACACGGCCCGCGCCACCGTCGGCGTGGCTGGATCAGGTTGCTGAGACCGCTCGGCCCGCCGCCGCGCGCGCCCGGTGTCTCAGCCCTCGAACGCGTACCGTCCGTCCGCGTCCCGTCGCAGCTCAGCGGTGCCGGTGACGGCGTCGACGTTCAGCGGCCCGTAGATGTGCGGGAACGGCGCGTCGGCCCCGGCACCGGGTCGTACCGCAGCGGCGCGGTCAGCTTCTCCGGGTCGATGACCAGCACCAGGAGGTCCTCGGCGTCGGCGTAGAAGGCGTTCGCCACGCCGGCGACCTGCGCGGCCGTGGAGGCGTGGATGAAGCCCTGCTCCTCGACCGTCTTGCCGCGGGTGGAGACGTGGTATTCCCCCGCCGCGACGGCGTCGGCCCAGTCGGTCCGGAAGGCGATGTGGTAGATCGTCATGCCCCAGTCTCGCCCGCGGACCCGGTCCCGTCACAAATCCCTCCTTCGCAGTCCCAGCATCGCCACACCGACCGCCGCCAGCGGCCACACGGCCAGCCACACCCAGGACTGCGCGACCGTCGGCGGTTGCAGTGGCCGGAAACCGTTGTCCGGCATCTGGCCGATCAGCGTGCCCCACGCGTGGTACGGCATCGCGTTGCTGACGTCGGCCTGGAACCCCCGGCCCTGGGTCCGCAGCAGGTTCGGCAGTCCCGCGAGGAACGCGACCGCCGCCAGACAGGCCCCGGCCGGGTGCCGGACCACCGCCCCGAACGCCAGCCCGATCACCGCCGCGACCGGCAGTGCGAACACCGCGGCCAGCAGGGTCCGGATCAGCGTCGGGGTCGGCAGCCCGGCGTGTACACCCGAACCCGACAGCTCGACGTACCCGATGCCGTAGGTCACGGCGGTGACCACCGCGCCGACGATGCCCGCCGCCACGACGAGCGCCGCCGCCTTCGCGGCCACGACCCGTTTTCGGTCCGGGACCGCGACGAGCGTGGCCCGGATCAGGCCGCTGCCGTACTCGCCGGTCATCGCCACGGCGCCGACGCAGGCCGCGCCGAGCATCAGCGCGCTCCACACGCCGGAGTTGAACTCGATGTTGGCGGGGTCGAAAGTGGCCTTGCCCAGCGGCGTCAGGAACACGTGCCCGGCCAGGAACACGGTGCTGGACGCGGCGACGAACAACGCGCCGAGCACCATGACGGCCGTGGAACGCAGCGACCACAGCTTGATCCACTCGGCGGCGGCCACGTCTCGCAGAAGCGCCCGGCGGAACCGGATGTCGGTGTGGATTTCGGTGACGGTGTTCATACGTCCCTCCGGTTCAGTACGACGGCGACGACTGCCGCCGAAACGAGCGGCCACAGTACGAAGGCGGCCAGGGCTCCGGTGAAGGTCTCGCCGCCGACGACCTTCCCGTGCCCGAGGAAGCCCAGGCGGGCCCAGGCGTAGCAGGGCAGCGCGTTGCCGACGTCGATCGCCCAACGCGTGGTCGGGCTCTTGAACAGCTGCGGCACCATGAGGAAGAACACGCACACCGCGACCATCGACGCCGCGACGTTGCGGATCAGCGTGCCGAACGCCATCCCGACCAGCGCGCACAGCGGCATCAGCACGACCGTCGAGACGAACAGCGCGGGCACGCCGGGATCGCTCGGGGCGAAGGAGAGGCGATGGCCGGCCAGGACCGCGCGGTCGAAGGCGTAGACCTCGGCGGTCACCGCCACTCCGAGCCCTGACATCACCGCCGTCAGCACCGCCACCTTGGCCGCGACCACGCGCAGCCGGTCGGGGACTGCGGTGAAGGTGGTGCGGATCAGGCCGCTGGCGTGCTCGGAGACCACGATCAGGGCGCCGAGCGCACCGGCCGCCACCATGATCGGGAGCCATTCGACGCCGGAGCCGAACAGGCCGCTGTCGGTGAAGCCGGTGCGCTGCGCCGGGGAGAAGGCCAGGTATCGGCGGTAGGTGTCGTGCGCGCCCTGCCAACCGCGGTAGCCGTACCAGGCGGTCAGGCCGAGCACCACCAGCGGTGTCGAGCGCAGCGACCAGAACTTGATCCACTCGGCGGCGACCAGGTCCCGCAGGCGCGCGGACCGAAGTGCCGTCGGTGTCGATGCCCTGGTCGGGGCCAACCCCGCGGCGTTCACCGCGCGCTCCCGGCCCGGTACTCGACGCTGGCCGAGGTCAGCGCCATGAACGCGTCCTCCAACGTGCCGGTGGAGCGCGCCGAGAACTCCGCCAGGGTCTCGTCGGCGATGAGCCGGCCGTTGCCGATCACCACCACGCGCTCGGCGGTGTGCTCCATCTCGCTCATCATGTGGCTGCTGACGAACACCGTCCGGCCCTCGGCCGCCAGCCCCCGGAACAGCCCGCGCACCCAGCGCACGCCCTCCGGGTCCAGGCCGTTCAACGGTTCGTCGAAGATCAGCACCGGGGGATCCCCGAGCAGCGCCGCCGCGATGCCCAGCCGCTGTTTCATGCCCAGGGAGAACCCGCCGACCCGGCGCCGCGCGGCCTTGGCCAGGCCCACCTCCTCCAGCACCTCCCCGACCCGTCGGGGCGGCAGGCCGTTGCTGCGGGCCAGGGCCCGCAGATGCGCCGAGGCGCTGCGGCCCTTGTGCACGTCGTCGGCCGACAGCAGGGCACCGACGTGCCGCAGCCCGGTGCCGAACTCGCGGAAGCGGCGGCCGGCGACCGTGGCCGTGCCGGAGGTCGGCGTGTTCAGGCCGAGCAGCAGGCGCAGCGTCGTGGTCTTGCCGGCGCCGTTCGGGCCCAGGAACCCGGTGACCACGCCGGGCCGCACGGTGAACGTCAGGTCCTCGACGGCTGTCACGCCGCCGAACCTCTTGGTGAGTTGGTTGACTTCGATCATGACCACTACGGTGCCGCTCTCCCCCGGCGCGCCGGATCGGGCTGGCGACCGGTCTTGGCGCCGGCGGACCGGCCGCGCGAACTAGTTCTGGCGACCGATGTGTCGCAGGGCCGGTGATCGCTAGCCTGGCCGGTGTGAACGCTCCTGTGTGGCTGGTGAACCGGCTCCGACGTCTGGCCCGGCGGCGCACGCCGACCGGGTGGTTCGACGCGTTCGCGGTGGGCGGGATGCTGCTGCTGGCCTGGCTGGTGTTCGACACGATGCCGGCCGGCCCGCATCCGCTGGTGGTCGGCCCCGGCACCGTGGACTTCCAGGGCGCGCAGCGGCTGGAGCTCGCCGTGGTGTCGGCCGCGCCGGTGGTGATGTGCCGGCGCCGTCCGGTGACCGCGCTGGCCGGGCTGCTGGTGGGGGCGGCGTGGCTGACGGCGCTCGGCGAGGGCAGCACGATGTCGCTGGTCGGGGCCGGCGCGCTGGTGTCGGTGGTGGCCGCCAGCCGGCCGCGGTGGATCGGGCTGGCCGCGACGATCACGACGTTCGCGGCCTGGACGGTGCTGGAGTTCGCCGCCACGCCCGGCGGCCCGACCCCGTACGGCCGGCTCAGCAACGCCGTCCTGCTGCTGGCCGTGGCGTTCATCGGCGGCGTGCTGATCCGCGAGCGGCGCGAGCACGGCCGGGCGCTGCGCGAGCAGGTCGCGGCCAGCGCGGTGACCGCCGAGCGGCTGCGGATAGCCCGCGAGCTGCACGACATGGTCGCGCACAGCATCGGGATCGTCGCGATCCAGGCCGGGGCGGCCAAGCGCTGCATCAGCACGCAGCCGGTGCTGGCCGCCGAGGCGCTGGAGGTCATCGAGACCACCAGCCGGGAGACCCTGACCGGGCTGCGGCACATGCTGGTCGCGCTGCGCAGGGCCGAGAACGACCGGGACAGCGGCGCGCCGATGCCGGGGCTGGACAGCCTGCCGGCGCTGGCCGACAACGCGGCCAGGGCCGGGGTCGCGGTACGGGTGCGGTTCGACGGCGAGCGCCGGGAGCTGCCGGCGGAGGTGGACCTGTCGGCGTACCGGATCGTGCAGGAGTCGGTGACGAACGTGGTGCGGCACGCGGACACGGGGCAGTGCTCGGTGGCGATCGCGTTCCGGCCTCGGGAGGTGGTGATAGAAGTGCTCGACGACGGTCGTGGCGGCCTCGCCGACGCCCCGCGCGCGGGCGGCGGGTTCGGGCTGGCCGGGATGCGGGAGCGGGTGTCGCTGTTGCACGGGTCTTTCGACGCCGGTCCGCGCCCCGAGGGCGGGTTCCGGGTGGCAGCGCGGATCCCGGCATGAGCGGCATGAACGGCATGAACGGCATAGGCAGCGCGAACGCGACGAGCGGCACGCCGCCGATCCGGGTCCTGCTGGCCGACGACCAGCCGCTGATCCGGGCCGGGCTGGTGATGGTGATCACCGACGCCCCGGACATCGAGGTGGCCGGGCAGGCCGGCACCGGCGCCGAGGCCCTGCGACAGGTCCACGACCTGCACCCGGACGTGGTGGTGATGGACATCCGGATGCCGGGGCTGGACGGGATCGAGGCCACCCGCCGGATCAAGGCCGAGGCACCGGCGACCAAGGTGCTGATGCTGACCACGTTCGACGACGACGAGAACGTGTACGGCTCGCTGCGGGCCGGGGCGAGCGGGTTCCTGCTCAAGGACATGGCGCTGGACGACATCCTGGCCGCGGTGCGCGTCGTCGCGGCCGGGGACGCGCTGATCGCGCCGAGCGTCACGCGCCGGCTCATCGCCGACTTCACCGATCAGGGCTCCGCCGCCGACCGGGCGCAGCGCGCCGAGCGGGACCAGCGGGACATCGCGGGCGGCGACGCACGGGGCAATGGCAACGGCAACGGCGGCGCACGCGGCAAGCTGGCGGGCGTCACAGAGCGCGAACACGAAGTCCTGACCCTGGTCGCGCGCGGCCTGGCCAACAGCGAGATCGCCGCCGAGCTGGTGATCAGCCTGGCCACGGCGAAGACCCACGTGGCGAACCTGCTGACCAAACTGGACGCCCGGGACCGGATCCAGCTGGTGATCCTCGCCTACGAGGCCGGGATCATGAGCTGAGTGTGGCCGGGGACAGAACTCTTAGGCGCCCTGCACAAACATGCCGCAACGGCTTGTCGCGCGAGCGGACACCTGAAAGCATTCCGCGCATGGAGATCAGTGAGTCACCGCTGGCCGAGGCCGGCCGGCGTTTCTTCAGCCCGGAGAACGCCAAGAAGTGGATCGAGCTGCTGCGCCCGGGCTTCCACCTGCGCGAGCAGAACGAGGGCGAGCCGCTGGTGGGCTACCTCGGCGGGGAGCCCCTGCTGCCGGCGGACGTGCCGTGGCCGGAGTGGGAGGGGCACGGGCCGCTGTCGTTCATCGCGGCGGTCGACTGCGGTGAGATCCCGGTGCAGGAGCTGGACATCCCCGTGCCGAGCGACGGGATGCTGTTGTTCTTCTACTTCAACGGCGTCGGCGACGACGCGGTGCAGTACCTGGACCCGGACACCATCACCGGCGGCACGCGCGTCGTCTACGTCCCCGAAGGCACCGAGAACGTGGCCCAGCGGCCCGCGCCGGAGGGCCTGGAGGCGTTCCCGCGCATCATGCTGACCGGGGAACTGATAGCGACCGCCCCGGACAACGAGAACGCGGCGCTGGTCGCGGCGTTCGGCGAGGCGGGCGACGACCCGGCCGCCGACGACGACTACACCGAGTACCCGACGGTCGGCGACGCCGACGGCGACGGCTTCTACGACGCCCTCACCTCGTTCCGCCGCGACCACTCCCCGCACCACCGGGTCGGCGGCTACGCCCTGCCCAAGGCCGGCTCGGTCACCAAGGAGGCCTCGCACGCCGTGGCCCCCGGCGACGACGACGCGGCCAAGGCGCAGCGCCGCGAGCTGCTCGACGAGCTGGTGATGCTTCTGCAGGTCGACAGCGACGGCCGCGCCGCGATGGAGTGGGGCGACACCGGGCGGCTGTACTGGCTCATCAGGCGCGAGGACCTGGCCGCCGGCGACTTCGCCAAGGCCACCTTCACCTGGCAAAGCGAGTAATGGCTGAAGGCGGACCTTCGCAGCCCCCGGAGTCCTCCCCGTCGGCCACCTCGGACGACTCGACAGACTCGCCTGCCTGGGCCGCGTGGGCCGCCTCCCAACTGCCGAGACTGATCGACCAGGCCTGCGGCGGTCCGTCACCGAGAACCTACGCTTCCTGATCACCGCGATCACCCAGGACCCGGCCGAACCGCTGGACCTGGCGGCGCCGTCCGAAACCGGACGGCGCCGCGCGCACCAAGGCGCACCGCTGCCGGAGGCACACCAGCGGCGCGCACGGCCACCGCGACTCCCTTCGGCGATGGCATCGTCAGTGGCGACCGACATCATGGGGCTCAGCTCCGACCCGGGTCGAGGGAGATCGGTAGAGAAAGCAGGGCGAAAGCAGTGGGTGCCAAGACCGAAATACTCGCCTTCGCAGAGGGCGACATCGTCGAGGCGCTGCGCCGGGGCGAGACCTCCGATCCGGTCGCCGCCGAAGGGCTCGTGCGGCGCCTTGCGCCGGGCTGGCAGGTCGAGCCCACCGGAGGCGAGGCTCTCGCCGAGGCGACCTATCCGCCGGCAGACACTGTCTATGTACTCAGCGTTCCCGGCCTGGACCTCATCTGCGTGCTGGACTTCCTGCGCTGTAACGGCCCTGCGTTGCCTGAGCGCGTCCTCGCTGAAGGCGCTGACCGCGCGATTGGAGCGAAGGAGCCCTCCTGCGCGCCATCGAAATCGATGGCGTGAACGGCGTCGTGGAGAACGTCGGGGAAGCGCTGCCGTTCGAAGCACCGTTCTGGACCGACCAACATCCGCACGAACCCGAGAAGCACATCGTCGATGCGGGACCGAGCCCTTTCCCCATGCCGTTCCACCCGCTCGGCTTCGCCATAGTTCGCCATAGAAGGCCGGCGCGCGGCCGATGACGCGATACGTTGGCCGTAGGTCTTTGCGGCTTCAACGTGACTGACCCCGACGCCCCGAGCCCGGCCGAACGGCAGGCTCAGCTGCGGGAGGCCAACGAAACCGGGCCAAGCGCTAGTCCCCCGCCTCCCGCACCAGCCGCTCGTGCAGCGCCGCCAGCGCGTCATAGACGCCCACCACGTCCGCTAGATCCCGTGCCTCCGGAATCGACGCCGCTGCCGCAACCTTGATCATGTCCGCCTGCTCCATCAGCACCGCGTACTGCTCCGCCCGCGGCGCCTGCGCCATGATCTCCTTCAGCGCCTGCAACTCGCGGATCATCACCGAGGGCATCCCCCGGCTGTTCTGCCGCACCTTCTCGAACCCGCGCCGCACCAGACGGTCGTACGAGGCCTGCGTCCGGATCAGCCGCACATGCCCCGCCCGGTCCCGGTGCACCACCTGGGGATGCCAGCGCAGCGCCACCTGACGCAGGCAGTCGCCGATCCAGTCGATGCAGCTCAGCGCCGTGAACGGGTCGTTCACCGCGGTCGACAGGGCCCGCACTGCGATCTCCACCAGCTGGTCGATCCCGAACGAGATGTCCTGCGACAGCGAGCGGTGCGGGCCGGACAGGTGCGCCATCCGCAGCGCCTCCTTGACGCGCGGGGCGGCCTCTGGCGGCGTGACCGTTGCCAGCAGCCGGCCCGCGACGATGAAGTGCCCCGGCCGGTACAGCAGGTGGATCACCGCGTCGGCCTCGGTCGCGATGCGGACCAGCTTGGAGTGCGAGACGTACTGCAGGTATCCGCTCTCCGAGGCCGTGACCACGCCGTGCTCGGCGTCCATCGCCGCCAGGATCTCCTGCGGGGAGGGCCCCAGCCGCGGGCCTCCTGGCGGCGGTGCGGCCTCCTCGTCGATGGCCTTCACCACGTCGGCGGCGATGGAGGCGATGACGTACGGCAGCTGGATCTGCACCGCGATGTGGTGGATGAAGTAGATCAGGACGCCGACGTCCAGCAGGGACAGCGCCAGCACGGTGCTGATCGAGGCGTGCGGGACGAAGTCGCCGTGTTTGCCCGGCCCGATCGAGATCAGCACCAGGATCGCGTAGGTGAACGTCCCGACGAACGTGCCCAGCGTCCACTGCGTGCCCCGGTCCCGCAGGAAGTTCCGCAGCATCCGCGGCCCGAGCTGGGTGGAGGCCAGCGTCAGCGCCACCAGGATCACCGAGAACACCACGCCGACCACGGTGATGTAGGCGGCGGCCAGCGCGGTCAGGATCTGCCGGGAGGCGTCGGCGGTCCCGCTGATCACCCACGACGGCAGCTTCACCGACCCGTTGTAGGCCGCCCGGTCCAGCAGGTAGCCGGCCCAGAACAGCAGCACCGCCGCCCCGACTTCCAGCGTCGGCACCCACCACAAGCTGGTGCGCAGCGCCTCCCGGCGCCAGCCGGGCCGCAGCTGGACGTGCGTCATGCTGGGGATGTCCCCGGGGCGCGGATCCGGACGCGCGCAATAGGCCGTCCGGGTGGCCGATCGCGCACCGGTTCCGGCATGCGACCGGCGCGCCGCAGGCCTAGGGTGGCGGACGATCCCGCATGCGCGCTGCCGACCGGTGGAAGGTGGTCACCGTGAACCCCTCCGAAGACGCCGACAAGCTGCCCGAACCGCCCCTGGAACCGTCGGTCGGCGCCACCCCGGACGCCCCGCCGAGCTCGCGCCCCTACCACCACCCCTCCGCCGGCTGGGGCGCGGCCAAGAGCGTCACGCACGTGCTCCTGGCGCAGGGCGAACTCCGCGAGGGCACCCGCGCCATCCTGAAGATGAACCACGAGAACGGCGGCTTCGACTGCCCCGGATGCGCCTGGCCGGACTCCCTCAAGGGCATCCACCTGGACATCTGCGAGAACGGCATCAAGCACGTCACCTGGGAGATGACCCGCAAGCGCGCCGGCCGCGAGTTCTTCGCCGCGCACACCGTCTCCGAGCTCGAACAGTGGACCGACTTCGCCCTCGAGGACCAGGGCCGCCTAACCGAGCCCATGGTCTACGACGCCGAGACCGACCACTATGTGCCGATCGGCTGGGAGGACGCCTTCGAGCTGATCGGCAGCACCCTGCGCGCCCTGGACGACCCGAACCAGGCCGCCTTCTACACCTCCGGCCGCCTCGGCAACGAGGCCACGTTCCTGTACCAGCTGCTGGCCCGCGAGCTGGGCACCAACAACCTCCCGGACTGCTCCAACATGTGCCACGAGGCCAGCGGCCGGGCCCTGACCGCGGCGCTCGGCACCGGCAAGGGCACCTGCGACCTCAAGGACTGGGAGAGCACCGACGCGCTGTTCGTCCTGGGCGTCAACGCCGCCTCCAACGCCCCGCGCATGCTGACCTCGCTGGCCGAGGCCTACCGCCGCGGCGCGCAGATCGTGCACATCAACCCGCTGGTCGAGGCGGCGGCGACGCGCACGATCGTGCCGCACGAGTTCGTGCAGATGGCGCTGAACAAGGCCACGAAGACCAGCACCCTGAACATCCAGCCGCGCATCGGCGGCGACATGGCCCTGATCCGGGGCATGGCCAAGGCCGTGCTGGAGTGGTCGGAGGCCGACCCGAAGGCGCTGGACGAGGAGTTCATCGCCCGGCACACGCAGGACTTCGAGGTGTACCGCACCCTGGTCCAGGACACCTCCTGGGACGAGATCGAGCGGCAGTCGGCGGTCAGCCGCCAGGACATCCGCAAGGCCGCGCAGGTGTACCGGACGGCCGACCGGAGCGTCATCAGCTGGTGCCTGGGCATCACGCAGCACGAACACGGCGTCGACACCATCCGCGAGATCGTCAACCTCCTGCTGCTGCGCGGCAACATCGGCCGCGAGGGCGCCGGGCCGTCGCCGGTGCGCGGACACAGCAACGTCCAGGGCAACCGCACCTGCGGCATCGACCACCGGCCCAAGCCGGAGTTCCTGGACCGGCTGGCGGAGGTGTGCCAGATCGACCCGCCCCGGGAGTTCGGCAAGGACACGGTCACCACGATCGAGGCCATGCACCGCGGCGAGGTGAAGGTGTTCTGCGGCATGGGAGGCAACTTCGCCCTCGCCGCCCCGGACACCCGCTACACCTACGACGCGCTGCGCGAGTGCGAGCTGACCTTCCACGTCAGCACCAAGCTGAACCGCAGCCACCTGGTGCACGGCCGGAAGGCGCTGATCCTGCCGTGCCTGGGCCGCACCGAGAAGGACCACCAGCGCGGCGGCGTGCAGCACCTTTCGGTCGAGGACTCGATGAGCATGGTGCACCTGTCGGTCGGGATGAAGAAGCCGGCGTCGCCGTACCTGCTGTCGGAGCCGGCGATCATCGCCGGGATCGCCAAGGCCGCGCTGCCGAGGACGAAGACGCCGTGGGAGTGGTACGTCGAGGACTACGACCGCATCCGCGACACCATGGCGAAGGTGCTGGACGGCTTCGAGGACTTCAACCGCCGCGTGCGGCTCCCGCTCGGCTTCCGGATCAAGCAGCCGGCGCGCGAGCTGGTGTTCCTGACACCGTCGGGCAAGGCCGAGTTCTCCGCCGCACCGCTGCCCGACGCGGTCCCGGCCCCCGGCACCCTTTCACTGGGCACGATGCGTTCACACGACCAGTGGAACACGACCATCTACAGCGACGACGACCGCTACCGCGGGATCAAGAACCTGCGGACGCTGGTGTTCATGAACAAGGACGACATGCGGGAGCGGGGCGTCGCGCAGTTCGAGCCGGTGGACATCACGGCGACGTCAAAGGACGGCTCGAAGCGCACGCTGCGCGGATTCCTGGCCGTCGAGTACGCGATTCCACGGGGGTGCGCGGCCGGGTACATGCCGGAGATGAACGTGCTGGTCGGCATCAAGGACTACAGCGCGCAGAGCGACCAGCCGCTGATGAAGAACCTGAAGGTGCGCATCGAGCGCTCGAGGCAGGAGGCCGCGGAGTCTTCGAACACGGTGACGGCGCGCGCGCCGGAGGCCACGGTCACGGCACAATAGGGAGGGTACGGCGACCAGGCTGTGAGGCTGGTCGCCGTACGCGTGCTGTACGACATCCCCCTGTGTGCCGAGGCCGACTGACATCAGACGTCGAGGAACGCCGCGATACGGGTGCTGAGGTCCTTGAGCGATTCGCCGGGGTCAACATGGAGGTGGACTGTCAACTCCCAGTCCGGTGACTGCTCAACCGGTTCTGGGAAGCGCAGGGTCCAGTCCAGTTGGATCGCCTTGCCGACATGACGTGCCCGGACTTCAAGGTCACCTCGTGACGAGGTCCAGACCCGTTCGCCGCTCCACCCCCGGAAGTCGTTGTCGAGCGTCTGGACGAAGGCGTCGAGCCCGTCGCCGTTGAGTGTCTCGATCCCCATCGACGCCGACAACCCGTGGGCATCGACTCGGACGCCGAAAACGACCAGAGCATCGTTGTGGGGACGGCGGCATTCGTGGAGCGTGACGACATCGCCGGCGCACCGGTGCGGGATCGCCACCTCGTCGAAGGTCTCAGTCTCACGGTTCACGGAGACATGGTCTCAAGCCCGCCGACTCCGGCTCGGCCTGGACCACCCGCGGCTGTGCGGCCGCGCCCGGACTGGGGGAGCTAACCTTGTCGGGGCCGGTGACCAGGGTTCCTCCAGCTGGGGAACCGCGGCCTATCGTAGGGGGGAAACAGAGGCATGCGCCCGTTTCTGCAGGCGCTACCGGCGCTGCTCGGCGTGTTGTTCGGCGCGGCGGCCACGTACCTCAGCACGACTGCGACGGAGCGCTCGCGGTGGCGGCGGGCGCAATCAGTGCGCTGGGACGAGCGGCGGATCGCCGCCTACACCGACTACGCGCATTCGTTGAAGCACCTCATCACCGTCATCGTGCGGATCGCGGCCTTCAACGGCGTGCACCCCGAGGATGATCCGCTCGATCCCGCCGAGGGGCTGCCGCTGCTGGCGGCGGCCGGGGAGGACCGGACGGTGAAGTGGGAGGCGGTCCTCATGCTCGGAGGCCCCGACGTGATCAAGGCGGCCCGGTCCTGGCATCAGATGGCCTCGGAGCTTCAAGCTCTCGCCCTCGGCCGGTCCTCCAGCATGACCTGGATCGAGACCATCGAGGCCACGAGCCAGGCCCGGCGTGGGTTCTACGAGGCCGTTCGGCGCGAGTTGGAGATACCGATCTCGGGACCCACCGATGTGTTCGAGTGGCAGATGACCAAGTACTTGGAGAGCACAACCACTCCCGCCCCGCCGCTCGCCGCCGACCCCGACTGAGGCCTCGGCCGATACCCGGGCTGAGCCCCGTCTGAGCCCGCCACCGACCCCGCTGACCACACGAATGGATTCGACCGCAGGTCATCGGCGTCCACCGGCGCGACAGTGGCCAGGTGGACATCTCCGAACTGACGCCCGAAACCCTGGTCACGCTGCGCGCCTCGCGTCCTTATCCGGCGGTCACCATGGTGATGCCGGTCGATCCGAAGGCGCCCTTCAGCGAGAAGGACCGCATCCTGCTGCGCGGGCTGTGCACCGAGGCGCAGCGGCAGCTGGCTGAGGACCAGGACGTCGAGCGGGATGTGCGGCTCGCGCTGCGGGATGGCAAGATCTCGCCGGATGCCATCGCCGAGCTCGTTGATCCCGGTGTGCCCGCCGGTGAGCTGGTCGTCTACCTCAGTGCGGCGGAGCCGACGCAGGTCTGGCAGGTGCCGACGGACGCCGAGGTGCGGCCGCGGGTGGAGTTCGCCGACCGGTACCTGACGCGGTATCTGGCCGCGGCCGAACAGCGGTCGTGGCCGTACCTGGTGCTGGTGCTGGACCAGGAGATGTGCCGGCTGTTCCGGGGCGCGGCCTCGCGGCTGCGGGAGGTGAAGGAGCACGGCTTTCCCGACGCGCCGGCGATCCCGTCGCCGGAGGACGCGGTGCCGGGGCCGATCCCGCGCGCGCAGCCGTACGAGGCGCACGAGGAGTACGTCAAGCAGTACTTGCGCACCGTCGACAAGAACCTCGGCCGGGCGCTGAAGGCGCACAACGGGCTGCCGCTGTTCGTCATCGGCGGCGACAAGATCCTCGCGGCCTTCCTGGAGCTCACCATCTACCGTGACCTGGTCGCCGGGACCCTGCCGCTGACCGGTATGGACAAGGAAACCCCGGCTGACCTGGCCAAGCGGATCGCGCCGACGATCGAGGCGTACCGCGGCGAGCAGGTCGAGCGCGCGGTGGGCGAGCTGGGCGACGCGCGGTCGCAGAACAAGTACGTCGGCGGCCCGGCGGAGGTCTGGACGGCCGTGGCCGACAAGCGCGTCTACCGCCTGCTGGTCGAGGAGGGCCTGCTGATCGCCGGCAAGGTCGGCGGCGACGGCCGCGAGCTGACGACCGTGCCCTTCCCGGAGCCGGTCACGCTGCCGCAGCCGAAGGAGGACTTCGAGCCGCCGGAGCCCGGAGTGGCCACCGACATCGTCGAGCTGCTGGTCGAGAACGCGGTGGAGGGCGGCGCGCTGGTGGTGTTCGTGCCGGACGAGACGTTGGCTGACGCGGCCGGGGTGGCGGCGGTGCTGCGGTACTGAGGGTGGCGGCGGTGCTGGGGTACTGAGGGCAGCCGGGAGCTGGCTCAGCACATCGACTTCAGCACCTCGGCTCGGAGGTACTCGGAGGTACACCGACACAGAGGTACCTCGACACCGAGGTACACCGACACCGAAGTACATCGACACCGAGATACCTCGACGCGGAGGTATCTCGGTGTCGAGGTACCTCGATTCGAGGTACTTACTTCCCGAGCGCCTCCAGCATGTCCGCGGCGATCTGCGCCGAAGACTGCGGGTTCTGCCCCGTGTGCAGGTTCCGGTCGGTCTCGGTGTGCGGCTGGTACGCCGGCCCCTCGACGAAGTCGGCGCCGCGCTCGACCAGCTCGTCCTCCAGCAGGTAGCGCATGTTGTCGGCGAGGCCGCCCTGGCGCTCCTCCTCGTCGGTGAAGCCGGTGAGGCGGTAGCCGGCGATCGTCGGGGTGCCGTCGTCGCGGCGGGCGGCGAGCAGGGCGGCCGCGCCGTGGCAGACCGTGCCGACCGGTATGCCCGCCGCCAGTGCCTCGGTGAGCAGGCGGCCGGAGACCTCGTCGGTGGCCAGGTCCTCCATCGGGGCGTGGCCGCCGGGGACGTAGACCGCCTCGTAGCCGTCGAGTTCGACGTCGTCCAGGACCAGCGGGGTGCGCAGGTCCGGGAGGTGGTCCAGCTCGGCGCCGTCCTGGGCGTTCAGGCTGCGCGGGTCCGGCTGCGGGACCAGGCCGGCCGGGGTGGTGAACTTGACGTCGAAGCCGGCCTCGGTGAACGCCTTGTACGGCACGAGCAGTTCCTCGGCCCAGAAGCCGGTGGTGCGCAGGGTGGCGTCCTTCATCGTCAACTGGTGCGCGGCGCTGACGATGAACAGGACCCGGGGGCGGCCTGCGGCCGGAGGTTGTTCAGACATGTGTCCAGACTCGCAGGCGGGGCGCCGCAGGCAACCGCACGGCGCCCGTCCGCGTGAGTCGAAGCCGACCGCGCTACCGCTTCGTGAAGGCCTCGAACGTGTTGCTGAACTGCCACGTGTTCTGCGCGACGCCTGAGCAGCCGTCACTGCCGGCGGTCCCGACGCAGCCGCCGTTGTCGCGCTCCAGCGCCCAGAACGAGAGCTCCGCGAGCCCCTTCTTCGCGGCCCACTTCTCGATGGCGACGGCGTCGGCGGGGGTGGTGACCTCCGGCGGCCCGAAGTCGTCGATGCCGATCATCTCGGTGACGCCGAGGTGGTGGTAGAGCTCGGAGTCGGACTCGTGCGGGTACACCGCGCGCAGCTGCTGCACCACCGCGGCGGCGGCCGTGGCCGTGTCGGCGGCCATCTCGTGCGGCTGGTTGTCGTAGTAGTCGAACGTCATGATGTTGACGATGTCGATGCGCGCGTGGTTCGCGACCGCGTTCTGGATCACGTTCACGCCGGTGGGCACGTTCAGCCCGGTCATGTTCGTGCCGACCGTGTAGACGAACTGCACGCGCCGCCCGGTCCGCTCGGCCCAGTCCTCGACGATCTTGATCGCCTTGTTCCGCCGGTCCACGCCGGCCGCGTTGGACTCGGAGAAGTCCTCGACGTCGAAGTCCAGCCGCGTGACGCCATAGGTGGTGACCACGGACTCGTAGTCCTGCGCGATCTTGTTCACGTCGGTGCAGCTGTCGGCGATCTCCTCCTGGCCGTGGTCGGCGGCGTACCCGCCGAAGGAGGGCACGACGTCGCCGCCGGCCGCCCGGATCTTCGCGATGTCCGCGCCGTAGTGCGACCAGGCGATCGGCGCGGCCGGGTTCCCGTTCCAGTCGATGTCGCAGGAGCCCGGCGCCGGGGTCTGGATGAACGCCAGTGTCAGGTACTTGTTGCCGGAGGCGGCGGCCAGCGCGGCCGGGCTGTCGGTGGTGTAGCCCTCGAAGTAGGGCGCGAAGATGTGCTTCGGCAGCTGCCGGCAGTCGGCGGACGCCGTGGCGCCGGACAGCGACGCGGCGGCCGCCAGCGCGGCCACGGCGGCCACCAGGGTGGTTCGGGTTCGGGTGCGCTTCACGGGCCCTCCCGGCTCGACTTTTCGTCAGTAAGGATTACTAACTGATGCGCGACAGTAGGGGGACGGCAGCCGCAGGTCAAGACCCTGGTTCAAGATCGGGTTCAGGGTTGGCGCGGCCCGACGTTCAACCTCAGGTCGAGGGTTCGGCGTTCAAGCTCAGGCGCAGCTTCAGGACATCCGGCCCGCCGTTGGTCATATGGTGGGACGGCGCGCCAGCGCATCGACCCCGGGAGGCCACCGCGATGGAGACCCTGGACCTGCACGGCGTCTTCCGCGACGACCGCGCCATCTACCGCACCGTCCAGCAGGCCCTGTTCCGCTGCTCCGCGACCGGCGTCGACGTCCTGGAGATCATCCCGGGCCGCGGCGCGGGCACGCTGAAGCGGCGGGTGATGGCGTTCCTCGGACAGCAGCAACTCCGGCGGCTCTATGCGCGGGTCGAGGAGGACCCGAACAACGCGGGGCGGATTCTGGTGCACTTCCGGTAACTGCGGTTGTTACACGACAACCCGAACCGTTCCGCGATCAAAAGTCGTCTGACCTGATGTGACGGACTCCCGGGACCACGCCTACTGGAACCACAACGTCGCGCACCACGACCGCATCGTGCGCGCCATGCCGCCGTACTGCCGCACGGCGCTGGACGTCGGCTGCGGCGACGGCCTGCTCGCGCAGAAGATGGCCGCGCGCGCCACGTGGGTCGTGGCCCTGGACGCGTCGCCGGAGATGGCCGAGCAGGCCCGCCGCCGCACCGCCGGCCTGGACGTCGAGGTCGTCGAGGCCGACTTCCTGGCCGCGGTCCGCGACGGCGTGCTCCCCCGCCACTCCTTCAGCTTCGTCACCTCCGTCGCCGCGCTGCACCACATGGACCCCGGGCCCGCGCTCCAAGCCATGGCCTCGCTCCTGGAGCCCGGCGGCCGGCTGGCGGTGGCCGGCCTGGCGATGAGCCGGTCGGCGCTGGACTGGCTGATCGCGGCAGCGCAGATCCCGCTGATGCACACCATCCGCCTCGCGCACGGCGGCACGTCGGGCCCGGACGGCATGCCGGTGAGCTTCGACGCCATCCCGTCCTGGGCGGAGTCGAAGAAGACGGCGCTGGAGGCGCTGCCCGGGGCCCGCTGGCACCGGACGTTGCAGATGCGGTACTTGATCGAGTGGACGGCACCGGGGCGGGCGCCGATGGGGCTGCGGCCGACGCCTGCGGCCAGGCCGACAAACGATCACCAGCCGCTGGTCTGAGGCGCACGGGGAAAGCGCTGTGACCGCGTGTACAGCAGCCGGCGAGCGCGCCAGGTCAGCCCGGCCCGACGGTGCCGGTCTGGGTCAGCCGCCCCTCGGTGATCTGACCATTGCTGACCAGGTAGAAGCCGTCGTAGACCTTGGCCGAGCCGTCGTCCTGCAAGGCTTCGAGGTGTATGTCGACCGTGTTGCCCTGTTCGCCGGTGATGGTCAGCACGTCGTGGGCCGTACCGGCGAAACCTGCTGCGAACGCGCTGTACGTGAAGCCGAGGTTGTCGCCTCCCAAGTTCCATGCGGTGGCGTAGTCCTGTGCGTTGATCGCTGCGTAGAACGCCGAGACCACCGCCGCCGGGTCCTGGGCCGTCGGCGTCGGTGTCGGTGTCGGCGTGACCACAGGAACAGCGGGAGTCGGCGTGGCCGAGGGAGTCACCGTGACGGTGCTCGTCGAGGGAGGTGCCTGCGTTGAGGTCGGAGAGGTTGAGGTCGGGGAGGGTGAATTGCTCGGCGGAGTCGCCGGACTGGCCGTCGCCGAAGCACACCCTCCGGCAGCGCACCCCACCGCCACCACCAGTGCGATGGCCCGGGCTCGCATAGCGTCGCCACCTCTTGTCGTCTCCCTCCATCCTCCGCCCGCGAGCGGCTGTGCGCACCCCGACGTAGTTACTTGTTAGTGAGTAGTAACATGCCTGCATGGCACCCCCATCACCGCCGAAGATGACCGCCGATGAGCGCCGCGCGCAGATCCTCGGCATCGCCGCCGAGGAGTTCGCGCTCGGTGGGTTGCACGGCACTTCGACCGAGACCATCGCGCGTCGGGCCGGGATCACGCAGGCCTATGTGTTCCGGTTGTTCGGGTCGAAGAAGAACCTCTTCATCCAGGTGGTGCGATCAGCGTTCGAACAGCTCACCGGGGCCATGCGCGAGGCGGCCGGGGACCGCGGCGGGCTGGAGGCGCTGTCGGCGATGGGTGAGACGTACAACGGGCTGCTCGCCGACCGGACCGCGCTCCTGCTCCAGTTGCAGGGCTTCGCGGCCGCGAGCGAGCCGGAGGTGCGGGACGCCGTGCGCGAGAGCTTCGGCGGGATGTGGCGGCTGGTCGCCGACACCACGGGGCTGGATCCGGTGACGGTCAAGACGTTCCTGGCGTTCGGCATGCTGCTCAACAACGGTGCGGCGCTGGAGGTGCGCGAGGTCGAGGAGCCGTGGGCGCTCGGGGTGCGGACCCGGATCCAGCCGGGACTGTTCACGCACATCACCAGCGAGACCAACCGATGACCGCCGCCGCACCGATAGCAGCCGGCCCGCCGACCCCGGGCTCCGGCTCCGGCTCCGGCTCCGGCTCCGGCTCCGGCTCCGGCTCCGGCTCCGGCTCCGGCTCCGGCGAACCATCCCCCGCCACCCCGCTTCCGCGCGCGCTGCTGCTGATCGGCGTGGTCATGGCCGTCGTCGGCAGCGTCGGCGGCCCGCTGATCACCAGCGTCGCGACCACGCTGCACGTCTCGCTCGCGGCGGCACAGTGGACGCTCACCGTCTCTCTCCTCACCGGCGCCGTGGCCACCCCGGTCCTGGGCCGCCTCGGCTCCGGCGCGCGCCGCCGCCCCGTCGTGCTGGCGACGCTCGGCGTGATCGTGGCCGGCAGTGTCCTGACGGTGCTGCCGCTCCCCCTCGGGCCGCTGCTGGTCGGACGCGCGGCGCAGGGGTGCGGGCTGGCCCTGGGTCCGCTGATGATGGCCTCGGCGCGCGAGCACCTCGACCAGGCCAGGGCCGCCTCGACCATCGCGATGATCTCGGTCGCCTCCACGGCCGGGGTCGGCTTCGGCTATCCGCTGGCGGGCTACCTCACCGACGTCGGCGGCATCCGCCTCGCCTACGCCGCCGCGCTCGGCCTGTCGGTCGTGGCGCTGCTCGTCGCGGTCCGCTTCTTCCCCGCCTCGCGGCAGCCTGTCGCCCCGGCGCCGGACGCGACGGCCAGCGGCCTGCTCACCGCCGGCGTCCTGGTGCTGCTGCTGGTCCTCGGCGAGGCGAGTCTGTGGCAGGACCATCTGCCGCTGGCGGTCGGGGGCGTCGTCGCGGCGTTGCTGCTGCTCGCCGCTTGGACGCTGCGCGAGCGCGCGCTCAGCACGCCGCTGGTGGACCTGCGCCTGCTGCGGCATCGCGCGGTGGCCGGGGCGAACGCGGCGATGCTCGTGGCCGGCGTCGGATGTACCTGCTGCTGTCGTGCATCACGCGCTACGTGCAGACGCCGCGCGTCGCAGGGTACGGCTTCGGCCTGAGCACGTTCACCGCGGGCCTGTTCCTCGTCCCGTTCTCGGTCGTCGGCTTCGTCGCCGGCCGCCTGAGCCCGCAGCTGCGCAAGCATCTGTCGGCGCCGGCGCTGGTCACCGCCGCGACCGCGGTCGTGATCGCCGCGTTCGCGCTGTTCGCGGTGGCCCGCGGCACGATCGCCGGCCCGCTGGTATCGATGACGCTGCTCGGTCTCGGCGTCGGCGCGTTCTCGGCGGCCATGCCCGCGGTAATCCTGGAGGTGACCCCGGCGCAGGAGACGGCGAGCGCCATGGGCGTCAACCAGGTGGTCCGCAGCATCGGCTTCTCGCTCGGCAGCACCCTGAGCGCCCTGCTGCTGGCCGCGCACACCCCGACCGGTGCGCTGTTCCCCGCCGACGGCGGCTTCACCACGACGGCATGGATCGGCGCCGCCATCACCGCGCTCGCGCTGGGCATCAGCTTCACGCTGCGCCCGCGAGCCGCGGCGACGACGGCGCCGTAGGTCAGTTCGTCCGACAAGCGGAGGCTAAGCAGACTGCTTAAGCAGTCGCCTCCGCAACCCCCTGCGTCGGTCCGCCGTCCGGAACCTCGACAGCGTCAGCCGCCGCAACCGCCTCCGGCGCGACGCCACGCTTCAGCCCGACAAAGGCCACGATCGCGGCCGCCGCCATGATCCCGGCCATCGCGTAGAAGATCGTCGCGGTCGACTGCGCGAAGGCCACCTTGTAGAAGTGCGGGATCTGCGACAGGTCCGGCGCGCCGTTGCCCGACGAGCCACTGCCCGAAGACCCGCTGGAAGATCCGCTGTTCTGCATCTGCGCCAGCCCGGCCGCCAGGTGGTCGGCGACGCCGCGTGGCGTGCCCTGCGCGACCAGCTGGTTACTGACGTTGGTCCGCATTCGCGACACCAACGTCGTCCCCAGCACCGCCAGCCCCAGGCTCGCCGCGTAGTTCCGGATCGTCTGGGTGATACCGGTGGCCTCGCCGTAGGAGTAGCGCCCGGCCTGGTTCACCGCGTCGGTGCTGGCCGGGGAGAGCATGAAGCCCATGCCGGCGCCGGCCAGGACGATGAACCACTGCTGCTTGCCGAAGTCCAGCGTGGTGACCTTCTGGGCCCACAGGAAGAAGCCCACGGCGGCCAGCACACAGCCCATGGTGACCGGCCGCTTGGCGCCGACCCGGTCGAGCATGCGGCCGCCGATCTGGGTGGCGATGGCGAAGCCGATGAAGAAGTAGAGCAGGAACACGCCGGCGTCCTTGGCCTGCTTGCCGAGCGAGATCTGCGCGTACTCGCTGGAGAACAGGAACAGCGGGACGAACACCAGCATCGAGATGCCCAGGACCAGGTTCTCGACCAGGAAGGTCCGGTTGCGGAAGATGTCCATGTCGATCAGCGGCGAGTCGGTCTTGCGCTGGACCCGGTAGAACACCAGCAGCAGAGCCAGGCCGGCGGCGATGCAGATCCCGATCGCCGGGTTGCTCCACCCCCACAGCGGGGCCTGCTGGAAGCCGAAGACGCCCAGCACGATGCCGCCGGTGATCAGCGCCAGCCCGCGGTAGTCCATCTTGGCCGGGCGGAAGTCGGTGACCGGCTTGGACAGCGCGATCAGCAGGATCGCCACGGCCGCGACCGGCAGGTTGACCCAGAAGATCGCGCGCCAGGTCCACTGCGTCAGGAAGCCGCCCATGATCGGGCCGATCGCGGTCAGCGCGCCGGAGATGCCGAAGAAGGTGGCCAGGGCCTTGCCGCGCTCGCGCACCTCGTAGGTCTGCACGACGATGGCCAGCGCCGCCGGGAACATGATCGCGCCGCCCAGCCCCTGCAGCGCGCGGAAGGTGATGAGCCAGGCCTCGGCCAGCGAGCCCTTGGGCGTGGCGCCGCACATCGCCGAGGCGGCGGCGAAGATGATGACGCCGAGCGTCACCATGCGGCGGTGGCCCAGCGTGTCGGCCAGCCGGCCGCCGAACGCGAACAGCGAGGCCAGGGCCAGCAGGTAGGCGTTGACCGCCCACTGCACGCCGGTCGCGGAGAGCCCGAGCTTGGTCTGGATCTCCGGCACCGCGATGGACACGATCGTCTGGTCGATGAACGTCATGGCGACCGCGAAGATCATCGCTGCCAGGACCAGATTCTTCGATCTGCCGTGGACTGGTACGGCTTCGGACATAATCCCCTCCCCTGTGAACCACTGATGACATGCCCGAACATCGATTTCCGCCACTGATATGTCCCCCGGGCGGGCAACCGCGACGCCATCATGGTGCACAGCCGCCGGTCACGCCAAGAGCGCGTCCCGCCGGGACAGCAGGAAGGTCCGCTCGCTGGCGTTGCCGGCCCGCTCCGCGGCGAGCTCGTACTCGGCGACGGCCTCCGCGGCGCGGCCGGCCCGGCGCAGCAGGTCGGCGCGGACCGCGTGGTAGGGCCCGTATTCGGCCAGCGGCTCGGCGAGGTCGTCGACTACGTCCAGAGCTGCGGCGACGCTGTCGGCCTCGGCCAGCGCGACGGCCCGGTTGAGGGCGACGACCGGGGTCGGTTCGACGGCCAGGAGGGTGCCGTAGAGAGCGAGGATCTGGCCCCAGTCGGTGTGTTCGGCGTCGGGGGCGTCGCTGTGCACTGCGTTGATCGCGGCCTGGAGCTGGTAGGGGCCGGGCTGTCCGCGGCGCAGGCAGACCCGGACCAGGTCCTGGCCCTCGGCGATCAGGTCCCGGTTCCAGAGCGCGCGATCCTGGTCGGCGAGCAGCACCAGTTCGCCGTCGGGGCCGACCCGCGCCGGGCGGCGGGCCTCGGTGAGCAGGAGCAGCGCGAGCAGGCCGACGGCCTCGGGCTCGTCCGGCATCAGCTCGGTGAGCAGCCGGGCCAGGCGGATCGCCTCGGCGCACAGGTCGGCGCGGACCAGGTTCTCGCCGGAGGTGGCCGAGTGGCCCTCGGTGAAGATCAGGTAGACGACCGAGAGGACGGCGCGCAGCCGGTCCGGCAGCTCGGCCTCCGACGGGATCCGGTACGGGATGTGCGCGGCGCGGATCTTGCCTTTGGCGCGGACCAGGCGCTGGGACATGGTCTGCTCGCTGACCAGGAAGGCGCGGGCGATCTCGGCGGTGGTCAGGCCGCCGAGCAGGCGCAGGGTCAGGGCCACCCGGGCCGGGGCGGACAGGGCCGGGTGGCAGCAGGTGAAGATGAGGCGAAGGCGGTCGTCGCGCACCGGGTCCTCCGGTTCGGCGTCGGTTTCGCGGTGGGTTTCGAGATCGGTGGTGCCGGCGGCGGCGTCGAGGCCGGCGGCGTGCAGGAGCGCCGCCTGGGCGTAGTGGTCGGCGCGGCGGGCCTCGCGGCGCAGGCGGTCGATGGCGCGGTTGCGGGCGGTGGTGATGATCCAGCCGGCCGGGGACGCGGGCAGGCCGTCTTCCGGCCAGCGTTGCAGTGCGGTGGTGAAGGCCTCCTGGACCGCTTCCTCGGCGAGGTCGATGTCGCCGAGGGAGCGGACCAGGACGGCCACCGCGCGGCCGTACTCGGCGCGGAAGACGGCTTCGATGCCGGCCTTGTCGGTGTTGTTCACGCTGTCTGTGCCATCCGTGCTGTTCACGTTGTCCGTGCCCCGTGTCACGTCAACCCAGGAACGGCCGGACTTCGACCGGCAGCCCGACCGCACGCGTCAGCTTCGCGGCCCAGCCCAGCGCTTCGTCGAGGTCGGGAGCGTCGATGATCTTGATGCCGCCGAGGTGCTCCTTGCTGTCGACGAACGGCCCGTCGGTGATCATGACCTCGCCGGCCCCGGGCCGGAGCACGGTCGCCGTGCTCGCCGGATGCAGTCCCCCGTCGAACACCCAGGAGCCGACCGCCCGCAGCTCGACGTTCAGCGCTTCGAGATCGCGGTTGATCTCGGCCAGGCGTTCGGCGGAGGGCAGCGGGCCGTCGGGCTGGAAGATGGAGAGCAGGTAGCGGGTCATGGTCGCCTCCTCAGGCTTCGTGGGCCGGCTCGTGGGCCGGCTCGTAGTTCGCGATGATCACACCGGTCCCGGTGCGGACCGAGTCCACGAGCCGCAGCTTGCCGAACTCGGCGCCGTCGAACAGGCGCAGGCCGGTGCCCAGCACCAGCGGATGGATCAGCAGGACGTAGCGGTCCACCAGGCCCGCGGCGGCCAGGGTGCGGACCAGCTGACCGCTGCCGAGGATCGCGATGGCACCGTCGACGGTGTCGCGCAGCTTCGCGACCGCCTTCGGGACGTCGCCGGCGCCGGGCACCAGGGTCGAGTTCACCCACGGCAGGGGTTCGGTGAGCGTGCTGGACACCACGTACTTCTGCACCTTGTTCAGCTTCTCGGTGAACGGGTTGCCGTCGGTCTGCTTCGGCCAGTGCGCGGCCAGGGCCTCGTAGGTGCGGCGCCCGAACAGCATCACTCCCGGCCGCGCCATGCCCTTGGCCATCTCCGCACCCATGATCTGGTCAGCGTAGGGGGCGGCCCAGCCTCCGTGCGGGAAGCCGCCGCGCGGGTCTTCGTCGGCGCGGCCCGGGGCCTGCATGACGCCGTCGAGGGTGAGGCTCTCGGTGACCACGATCTCGGCCATGACGTTCTCCTTCGTGCTTCGGGTGGATCGTTCTCACCCTCTACACGAACGGGGATGCCGGAAACAGACACGGTGCCGTGAAAAGATCGCGGCCCGATTAGGCTGGCGCCATGATCCGCCCCGCCGCCCCCGCCGACGTCCCGACCATCCGCGCGCTGATCGCCGCCCTCGCCGACTACGAGCGCGAGCCGGAGGCCGCCAAGGCCACCGAGGAGCAGCTGTACGCGGCCCTGTTCGCCGAGCACCCGGCGGTGTTCGCGCTGATCGCCGAGGACGACGCCGGTACGGCGGTCGGCTTCGCGATGTACTTCCTGAACTTCTCCACCTGGAACGGCACCCACGGCATCTACCTGGAGGACCTGTTCGTGCGTCCCGAGGCGCGCGGCGGCGGGTACGGGAGCGCGCTGCTGCGCGAGCTGGCGCGGATCGCGGTGGAACGCGGGTACAGCCGCGTGGAGTGGAGCGTGTTGGACTGGAACGAGCCGTCGATCGGGTTCTACAAGGCGCTCGGGGCGGTCGCCATGGACGAGTGGACCACGATGCGGTTGACCGGGGACGCGCTGGTGGCTTTCGGGTCCTGAGCGCTAGACCCGCAAGTCTTTGGCCATGATCGCGCACACCGTCTCGTAGCGCCGGATCGTGCCGTCGGGCGCCTCCTCGTCCCAGGAGTCGGGGCGGACGTCGAACACGACGTAGCCCAGCCGCTCGTAGAGCGCCCGCGCCCGCGGATTCTCCTGCTCGACGCCGAGTTCGGCACGGACCAGGCCACGCCGGCGGATGCGGTCCTCGGCGGCCTCGATCAGGGCGGTACCGAGGCCGCAGGACTGGAGCGCGGGCATCGTCGCGAGCTGATGGATCGAGCCGGCGCCGGGGGCGAGCTCGTAGTCGATACCGCCGATCGCCAGCGGGAGGTCGGACTTGGCGGCACACACCGCGAGGTAGTCGGCGACGCCCGCCGCCGCACGATCCAGCTCGTTCTCCACGACGAGCAGATGCAGCGCGGAGCCGGACCAAGCAATGTGCGGGAGGTCCGTGTGGGTCAGATCCCGGACATGGATGGGGATGTCAATTTCGGCAGACATCTGGGCAGTTCATCACACCCACCCCCGCCCCCGCGCCTCCATTCCCGCCTGGAACCGCGTCGTGGCGTCCAGGCTCCGCATCAAGGCCTGCACCCGCCGCTGCGTGGTCCGGAAGCTCCAGCCCAGCGCGCGGGCGATGGCCTCGTCGGTCTGGCCGGAGGCCAGCAGCAGGAGCAAGGTGCGGGTGGCCTCGTCGGGGCC
Source organism: Catenulispora sp. EB89 (assembly GCF_041261445.1). Lineage (NCBI taxonomy): Bacteria > Bacillati > Actinomycetota > Actinomycetes > Catenulisporales > Catenulisporaceae > Catenulispora > Catenulispora sp. EB89. Next base: position 243,944 of record NZ_JBGCCU010000011.1, read on the forward strand.
GGCGCCGGTGGTACCCGGTATCGGGAGCGCCAGGCGCCATTCGGCCTCGAACAGCGCGATCAGCGCGTCAAGGAGCGACGACGGGTGGATCACGTACGCCGTCGTCAGCGCCTCCTCCGGGTCCCGGATCGGGATCAGGGCCTGGCGGTCGTCGCTGATCACCATCTTGATCGGCAGGGTCGGGCGGGTGCGGGCGTGCTCGCCGAAGGTCTGCGACGGCTTGATGTCCTCGGTGAGACGGCCGGGCCAGGCCAGGGCGGCGCGGGTGTAGATGACGCGGTAGTTCAGGCCGGAGCGGGCCCGGCGGGCGGCGTTGTCGTGGTTGGTGCCGGGGGCGTCGAGGTAGGGCGGGCGGTCGAAGCCGCGGATCTGGTGGCGGGCCTCGGTCTGCAGGTGGTCGAAGCGGCGGCTGATCTCCTCGTGGCCGCGGACCACCTCCACCGACAGGGAGGGGTCGGTGTAGCGGGCCGCCTCGCGGTAGCTGTCCATGAGCTCGTTCATCAAGGACCTGACGCGCACCAGTTCCTGCTCCGCGCGTCCCACCAGGGAGCCGATGGCGATGTCCGGGGCTGAGGCGAACCACACCGCCGCGCGGCCCGGGGCGCGACTGGCCAGTCCCTCGGCGGTCAATCGGTCCAGGGCGCCGCGGACTTTGGCCGGCGGCAGGCCGGTCAGCTCCGCCAGGCGCGCCGCCCCGGACTCCGGATGCTCAACGAGCGCTGAGTAGACGGTGCCGCACGGTTCCGGGAGGCCTACTGATTCCAGCACGTCAGCCCCCTTGTCCGCGGCTCTGGCGTAATCACGCCAGGTGGCGAGAATACGCCCCGCTGGCCTTCTTGTGCCATGCCCCCGCGCGCTGCCAGTTTGTTCCCACCGTTCATTGACTGAAGCGTGTACTGAAGCGTGTGAGGAACCGAATGCACAATCCCCGTTCACCCCGGCCCACCGCCGCAAGAAGTCGAATACGCCTGATCACGGCCCTGATCGCGGGCACCACGCTGGCCGCCGGCACCCTCGGCACCATCGGCACGGCGAGCGCCGACTCGTCCGCCCCGACCGTGCCGGGGCGAACCCCCGCCGCCTTCGGCCCGCAGGGCTCCGTCACCTCCGCCGGGGCCTCAGCGTTCGGCGAAACCTGGAAGGCCTCGGACCATCCGGCGCCGGCCGGGAGCTCGGCCACCGCCGGCGGCCACGCCGTGAGCAGCATGATCAGCTCCAGCACGCCGATCCCGGCCGCGCTCGTCGCCGCCGCCAAGACCGACGCCGCCGCGACCGGGCCCAAGCGGCTGGCCCTGGCGAACACCTCGGGCCTGCCGTCGAACTACGGCATCTCCTCCTCGCTGGAGAGCTGGATGAACTCCGGCGGCGTGGACGCCCTCGGCGCCTACAGCGACCTGCAGACCCGCTACGGCAAGCTCCCCGGCCAGGGCGAGATCATCACCAACGTCTGCGTCGGCGACCTCACCGACGCCTCGATGGCCGCCGCCGGCGACGGCTACGTCAAGCAGTTCGGCCCGACCACCGTCGTCTCCGGCGGCCAGCGCTACCTGGATCTGCCGTCCATGCCGCTGATCCCCACCTACGTCAGCGACACCGCCGGGCACCTGGACCCGCTGGGCTCCACCGAGAACCAGGACCCGACCAACGGCGAGATCATGTTGGACTTCAGCGTGATGGCCCCGCTGCCGCACCAGAACCAGCGTCCGGAGAACACCGGCAGCGGCTACACCGACCTGCTCGGCGTGGCGCCCGGCGCGAAGTACCGCCTGGTGGTGCCCGCCAGCCCGACCCCGGACCAGATCCGGGTGGCGCTGCTGGCCGCCGCGCGCCAGAGCCCGCGGCCGAACGTGATCAACGCCAGCCTCGGCTTCGGCACCGACAGCCAGGGCTTCCCCGGCCGTTACCTGGAGGACGACCCGGCGATCCAGGCCACGATCACGCAGATCGTGCACCAGTACGGCATCACGGTCTCCATCGCCGCCAACGACGGCACCCGCCTGTTCACCCCGACCGCGGTCGGCCCGGACGGCGGCAGCACCCCCACCGACGTGGCGCACTCGGCGCATCAGGCCACGACCATCGACGACGACTCGATGTCCACCACGCCGAGCGAGGTGCCGGACAGCGGCGCCATCGCGGCCGGCGGCAGCACCACCGACGACACGCTGGCGGCCGGCACCGCGGGCCCGGCGACGGTGGCCGAGACCCGGATCACCGGCAGCGGCGACTTCTCCTCCGGCTTCGGCTCGCGCATCGACCTGTCGGCGCCCAGCGACAACATCCCGGCGTTCTCGCACGCCGTGGGCCAGTCGGCGCAGAGCGTCGACGTGAGCCTGACCGGCGGCACCTCCGCCTCGGCCCCGGAGATCGCGGCCGCCGCGGCCGTGGTCGACGGCACCGCGAAGCTGACCGGCCGGACCCTGACGCCGCAGCAGATCAGGGATCTGCTGGTGGACACCGCGCGCAAGGTGGCCACGCCGGCCCAGATCGACCGGACCCTGAACGTCGGCCCGCAGGTGGACCTCACCGCGGCGGTCGAGCGGCTGCTGCCGGGCTCGCACCGGGATGACGCCGGCTCCGCCGCGAGCGCCCCCGGCAACGGCACCACCGACGTCGCGGGCAGCAGCACGGATGCCGCCGGCGCCGTCGACGCCAAGCACGGCGCCACCCAGATCGTCCGGCTCGGCGTCCAGCACCACGTGCTGCTGGGCCAGGAGGGCGGCGAGTTCCTGGAGAGCACCGACCCCGGCTCGATCGACCTGGCCGGACCGGCCGACATCCGCGGCCAGAACACCGGCGAGGGCCTGGTCGGCCCGCTCACGTTCGCCGCGGACGTGGTGAACGCCGGGCAGGGCGCGCGCTACCGTCTGACCGTCGGATCCCAGCACTTCGACTCCGACACCCCGGCCATCCGGATCACCCCGACCCAGCTGCTGACCGCCGCCGGGCTGCCCGTGGTCTCCACGACGCCGCGCACCGTCTCGGTCCGCTTCGACGTGCTCTCCCACGGCCGGACGACCGCGACGATCTCGCAGTCGCTGACGCTCAGCGCCACCGACGGCACCTTCCTGGAAGCGCCCGCGCCGACCGCCCCGGCGACCGTCGCGGCGGGCCAGGACGTGACAGTGCACTACGACCTGACCGGCGTGCGCAACGTCAAGAACCCGACGCTGGCGGTCTCGACCGTCGGCCACTGGAGCCCGGTGCTCGCGCCGCTCTACAACAACGCGTGGACCACGCCGCTCACCGGCACCTCCGGCGACGTGAAGATCCCCGCCTCGGTGTTCGCCTCCGGCGGCGGCATCTACGGCGTCACGCTCATCCAGGACTACTCGAACGCGAACTACCCGATCTACGGCGAGTCCGCGCCGATCCGGGTCGCGGGCTTCACCGCCGACCGCCGTCCGGACGCGCCGACGCTGACCGCCGGCGGCCGCCACGGCGCCGCTGACGCGTCCCAGGCCACTGACGGATCCGACGCCAAGGCCGTCTTCGGCCACCAGGCGGAGGTCTCCCGCAAGGCCCCGACGTTCAGCCTGCGGTACTCGGTGGACTCGGTGCCCGGCGCGGCCGGGGCGATGCTGGAGATCTCCTCCGGCGCGCCGACGCTGTGGAACTCGCTCAACACCTTCACCGCGATGAACGGCACCGCCCGGGACGGCGACGGCTTCGACGCCGGCTCGCTGGTCTACCAGCGGCTCCCCGGACGCTCCGGGACCGTGACGCTGGACGCGCTCAAGCTCGGCCTGGCCACGTCCTCGCAGTACAACGTGCGCGTGGTGCCGATCGGCTGGGACGGCAAGGCGGCCGGGCAGGCGTCGCCGTCCTCGAACCTGACCGTGGATGACGGGCTGCCGCCGGCCGGCGGGCAGGTCGTGGACTTCGCGGCCAAGGGCGCGGACTCGGTCGCCCTGGTGACCGACACCTCCGACGCCGGCGAGTCGGTGCGGCACTACAACCCGGCGACCGGGACGTACGGATCGGTCATCACCTCGGACACCACCCAGGCCGGGCCCTACGCCATCATCGGCGTGGACGACTCGGCGCACCGCGTGGTCCTGATGCACATCCTGGGCCAGGACTCGTACCAGCTCGAAGTGCGCAACCTGGCCGACGGCTCGCTGGTCGGCACACCGCAGGTCGTGCAGAACACGCCGGGGCTGGTCATGGGCGGCCGGGTAGACTCCACGCTGCACCAGGCCTGGGTGCTGCAGTGGGCGAAGTCGGACTACCACGACGAGCTGCTGAGCGTGAACGTCGGCACCGGCGCGGCGGGCACCCCGATCGAGCCCGACGCCGCGGTCAAGGCGACCCGCGCGTACTACAACGGCATCGACGTCGACGCGAGCACCGGCACCGTCCAGCTCGCGCACCTCGCCAACAGCGCCCTGTGCTTCGGCGGCGCGGCGAACGCGGTGATCAACGTCAGCGAGGCCACCGGAGCAGTCACCGCCGGCACCGGCTTCACCCCGAAGTGCGGCACCAGCTTCGCCTCGGCGCAGGACGGTTCGAAGGCCACGCTGCTGAACTACGCCAGCTTCAGCGTCAACTTCCTGAGCCACACCACGCTGAACCAGGTCGACGAGAAGACCCTCGCCACCACCGGCGGCGGCACGCTGCGCCAGCAGATGGCCGGCCCGGTGGCCGTGGACAGCGCGCACCACGTGGCGCTGATCGCCTACGCCAGCCCGCAGCCGCTGTCGATCTTCGGACACCCGGGCGGGGTCCTGACCGACAGCAACTCGCGCAGCCAGATCGACGTGGTGGACACCGACACGGGCAAGGTGCTGAAGACCCTGTCCTCGTTCGAGTTCACGCACGGCTTCGGCGGCCCGCTGGCGTTCACCGCCGAGCCGAACGTCCAGATCGATCCGGCGACGCGGACCGGGTTCACCTACGGGCCGGGATGGAGCCAGATCGAGCAGTTCAGCTACTGATCGGGCGCTGATCGGGCGCTGATCGGGCGCTGATCGGGCGCTGATCGAATGGCGCAGATCGGGCGCTAATCGAATACCGGTAACCCACCGCCGCCTCGTCGGACTGCTCTCCGGAGCAGCTCGGCGGGGCGGCGTCTGCTTTGCCGCCCGCGATCAGACCTTCAGCACGATCTTGCCCTGGGTGCGCCCGGACTCGATGAGCTCGTGCGCCTTGGCGGCGTCGTCCAGCGGCACCTCGTGTTCGACGTACGGCCGGAGCTTCCCGGCGTCCACGAGCGCCGCGAGGTGTTCCAGGCCCGGGTAGTCGGGCTCGACAGTCACGCCCGCGAAGCGGCGGCCGGCCTCGATCGTCGCGGCGCGCAGCTCCATGTCGGTGCGGTCCACAATCGTCACCAGCAGGCCCCCGGGCCGCAGCACCTCGATGGACTGCCGTCCGACCGGCCCGCCGACGGTGTCCAGCACGACGTCCACGTCGCGCACGGCCCGGGTGACGTCGACCGCGCGGTAGTCCACGACCTCGTCGGCGCCGAGGCCGAGCACGAAGTCGCGCTTGGCGGCGCTGGCGGTGGCGAGCACGTACGCGCCGCGGGCCTTGGCGATCTGCACCGCCAGGTGCCCGACCCCGCCGCCGCCGGCGTGGATCAGGACCCGGTCGCCGGCGGCGACGGCGGCGGTGTCGGCGAGCGCCTGCCAGGCGGTGAGGCCGGCCAGCGGGAGCGCGGCGGCGTGGACGTGGTCGAGGGCGGCGGGCTTGCGGGCCAGCTGGCGGGAGGGGACGGCGACGTACTCGGCGTAGCCGTTGCCGGCGCGCGGGAAGAACGGCATGCCGTAGACCTCGTCGCCGACCGCGAAGCGGGTCACGCCGGGGACGGCTTCTTCCACGACGCCTGAGACGTCCCAGCCCAGGACGAACGGCGGCTGCCCGAGCATCGGGAAGGCTCCGGAGCGGACCATGGCGTCGACGGGGTTGACGCCGGAGGCGTGCACCCGCACCAGGACCTCGGAGGGCAGCGGGGTGGGCTTGGGCAGGTCGACGGTGTGCAGGACGCTCGGGTCGCCGAAGGAGTCCTGGGTGACAGCGCGCATGGGAAGTCCTTCCACGCTTTCTGTAGTGGTCGATACAGAAGGACCGTACCACATTCTCTAGCGATCGCTATAGAATGGGTCCGTGAGCACAGCGACGAGTACGGCGAACACCGCGACCACGGCAACCGCCAAGGGCCGCCCCCGCGGCTTCGACCGCGACCAGGCACTGGAAGCGGCGCTGATGGAGTTCTGGCGGCACGGGTACGAGGCCACGTCCATCTCCACCCTCACCAAGGCGATGGGGATCAACCCGCCGAGCCTCTACGCGGCCTTCGGCGACAAGCGGAAGCTGTTCAGCGCCGCGGTACAGCGCTACGCGGAGACGCACGGCGACTACGGCACCCGGGCGCTCGGGCAGCCGACCGCGCGCGGGGTGGTGGAAACGATGCTGCGACTGGCGGCCACGGAGTACACCGCCGCCGACCACCCCCCGGGCTGCCTGGTGATCGACGCCGCGACCAACACCTCCGACGCCTCCCAGGACGTCGCCGAGGAACTGCGCGGCTACCGCGAGGACACCAAGCAGGCCATCGCCGACCGCATCACCGCCGACGTGGCGGCCGGCGCGCTGCCGCCGACAACCGACGCGCCAGCGCTGGCAACGTTCTACGCGGCGGTGATTCAGGGCATGTCGACGCAGGCTCGGGACGGCGCCAGCGAGGCGGACTTGCAGCGGGTGGCGGATGTGGCGCTGGCGGCTTGGCCTGCTTGAGGGCTATGCCTCCGGCTTGACTGCTTGAGGACTAGACCGCGCGCGCCGCGGCCCGGATAACATCCAGCACGAAGTCAGGGTGCGACAGCATCGGCACGTGGCTGCTGACCACCTCGTGCGTCGAGGCGCCCATGCGCTTGGCGACGAAGCGTTCCAGGTCGGGATTCACGGTCTGGTCCTCGGCGGCCACGATGTACCAGGTCGGCTTGGTCCGCCACGCCGTCCCCGGCACCTTCTCGGTGAACAACTCGGCCGGCGGGGCCGCGTGCGTCGCCCACACCACCTTCTGCTCCGCCTCCGGCAGGTCGCCGGCGAAGCAGCGCACGCCGTCGGGCTTCATCCAGACCCGGCCGTCGGCGACCTCGACGTGCTGGAAGACCTCGGTGGTCGCGAAGCCGTCCTGGAGACTCTGCGACGTCTCGTCCTCATCGGGTGCCAGGGCCGCGATGTAGACCAGTCCCACGACCCGGTCGTCCACCCCGGCGGCGGTGATGACCGAGCCGCCGTAGGAGTGGCCTACCAGGATCGCCGGGCTCGACACCCGGCCGAGGGTCTTCTTGACCAGGTCGACGTCGTCGGCCAGCGAGCCCAGGGTGTTCTGCGCGGCGATGACCTCGTACCCCTCGGCCTGGAGCACGGGGATCACCTTGCTGAAGCTGGACCCGTCGGCCCAGATCCCGTGGACGAACACGATGCTCGGCTTCGGCTTGTCAGGCATGGTCAGCTCCTTCGGATCGGGGGGCCCGGAACACTGCGGAACGTAGCAGCTCGGGCACTCCTTGATGCTTGCAGCGCGCGGCGGGGCGGGCACTCACCTGTTCACGTGAGGCGGCCATTCGTGCGAGCGGCGCGGCTGGTGTTCGGCCGCCGCTCGCACGTTGCGGCGGCTCGTGCGCGGCCATTGTTCGTGCGAAGCCGCGCCCGGATCCGCCGAGTTCCCCTCCCCCGTCCCAGAACCCTGCTACCTTCGTTCTTGAAAACAGTTATCATCACCAACAACGGAGCACCAGCATCATGAAGATCGCGTTCGTGGGCAAGGGCGGCAGTGGCAAGACCACGTTGTCCGCGCTCTTCGCCCGACAGTTGGCCGCTGATGGGGCCGAGGTCGTCGCTGTGGATGCCGACATCAATCAGCACCTTGGCGTGGCGTTGGGCCTGAGTGAGCGCGAGGCGGCTGCGGTGCCGTCGCTTGGTGCGCGGTTGGCGGAGGCCAAGGAGTTCCTGCGGGGGGACAATCCGCGGATCGGGTCCGGGGCCGAGATGGTGAAGACCACGCCAGCCGGGCGGGGGTCGCGGTTGTTGCGGGTGGGTGGCGATGATCCGTTCCATGGCGAGTGGAGTGTAGCCGTCGCGGCGAATCTGCGGTTGGTGGCCAGTGGGCCGTTCGGGGAGGACGACCTGGGTGTCGCCTGCTACCACTCCAAGACCGGGGCCGTCGAGCTCTATCTGAACCACCTGGTCGACGTGGCCGGGGAGTATGTGGTCGTCGACATGACCGCCGGGGCCGACTGCTTCGCCTCGGGCCTGTTCACGCGCTTCGATCTCACGTTCCTGGTCGCCGAGCCGACGATGCGCGGGGTCTCCGTCTATCGCCAGTACCGGGACTACGCCGACGGGTACGACGTCGCGCTGGCCGTCGTCGGCAACAAGGTCACCGGGCCGGGGGATGTGGATTTCCTGCGCGAGCACGTCGGCGCCGACCTGCTCGCCTGCTTCGGCGCCTCCGGCTACGTGCGCGCCGCCGAGCAGGGACGGTTCGCGCCGCTGGACGCGCTGGAGTCCGAGCACCGCGACGTGCTGCGGACGCTGGCGAGCGCTGCGGAGGCCCGCACCAAGGACTGGACCCGGTTCCAGCAGCAGGCGATCGACTTCCACCTGCGCAACGCCCGTGCCTGGGCCGACAAGGCCACCGGCACCGATCTGTCCGCGCAGGTCGACCCCGAGTTCGTGCACGGCCCGCACGCGTTGTCGGCCGTGTCCGCGTGATACACCGACCGGACTAAGAGCACTGAGCGCTCAGCCCGCACCAAGAAAAGAACAGAAAGGTGGACCCCTGATGTCCCTGGACGTCTCCCCGCAGCTCCTCGCCCAGGCCGAGGCCGGCGACGTGGACCCGGCAGCGTTCCTCGACACCGTCCGCACCTCGCTCCCCTATGCCTACGCGATGGTCGCCGATCTCGCACAGGACCTGAAGTCCGGCACCGCCGAGTTCGCCGACAACCAGGTGCCGCCGCCGTCCGAGGCCGAGCGCGGCCAGTTGCTGCGCGCGCTGGCCAGCGACGCCATCCGCGGCAGCCTGGAGCGGCATTTCGAGATCAAGCTCGCGTTCCAGAACTGCCACCGCGTCGCCGCGTTCCGGCCCGGCGCCGAGAGCACGCGGACGTATACGAAGTTCACCTCGCAGCGCGCGCAGCTGCTGAACCAGTCCCCGGAGTTCCGGGACTGCTGAGGACCGCTGAGGACCGCTGAGGACCGCTGAGGACCGCTGAGGACCGCCAGCCAAACAAAAGACACGAGCGCGGCACCAAAAAAACCGCTGGTCCCGGCCCAGAAACTCCCGGGTCGGGACCAGCGGCCTATTCAGCCCACGCGGCCCACGAGGCCGCCGGGGCTACTACCCCTCAGCCACCGCGAACACGTGCATCGCCGTGGTGTTGCTGCTGACGCCCGAGGCCACGTTCGGGAACGTGATCGAGGCCAGCGTCTTCGTCGCGTCCACCGGCACGGTCGTGGAGAACACGAACATCTGGATCGACTGCGAGCTGCCGGAATCGCTGTTCCGGTAGGGCATCGTCGCGATCGCGGCGTCCGTGGTGTCCGCGCCACTGGCCCAGTCGTTGAACGTCAGCGTCTGGGTGGTGGAGGTGCCGTCGGTGTAGGTCAGGGTGATCGGCCCGGAGGACCCGCCGTTGGTGGACGAGCCGAGCAGCCCGAGCTTGGTGGCCCCGGCCTTTCCGGTCACCAGCATGGTCTGCCCGTCGGGCAGGATGTTGTCCGCGCTGCACGCCGCGACGTTCGGCCAGGTGTAGGTCACGCCGTTCGACGTCACCGTGCCACCGGGCTTGACGCCGTTGGCGGCCAGGGCCTCAGCGGAGTAGCTGTAGCCGTCGCCGTCGAAGTTGGCGCACTTCTGGTTCGCGTCCGGCGAGGTGCCGGTGTTGCTGTAGTAGTCGGCCGGGTTGGCGGTCGGGGTCATCGGCAGCACCTGGCCGTCGGAGACCTGACCGGCGGCGTTGACCACGCTCACCGAGGCGTTCGTGCCGGCGAAGACGTGGAACATGCCGTTGGTGCCGCTCGGGGTCGGCACGGTGAAGGTGACCGCCGTGTCGCTCCAGGAGTCAACGGTGAACGTCGCGCTGTTGCCCGGCGCTCCCCAGTTGATGCCGTGGTCGCTGAAGACCACGTAGCCGGTGCCCTGCGTGGCCCCGAAGCCAGAGCCGTGCACGGTCACCTGCTGGCCGGCCGCGGCCGGGGACGGGGCGACCGAGGTGGCCACCGCGCCGGTCGGCGCGGCGGTCGAGGTGCCGACCGCGAACACGTGCAGCCGGCCCTGGTCGGTCCCGTTGGGCAGGACGACCGAGGTCAGCGTCTTGGTCGGGTCGACCGGGAACACCGTGGAGAACACGTGCGTCGCGGTGGTGTCCTTGCCGTTCGCGCAGCTGGAGCAGTCGCGGTAGGGCAGGGTCGCGGCGTCGCCGTTGCCGAAGGACGGCTTGGCCTGGCCCGCGCCGAGCGTCCAGTCGGACAGCCCGAGCCAGTACTGGGTGGTGGTGCCGTCGGAGTAGTCCAGCGTCATCACGCCCTGACTCGGTCCGCCGTCGGCCGAGCCCAGCAGACCGAGCTGCTGCGTCCCGGCGGCCGCGGACACGGTCACCTTCTGGCCGGCCGCCACGGTGTTGTCCGGGAAGCCCGGGGCCGGCAGCGGCCAGGTGTAGGTGACGCCGCCGATGGTCACCGGCTTGCCGGGGTTCAGCCCGGCCGCGGCCAGCGCCTGCTGGGAGTAGCTGTTGCCGTCGCCGTCGTAGTTCGTGACGGTGATCTGGGTGTCGTCGGCGATGCCGTTGTTGTCGAAGGTGGACAGCAGGCTGCCGGGCGCTGCCACCAGGACGGTCAGTTTCAGCGGAGGCAGAGCCTTGCCGTTGTCGGTCAGCTGGATCGGGACTGTGTAGAACGTCTGCGCCGTCGTGGCCGGGGCCTTGACGGTCAGCGTCAGCGAGCCGTGCCCGTTCGACGAGACGTGCAGGTCCCGGGCCGACTGCTTCAGGCTCAGGCCGGAGCCGGCCGGGGCCGTCGAGCTCACCGCGATGTCCTGGTGCTGCCCGAGGACGTCCTGGGCGGACACCGTCACCTTGGCGCTGCCGCCGGGGGCGACCTGGAGCTGCTGGTCGGACAGGTAGCCGATGGCCGGCTGCTGCCCGGCGCCGAACGACGGCGGGACGTCCTTCTTGCTCGCGCCCCAGCTCTTGTTCGGGGTGGAGCCGACCTTGACGTCGAGCGTCGCGCCGGTGGTGAACGCCGAGGCCGGCAGGTACGGCGAGTGCCACTGCTGGCCGTTGAGGCGCATGCTCTGGACGTAGAAGTTCTTCACCGAGTCCGCGCCGGGCGCGTTGACGGTGATGGACTTGCCGTTGCCCAGGTGGATGACTTCCAGCGGGAACTCAGGGCTGTTCAGCGCCATGTCCGCGGCGCCGGCGGCCTCCGGGTACATGCCGAGGATCGAGAAGACGCCCTGCGCCGAAGTGGTGCCCAGGTCGTCGTTGCCGCCCAGGCTGGTCTTCGGGTCGTCGGTGAAGATCTGGGTGCGGACGTCGTTCACGATCTTCTGCGCCTTCCACGGCGCGCCGGCCCAGTCGTACAGCCACGGCACACCCATGTCGGGCTCGTTGCCGAGGAACGCGTACGGCGAGGGCGGACCCTGGTCGAGCTGGGTGAAGAAGGTGTCCAGCTGCTTCTGCACCGCCGCGGCGCCGCCCATGGCCGACACCAGGCCGGAGAGGTTCCAGCCGATCTGCCAGCGGTACTGCGAGGCGTCGCCTTCCACGTAGTTGTCGGACGAGGTCAGCGTGGTCGGCAGGTAGGAGCCGCTCATCGTGCGCGGCTCCAGCAGGCCGGTGGCCGGGCTGAACAGGTTCTGCCAGTCCTGCGACCGGGTCTGCAGCGCGGCGGCGTCGGTCTTGTCGCCGAGTGCGCCGGCCAGCTGGCCCAGGGCGAAGTCGGCGGCGCCGTACTCCTCGGTCGTCGACACCGGGCCGTAGAAGTTGCAGCAGGTGTTGGCGGCGTCGGAGGGGACGTAGCCGTACTTCTCGAAGTCCGCCAGGTCGGGGCGGATGTTGTTCGGGGTGTTCGCCTCGGCCAACGCGTACTTCAGCGCGGAGGCGGTGTCGAAGTCCCGGGCGCCGAAGGCGTAGTAGTCGGCGAGCTCGCCGTCGGCCGGGTCGCCGACCATGACGTAGCTCTCGCCGTTGTTCATCGCCCACTTCGGCATCATGCCGTTGTTCTGCGCGGCGTCGTTGACGATCGACTGCGCGGCGTTGCTGGCCATCGCCGGGTCGACAATCGCCTCCAGCTGCGCCTGCGTCCGGTAGATGTCCCAGCCGGAGTAGTTCGCGACCTGGACGTGCCCGGGCTGCACGGTGTGCACCTGGTTGTCGAACCCGACGTACTGCCCGTTGGTGTCGGAGAACGTGTTCGGGTGCAGCAGCGCGTGGTACATGCCGGTGTAGAACACCTGCTGGCGCGCCGCGGTGCCGCCGCCGATCTGGATCTTGCCCAGCTCGTCGTTCCACGCCTTGACGCCGGCGTTGTGCACGGTGTCGAAGGCGAAGCCGGTCTGCTCGGCCGCCAGGTTCGCCTGCGCGTTGGCCCCGGAGGTGAACGATATGCCGACCTTGGCCTGGACCACCTGGTTGGCGGTGGTGTCGAAGGTCAGGTACAGGCCGTCGGGGCCCGCGGCCGCCGCCTTGGCCGCCAGCTTCTGCGGGGTCGCCGGCAGCTTGCCGTGGATGGTCGGCGCGGGCAGCGCGCCCGGCTTGGCCTTCGGCGTGGCGGCCTTCGTGCCACCGGGAGCCGGGCTGGGGCTCGGCGACGCGCTGGAGCTCGGGCTCGGGCTCGCCGAGGGAGCGCCCGGGCTGGCCGCCGAACTCGGGGCCTGGGTGTTCGTGCCCTGGGTGTTCGTGCTCTGCGACTTCTGCGTCGTCTTGGCCGCGGCCGGCGCCGAACCCGGCGTGACCGTGGTGCCGGTCCAGGTGCCGTGCGCGGCGATCGGCTGGTCGAAGACGATGTCGAAGTTCAGCGTGTAGGTGTTGCTCGCACCGCAGAAGTGGCCGCTGGTGACCGAGCCCTGGACCTCGTTGGGCCCGACGACCGTGGCGCTGGTGGCCGAGTCGCCGTTCTGCGAGCCGGTCAGTTTGAACAGCAGGTTGGACTGCGCGCCGGCCGGGAACGTGAAGCGCCCGATGCCCGAGCGCGCGGTCTCGGTGAGCTCGGTCTTCACCGACGACGCCCCGGCGCCGGTGCTGACCGAGTAGTAGTCGGCCGAGGCGGACTCGGCGGAGTGGCTGAACGGCGCCGAGGCGTTCGACGGGTCGCTCGGCAGCGCGCCGACCGTCGGCAGGATCGGCACGTCCCCGAACGCCCCGCAGCCCGGACCCGACATGTGCGTCAGGCTGAAGCCGGAGATGTTCGAGTCGTTGTAGTAGTAGCCGCCGCCCTCGGGGCGGTCGGGGGTGGTGTCCGGGCCCCACTGCATCATGCCGAAGGGCACGTCCGGACCCGGGAAGTCGTCGGCCTGGCCGCCGGCCCCGCCGTCGCCGGTGGCCAGGAACGGGTTCACCGCCGCCGCGGGGTTCGCGACCGGGGTGACCCCGCCGGCTCCGCCGGACGCGGCGAACGCCGTCCCGGCCGCTCCGGACAAGGCTGCTGTAACGCTTAAGGCCCCTGTCAAAACGGCGGCTCCAGCCGCCCTCGCCATCTTTCGTCGGACACTTGCACGGCGCGCCATGGGCACCGTCCCTCCACGAGTGGTCAGTTCTCGAACGGGTTCGAAGGTGACGGCGGTAACGTTAGCAAGGCTTCTGAGTTGCGACTATGGGTCCTGTGGGACACGTTTTCCTGTTAACGTTCCCATGCTGGTCAGGCCGATCAGAGGCCTCAAAACAAAGTGGTCGGAGCCGATGACGGCTCCGACCACACGTACTTCCGCGGGTTCACTACATCGCTGTATCTGACCTCTTCAGCGACCTTTTGAGCATCAGCCCCGGTATGTCTCCAAGAGTCGCAGCCAGACCTCGCCGATGGTCGGGTAGGCGGGCACGACGTGCCACAGCCGGCGTACCGGGATCTCGGCCGCCACCGCCATCGCCGCTGAGTGCACGAGCTCTGCGACCCCGGGCCCGACGAACGTGACCCCGACCAGCACCTCCCGGTCCAGGTCAACAACAGCGCGCGCCTGCCCCCGGTAGCCGTCGGCGTAGAGCGCGGCCCCGGCGACCTGGCCCATGTCGTAGTCGACGGCGCGCACCCGCAGCCCCTGGTCCTCGGCCTGCCGCAGGGTGATGCCGACGGCGGCGGCCTCCGGGTCGGAGAACACGACCTGGGTCACGGCGTGCAGGTCCGCGGTCGCGACGCTGCGGCCCCAGGGCTCGGTGTCCAGGACGCGGCCGAAGGCCCGGTCGCAGATCGCGCCGCCGAAGATCCGGCCCTGGTACTTGCCCTGGTGCGTGAGCAACGCGCGGTGGTTGCTGTCGCCGGCGGCGTAGAGCCACGCGCCGTCGACGCCGCGCACCAGGCCGGTGTCGTCGACCTCCAGCCAGCCGCCGGGCTTGAGGCCGACGGTGTCCAGGCCGAGGTCGCCGGTCGTAGGGCGGCGGCCGGTGGCGAACAGGACCTCGTCGGCGGTGAGGGTGCCGCCACCGGCCAGGGTGAGCTCGACCGTGCCGTCGTCGCGGCGGTGCACGGCGGTGGCGGACTCGCCGAAGCGCACGTCCACTCCGTCAGCACGCAGATTCTCCGTGACGAGCTCGCCGACGAACGGCTCCATCGCGCCCAGCAGCCGGTCGTCGCGGATCAGCATCGTGACCTCGCTGCCCAGCGCCCGCCACGCGGTCGCCATCTCCACGGCCACCACGCCGCCGCCGATCACGGCCAGCCGTCCCGGCACGTGCTTGGCGCTGGTCGCCTCGCGGCTGGTCCAGACGCCAGCCCCGGCCACACCGGGCAGGTCCGGGACGGAGGCCTGGGTCCCGGTGCACAGCGCCACGGCGTGCCGCGCGGTCAGGACACGCTCGGTGCCCTCGGGGGTGCGGACCACGACCCGCTTCTCGCCGTCGAGCCGGGCGTGCCCGCGCACCAGGCAGAGGCCCGCTTTGGCGAGCCAGTCGACCTGGCCGTCGTCCTTCCAGTTCGAGGCGAACTCGTCACGCCGGGCCAAGACCGCCGCGACGTCCAGGTCGCCGGTGACCGCCTGCCGCGCGCCGGCCACATGGCGGGCGTCGGCCACCGCGGCGACCGGCCGCAGCAGCGCCTTGCTGGGCATGCAGGCCCAGTACGAGCACTCGCCGCCGACGAGTTCGTGCTCGACGACGGCCACGCTCAGCCCGCCGGCGTGCGCCCGGTCGGCCAGGTTCTCCCCGGTCGGGCCGCCGCCCACGACGATGACGTCGAACACGTCGCCGTCGGCCGGGTCGATGGTGTCGACCTCGCCGTCGTCGCCGACGGAGGGCGCCGCGCCGTGCGGGAAAACCGGGGCGCCTTCGGCCACCATGTCCTCGGCGGCCTGCACGATGTTCTCGTCCGGGGCTTCCATGTCACTCCTCACACTGCGGGCTGCGAGCTGATTGTTGTGTCAATGATCTCAGTGCCAGATCTCAGTGCTGGACGAGACCGCCCACCGGCACCGGGGCGACGTGGCCGGTCGCCGGTGTGCTCAGCGCGAGCGCCAGACCCACGTCCACCAGCCCGGACCGGCTCAGCGATGCCACGTCGGCGAAGGGGGTCCACACCGACTCGGGCGTCACGCCGTTCGGCTCCGGCCGCAGCTCGCCGCCGGTGATCCGGACCCGGTAGAAGATGCCGACGTTCTGGTGCGGGACCGGGCCGGGCACCCGCAGCTCGGCCACCGGGATGGTCCGGGAGTCCACGCCGAGCAGGCGCTCGACCACCGCCTCGTAGCCGGTCTCCTCGGCGACCTCGCGGATCACGGTGTCGAACGGGTCCTCGGTGTGCTCGACCCCGCCGCCGGGGAGCGTCCACGTGCTCTGGCCGTCCGGGGACAGGCAGCGTGCGAGCAGGATTCGGTCGTCGTCGAGGCAGACGGCGTAGGCGGCCAGGCGGAAGCTCATTCGTGCCACGGTATACGGCCCCGCATACGAAGGCCCGGCTCGGTGCGCTCACCGAGCGACCGAACCGGACCACGCGCACGACGGCGTCAGCTGCTCTTCGCAGCCGAACCCTTCTCACTGCCGGCCTCGCGGGCCGCGGCCTCACCGGCGGCCCGCGCCGGCGAGGGCGGACCCGGCTTCGGGACCGGGCCCGGCTTGGGCGGACCGGGCTTCGGGGCCGGGGTCGGGGTGGGCTGCGGCGCCCCGGCCGTGGCCGCTCCCGCCGTCGCTCCCGTCGTCGCCGCACCCGCCGCCGCTCCCGCTCCCGGCTTCGCCTGCGCCTCCTCCTCGGCGAACGCCTCGCGCAGCTGCGCCTCCTGCTCGGCCGACAGGTTCGTCTTGATCAGCTCGGCGCCGGCCCGCTCGAACGTCGGCAGCACCCGGTCCTCGACCTCGTCGGTGGACAGCACGAACAGCGCCGAGGTCCCCGGCGTGACCTTCGCCTTCACCTGCTCGATGAAGTCCTTGTCGATGCCGACGTTGGCCATCGAGCCGCCGAGCGCGCCGGCCGCCGCGCCGACCGCCAGGCCCAGCAGGGGGACGAAGAACAACAGCCCGAACAGGAAGCCCCAGAAGGCGCCGCCGAGCGCCCCGCGCCCGGTCATGTCGGCCAGCTGGGACGTGCGCGGCCGCTTGGCCTCGGCCGGCCAGCTGACCACGGCCCCGTCGAGCACCTTGAGCAGGGCTTGTTTCTGCAGCCCCTCCAGTTCGGCCAGCACCTTCTCGGCGCCGTCGGGGTCGTCGAACTTCCACACGGTCAGGGTCGCCACGGGTCCTCCTTCGGAAATGGCATCCCGACCAGTCTGCGTCGGTGATCGCGGACCCGCCTGTCGGCGCCGGACGCGGCGGCGGGCCGTCCCGCGTGGGGACGGCCCGCCGTGCGGTGTCTCGACGCGCCTACTTGGCCAGCCGTCCCAGCAGCGCCGAGGCCGCGGCGATGCCGGCCACGGCCGCGCCGGCCAGCACCGCGAAGTCCAGCGGCAGGTGCGAGGGCGTGCCGATCAGCAGCCCGCGCAGCGCGTCCACCTCATAGCTCAGCGGGTTGCCCTTGCTGATCGTCCGCAGCCAGCCCGGCATGAGCGAGACCGGGTAGAGCGCGTTCGAGCCGAAGAACAGCGGCATGGTGATGGCCTGCCCGATGCCCATCAGCCGGTCGCGGGTCAGCACGATCCCGGCGATGCAGATGGACAGGCAGGAGAAGAACGCCGAGGCGAGCACCACGGCCGCGGCCACGCCGAGCAGCTTCAGCGGGTTCCAGGTCAGCGACACCCCGAGCAGCGCGGCCAGCACCACCACCACGACCGCCTGGATCACCGACTTCACCCCGGCGGCGAACGCCTTGCCGGCCACCAGCGCGGCCCGCGGCGTCGGGGTGACCAGCAGTTTGGTCAGCACCCCGGAGTCCCGCTCCCAGATGATCATGATGCCGTAGAAGATCGCGATGAACATCGCGGACTGCGCGATGATGCCCGGCGCCAGGTAGTCCAGGTACGGCAGGCCGCCGGTGGGGATCGCGTGCAGCCGGGTGAAGGTCTCGCCGAAGATCAGCAGCCACAGCGCCGGCTGGACCGCACGGGTGTAGAGCTCGGTGCGGTCGTGGCGCAGCTTCTGGATCTCCACCGCGCACATCGCCGCCATGCGCGTGGGCAGCACGCGCCAGCCGGTGCGGACCTCCGCGGGCTGGTAGAGCAGGCGGGGCCGGGCCGGTGTGACGGCTGCGTCGGCACCGGCGCCGGCAGGCACGGCACCGGCGGGCACGGCGTCAGCCGACACGGGAGGCGGTGTTACGGGAACGGCGGACATCGCGGAAACTCCCTCCGTCTTGGTCGCCCAGCAGTTCGCTGTCGGCGATGTGGCGGAACACGTCCTCGAGCGTCGGCTCGCCGTCGCGGCCCGCGTCGCGCCAGGCCTGGGCCAGGTCCTGCTTCAGGCTCTCCGGCGTGCCGGTGGCCCGGATCCGGCCCTGGTGCATCAGGGCCAGGCGGTCGCAGTACTGGTCGGCCTCGTCCATGTAGTGCGTCGTGACCAGCACCGTCATCCCGGTCGCGGCCCGCACGTCGTCGATGCGCTCCCAGACGCTGGTCCGCGCGATCGGGTCCAGGCCGATCGTCGGCTCGTCCAGGATCAGCAGCCGCGGCGCGCTCACCAGCGCCTGAGCCAGCTCCAGCCGCCGCACCATGCCGCCGGAGTAGGTGCCCGCCATCCGGTCGGCGACATCGGCGAGCCCGACGATGTCCAGCGCCTCGGCGACCCGCTCGGCCCGCTCCCGGCGCGCGATGTCGAAGACCCGCGCGAACAGCGCGACGTTCTCCCGGCCGGTCAGACCGCTGTCGGCGGACAGCTGCTGCGGGACGTAGCCGAGCAGCCGGCGCACCCCCATCCGGTCGCGGGCCACGTCGTGCCCGAACACGCTGATCATCCCCGGCGGCACCTTGAGCAGGGTGGTCATGGCGCGGATCGCGGTGGTCTTGCCGGCGCCGTTCGGGCCGAGCAGGCCGAACACCTTCCCGGCCGGGACGGTCAGGTCGATGCCGTCCACGGCCCGGGTCTGGCCGAAGGCGTAGACCAGACCGGTGACGGCGATCGCCGGGATGTCGGCGGAGTCGGCGGAGTCGGCGGTCATATGCCTTCCTCGCCGATCTCGGCAAGCTCGTGACTCTCGGCGGACCCGTTCTCGGCCTCCTCGTGCAGCGACGCGGAAAGCGCGCGCAACGCCGGCAGCGCCGCGTCGAGGGCTTCCCGGTGGGCGTCGGACAGCCGGTCGATGTGCGAGCGGACCAGCACAGAGCGGCGGTCCTGCCACTCCTGCAGCCGGTGCTCGGCCTCGGGGGTGATGCGCAGCAGCGTGGCCCGGCCGTCGGCGGGATCGGCGGAGCGCTCCAGCATGCCGAGCTCCACCAACCCCTTGACCAGCGTGGACACCGAGTTCCCGGCCAGCCCGAGTTCCTTCGCCGCCTCGGACACCCGCAGTCCCGGCTGCCCGCGCACCAACCGCAGCAGCTCGACCTCGGCGCCGCGCAGGCGCGGCGTCCGCAGGCCCGCGCGCAGCCGGCGGCGGATCAGCCGGTTGAGCCCGGCCAGGACGTTCTCCAGCTCCGATGGTTCGGTGGCACCGTTCATGATTCCATTTTAGCTCTGATACAGAGCTAAATGAAGGGCCACTTATCTCTTACCGGTCCAGCAGCCCCAGGTCGCGCAGACTCTCGGCGGACTCCACGATCGAGGTCTCGACCGGCCGCGGACGCCAGCCCAGCTCCTCGCGCGCCCGCTCGTTGTGGATCACCGGCCGCGGCAGCTCCGGGCCGTCGGCCTCGGCGGTCGGGGCGAGTGCCGCGAGATCGCCGAGGCGGTCGCGCAGGATCGCGGCAAGTTCCACGAAGCTGCGCGTCGGGCCGTCGGCCACCGCCAGGTACCGTTTGCCGGCGGCCTGCGGTGCGGCCATCGCGCGCAGGTGCAGGTCTGCGACGTCGCGCACGTCGACGACGCCGAACCTCATGCGCGGCGCGACCGTCATCGTGCCGTCCAGCAGGGCCTTGATGAAGGCCATCGACGAGCCCAGGACCGGGCTGAGCGTGGGCCCGAAGATCGCCGTCGGGTTGACGGTGACCAGTTCGGTGTCGCCGTCGGCCATCAGGTCCCAGGCCGCGCGCTCGGCGATCGCCTTCGACCGCGGATAGGCCGCGAGACCCGGCATGTCTGGGTCGGTCCAGTCGGCCTCGGTGTACTCGGCTCCGGGCTTGGGCGTGTAGCCGACGGCCGCGAACGACGAGGTCAGCACCACGCGCCGGACCCCGGCGTCGCGGGCCGCGCGCAGGACCCGCAGCGTGCCCTCGCGGGCCGGGACGATCAGCTCGTCGGGGTCGTCGGGCTGCGTCACCGGGATCGGGGAGGCGACGTGGTGGACCTCCTCGACGCCGGCCACCGCCTCCTTCCAGCCCGCGTCGGCCAGCAGCTCGGCCGCGACCACCTCCAGGCCGGCGTCGTCGGCGCCGCCTCGGCGGACCGCTTCGCGCAGGCCGGCCTCGCGGCTCAGCGAACGCACCGTGGCGCGCACGTCCCGGCCGTCGCGCAACAACGCGGCGACCACCTGACTCCCCAGGTAGCCGGACCCGCCGGTCACCAGAACACGATTCATCGCACTCATCGCACTGCCTCCAGACTTTTCTTCACGGCCACCAGTCGCTCGGTGGACGCGGCTTCGGCGACGGCGTCACCCCGGTCGCGGGCGTCCCACAACTCGGCCTTCTCGCGCAGGTAGCCCAGCCGCGCGTGCTGCGCGGCGATCTCGGCCTCGACCCGCTCGGCGTGGCGCAGCAGCAGGTCGCGCTGCTCGGCGGCGCGGGTCCGGCCGGCGCGGCGGTTGGCCAGGTAGGCGCGCATGTCGTCGATGCCCATGCCGACCGCGCGCAGACAGGACAGGACCTCGATGGTGTCCACGTCGCCCTCGCCGTAGCGGCGGTGGCCGCTGCTGCCGTCCCGGTCGATCGGGCCCACCAGGCCGACTTCCTCGTAGTAGCGGAGGGTCGGCTCGGTCAGGCCGCTTTGCCGGGATACCTCCTGGATGGTGAAAGCCGTCATGAAGGCAGCTGACCATACTTCAAGCGCTTGAAGTCAACCGATGGCCGGGAGGCTCGGCCATCGGTTGACTTCCACGGTGGCAATCAGTGCTGCTTCAGGTCCCGGTCAGCTGGCGGTCAGCAGCAAGCCGCCGTCGACCGTGATCACCGTCCCGGTCACGAACCCGTTCTCCATCAGGTACAGGTGCGTCGCGGCGATCTGCTCCGCCTCCCCGATCGCGCCGGTCAGCGTCCGCTGTGCCATCGACGCGAACAGCGCCTGGCGCTGCGCCTCCGGCACCGCCTCCCACATCGGCGTGCGGACCGCGCCGGCGCGGACCACGTTCACGCGGATCGGCGCCAGTTCCACCGCCAGGCCGCGGGCCAGGCCCTCGGTGGCGCCGACGCCGGCCGCGGCGAGCGCGAAGCCCGGCACCGGACGGACGCCGACCGTGCCGGTGGTCAGCGAGATCGAGCCGTGCGGGCTCATGCGCGGCGCCGCGTGCTTGACCGCCGCGACCGCGCCCCAGAAGCGCACGTCGAGCTTGCGGCGGGCCTCGTCGAGCGACTGGTCGACCAGCGGGCGCGGGGCCACGGAGTCACCCGCGGTGTAGACGAGGTGGTCCAGCTCGCCGACGTGCTCGAACAGCGCCGCGATGGCGTCCTCGTCGGTGGTGTCGACGACCACCGCCTCGGCGCTTTCCGGCAGCGTGGCGAGCGCCGTGTCCAGGCGGTCTTTGCTGCTCGACGCGATGGTCACGCTCGCGCCGGCGTGCGCCGCGGCCTGTGCCGTGGCCAGTCCCATGCCCGAACTGCCTCCGATGACGACGACCTTCTGCCCGGTCAGTGTCATGATCCGTCCTCCGTTGAACGCGGCTGAATGCCGCTGGATGCGGCCGCCGATCGGGCGGCCGAGTGATGTCTCACTGAGACATCACCATAGCGCGTGATGTCTCACTGTGTCATCACTGCTAGAATCGCGGCATGCCGCGCTGGGAGCCGAGTGCCGAGGACCGCCTCCGCGAGTCCGCGCTCGCGCTGTTCCTGGAGCGCGGGTACGAGAACGTCACGGTCAGCGACATCACCGACCACGCGGGCCTGACCCGCCGCACGTTCTCCCGCTACTTCGCCGACAAGCGCGACGTGCTGTTCGTCGGCTCCGAGCGGCTGCCGGCGGTCATCTCGCAGGCGGTCCGCGACGCCGATCCGGCGCTCGGTCCGGCCGAGGCGCTGATCGCCGGACTGGCCGACACCGCCGCGCTGCTGGCCAAGCAGGTCCCCCGCTCCCCCGAGCGCCGCCGCGTCGTGGCCGGCAGCACCGAGCTGCGGGAGCGCGAGCTCGGCAAGTTCGTCGCCGTCACCGACGCCCTCGCCGAGACGCTGCGGGCCCGCGGCGCGACCGAGGTCGGCGCGCGCATGCTGGCCGAGGTCGGCGTCGCGGTGTTCCGGGCCGCGTTCGCGCGCTGGACCGAGGAGCCGGACGGGGCCGATTTCCCGGTCTACATCATGGAGGCCGCGTCCGAGCTGATCGGTGCATTGCGGCCGATCGCCGATCAGCCGATCAGCCCAGGTGAACGGCGTTGACCAGGACGACGTAGACGACCGTTCCGCCGACGATGCTCAGCAGAGCGCTGCGACGCCACAGGTGCACGCCGACCGTGACGGCGAGCGCGACCAGCGGCGCCACCAGCCGCGCGGGATGCGTCACGGGCAGGTCGCGCAGGCAGTAGCACAGCAGGATCACCATGACGCCGGCCGGCATCCGCGCGCTCAAGTCGCGCACGACAGCGCTGGAGCGCAGCGCGTTCAGCGCGGCGAAGGGCAGCGCGCGCAAGGCCCAGGTCACCGCGGCGGCGACGCCGGCCGCGGCGAAGAGGTAGCCGGTGTCAGGCATCCGCACTCCCCCGGGACGCGGTGCCGGCGAGCAGGCGGCGCGCCGTCAGCCCGGCGGTGAACAGCACGAACGCGGCCAGCAGGAACTGTTCGGGGAACAGCCATCGGGCGATCAGCGCGCTGAGTACTGCCAGCACCGGTGTCGGGAGGTCCTTTTGCCGGTCGCGCAGCGCGTCGAGTGCCAGGACCGTGAACAGCGCGGTCATGGCGAAGTCCAGGCCGTTGAGGCTGCTGGGGATCAGGGTGCTGAGCAGCGCCCCGACGGTGGCGCCGAGGACCCAGTAGAGCTGCAGGAGCACCTGGAGCCACACGATCCGGCGGCCGTGCCAGTCGCGGGCGTTGTCGGCGGTGCTCAGGGCGTAGGCCTCGTCGGTCATGGCGAAGGTGCTGTAGGCCTTGGCCAGGCGGCCGTTCACGCGGTGCAGCGGGAAGGACAGGGAGTAGAAGACGTGGCGGACGTTGACCAGGAACGCGGTGAGCGCCACGGTCGCCAGCGGGACCGCCGCCACGGCCAGCGGGACCAGGAGGAATTCGAGCGAGCCGGCGTAGACGGTGCTGGTGAACAGGACGGCGCACCACCACGGGAGGCCCGCGTGCGTGACGACCACGCCGAACGCCAGGCCGAGCGGCACCAGCCCGAGCCCGACCGACGCCGAGTCGCGGAGGGCGGCGGCGATGTCGGCGCGGCGGGGGCTCGGGGCGGTGGCCGGTGGCGGTATCAGTGCCGGTATCAGCTCCGGTGCCGGTATCGGCCCCGGTATCGCCGGGGCGTCGACCGCTGCGGCAGCAACAGTTCCCATGGCGAAATTCTAGAAAGAATCGCGCCTAATATGGTTTCCGATTATGGCTCTAGAATGCTCCTGTGAGCAACGAACTGGCACTCGACGCCATCGATCGTGAAATTCTGTTCCAGCTCCGCACGGACGGTCGCCTGACCAACGTCGAACTCGCCAAGCGCGTCGGCCTGACCCCGCCGCCGTGCCTGCGCCGGGTCAAGCGCCTGGAGGACGCCGGGGTCATCAGCGGCTACCGGGCGGTCATCGACCCCGTGGCGCTGGGGCGCGCGCTGGAGGTGCTGGTGGACGTCGAGGTGAGTGCGACCGACCGGAAGACCTTCGAAGAGTTCGAACGCATCGTGAGCTCCTACGAGGAGGTCACCGAACTGCGGCGGCTGTTCGGGAGACCCGACTACTTCATCCGCGTCGCGGTCGCCGACCACGCCGCGTACGAGGAGTTCCTGACCACGAAGCTCAGCGGGCTGCCGGGGGTACTGCGGCTGACCTCGCATCTAACGATGAAGGAGATCAAAACCGGCGCATGAGCGGGTTCTACCGCGCCGGCGAGTCGATCCGCTGCAGAATCCGCTCCGCGTCCTGCCCGAGCCGGCGCAGGCGCTCGGGCGACAGGTTGTCGATCACCGCGTGCCGCACGAAGGCCACGTGCGCCGGTGCCGACTCCTCCATCTTCTGCCGACCGGCCGGCAGAAGGATCGCGTTCGTGAAGCGTCCGTCGGCCGGGTCCGGTTCGCGGCGGACGTAGCCGCGTGCCTCCAGGCGCTTGACCATATGCGACAGCCGCGACAGCGAGACGCTGGCCTCCTCGGCCAGGGTGCTCATGCGCATCGTCCAGTCCGGGGCCTCGCCGAGCATCGCCATCGTCATGTACTCGACCATGCTCAGGTCCGAGTCGCGCTGCAGCTGCCCCTCGATGGCCCACGGCAGCCGCGTCATCAGGCGCACCACCGACAGCCACGAGTCCAGCTCGCCGGAGGAGAGCCACCGGGCTTCGGGCTCGTCGGCACCTGGTGACTGTTCCGTGGCGGCCATTCCCATACTGTAGACCGCCACGACGGCGACGCACCGTCAGGCCGCCTCCACATCCAGGTGCTCGCGCAGGCCCGGGATCCACGCAGTCACGAGCGACCACGCCCCGGTGTCGACCCCGTCCTCGACGGCCCGCTCCGCCGCCCGCTCCCGCGACACCCCGGCCAGGCTGGCCGCGGCCGAGACGCTGATGCCGGGCCCCGGCCGCAGGCTCTGGAACCGGAGCAGACGCGCCGCCTCCTCGGACAACGCGCTGTACGACCACGAGAACACCGCGCGCAGATCGGTCCGGTGGTCGCCGCCGTCCAGGGCCTCGAACGTCGTGGCGGCCTTCCCGAGATCGACCGCGTACTCGGCGATCGGCAGCCGCGGATGCGTGGCGGCCCAGGCGCCGGCGAGGCTGATCGCCAACGGCAGGCCTTCGCAGCTCTCGATGACGCCGCGGACCGGCCCCGGCTCGGCGGCCAGGCGCGCCGGACCCAGCCGACGTTCCAGCAAAGCGTGCGCGTCCTGCGGGGACAGCAGGTCCAGCGGGATCGCCGTGGCGCCCTCGCACGCCACCAGCGAGGCCAGCGGATTCCTGCTGGTGACCAGCACCAGGCAGCCGGGGGCGCCGGGCAGCAGCGGCCGGATCTGCTCGGCGTCCCGGACGTTGTCCAGCACGATCAGCGCCCGCCGCTCGGCCAGCACGCCGCGGAACAGCGCGGCGCGCGCCGCGGGGTCCGAGGGGATCCGCTCTCGCGGCACGCCCAGCGCGACGAGGAACGCCCGCAGCGTCTGCCCGGTCTGGACCGCGGTCGCGCCGGCGCCGAACCCGGAGCCGTGCAGGTCGACGTACAGCTGGCCGTCCGGGAACGACCCGGCGACGCTCCGGGCCCAGTGCACGGCGAGCGCCGTCTTGCCGATCCCGGCCATCCCGGTGATCGCGGCGATCGCCGCCGGACTCGACGGATCGGCGTCCGCGACCCGCTCGGCCAGCGCGTCCAGGGTCCGGATCTGCGGGTCCCGGCCGACGATGTGCACCGAGCCGGGCAGCTGAGCCGGAGCCGGCGCCGACTCCCGCTCTGGCTCGCGCTCAGGCTCCCGTTCCGACCCCCGCTCAGTCTCCCGCTCCGACTCCGCCGACGACGGCCGCCGCAGCACGTCAGCGTCCTGCCGCAGGATCGCGGCCTCCAGCTCGCGCAGCGCCGAGCCGGGGTCCAGGCCGAGCTCCTCGCGCAATCCGCTGCTGGTCTCGCGGTACACGGCCAGCGCGTCGACCTGCCGCCCGGCCCGGTAGAGCGCTCGCATCAGCAGGCCTGCGGACTCCTCGTGCAGCCGGTTCTCGTGCCAGAGCTCCTGGGCGTCCTGGACCGCCTGGTTGACCCGGCCCAGGGTCAACAGGCAGTCGATGAGCAGTCGCCGAGCCCTGACCCGGAGGTCGTCCAGCCGTTGCGCCCAGCCGTGGAACGCCGCCAGATCCGCCACGTCCGCCAACGCCGGACCGCGCCACAGCGCGACCGCCTCCTGCGCGCGGGCCGTACGGCGGGCCGGGTCCTCCTCCCGCGCGGCCTCCTGGATCAGACGCCCGGCCGCTTCGGCGTCGGTCGCCTCGACGCCGAGCCGCAGCAGGTATCCCGGCGACACCGCCCGGATGGCGTCCGGATCGCCGAAAGCCCGCCGCAGGTAGGAAATGTGCGCCTGGAGCGTGTTGCGGACCGTGGTCGGCGCCTGCCCGTCCCACACGGCCGCGGCCAGCCGTTCGGTGCTGACCACCCGGCCGGGTTCCACCGCCAGCGCCGCCAGCACCGCCTTGCGGCGCAGCCCCGAGACCTCGCACGAACCCTCCGGACCGGCGATCTCGATGGGTCCCAGAATCCTTACCTGCATCTTCCGTCCATCCCCCCGTAGCAGTGAATCTGCCTTCTGCGATCCGAAACGCACGCGGACGTGATCGGGTTCGCCCGGCTGGTTCGGGTGACGGCCACCGAGCCGTGTGCGCTGCCTCACACCGATACCGGTTCCGGCCCGAACCTCATCGCATGATCCTGACTTGTCATGGGAATAACCGCGCCATGCCTTGTGGCCATCCCGGCGCGATGATCTCGGCCCGGGCACCTCCCGGTAACGATCGCATCAAGGTCTTGTCCATATACCGGGCTGGTTTGACCCTCCCCGGAATCCCGACCTACCTTCTAGACATGTCCTCGATCATCACGGCCCGCATGGCGTTCCTGGAACGCGCGCTGCTCGCGGTGACGAACCACTGCGTCGCGGACATCCTCTGTAGCCGCTAGCCGGACCCCAGCCGTTGATCGGCTTTCCGCCCGTGTTCCCGCGCGGGCCTGTGCTAAAGCGTTTTCTCGTCAGTGCGCGCCTCCCCGGCACGCACCGCTTTCCCACGTCTTCCCCCTCGTCCGAGAGGTCTTCCCATGCGGAGAATATCCGTCCTTTCGGCTGCCCTGGCGCTGGTCGCCGCAGGTGCGGCCGCGTGCTCGTCGTCGGCGGGCCACTCCTCGTCCGGCGCCGCGGGCTCGGCCGCCTTCGACCCCAAGACGTGCCAGGGCGGCACGCTGGAGGTCCTGAACCAGGGCAGCATCAGCAAGCTGGACCCGGCGCGCATCTACACCTCCGGCGGCGGCAACATCCCCTCGCTGCTGTTCCGCACGCTCACCACGCGCAACCGGGAGCCCGGGCAGGACGGCGCCAAGGCCGCCCCGGACCTGGCCACCGACCTCGGGACGCCGAGCGACGGCGCGCAGACGTGGACGTACCACCTGAAGGACAACATCTTCTTCGAGGACGGCACGCCGATCACCTCGGCCGACATCAAGTACGGCATCGAGCGCTCGTTCGCGCCGGAACTGCCCGGCGGCGCCCCGTACCTGCGCGACTGGCTGGTGAACGCGGCGAACTACCAGGGCCCCTACAAGGACCCGGACGGCATCGCGGCGATCCAGACGCCGGATGCGAAGACCATCATCTTCAAGCTGCGCAAGCCCGAGGGCGACTTCCCGCTGCTGGCCACCGCCACCCAGTTCGCCCCGGTGCCCAAGGCCAAGGACACCGGCGTCGACTACGAGAAGCACCCGATCTCCTCCGGCCCGTACATGGTCGCCAGCTACGACAAGGGCAAGTCCCTGGACCTGGTGCGCAACCCGCACTGGTCCTCCGCCAGCGACACCCTGCGCTACGCCTGCCCGGACAAGATCGACATCACCTCGGGCCTGAACCCGGCGGTGATCAACCAGCGCATCGCCACCGGCACCGGCCAGGACGCGAACGCGGTCACCACCGACACCACCATCGGCCCGGACCAGCTGGCGCAGCTGAACAGCAACCCGGCGCTGGCCAAGCGGGTGGCGCACGGCGAGTTCCCGGCGACCTACTACATCGCCTTCAACCCCAAGGTGAAGCCGTTCGACGACATCCGCGTGCGCGAGGCGATCTCCTACGCCGTCAACCGCACCACCGCGGTCAACTCCGCCGGCGGCACCGCCGTGGCCGGCGCCTCGACCACCTTCCTGCCGCCGCAGAAGGCGCTGGGCTACCAGCCCTACGACTACTTCCCGGCCGGCGCCACCGGCGACCCGGCCAAGGCCAAGCAGCTGCTGGCGCAGGCCGGCTACCCCAACGGCCTGACGGTCACGCTGTTCCACCAGGCCGACGACGCCAACAACTTCGGCCCCAAGCTGGCCGCCTCGATCCAGGACGCGCTCAAGGCCGCCGGCATCACGGTGAACCTGAACCCGGTCGACGACAACAGCTACTCGGACGTGACCAACAAGCCCAGCACCGAGCCCGGCATGTCGCTGCAGTACTGGGGCGCCGACTGGCCCTCCGGCGCGCCGTTCCTGATCCCGATCTTCGACGGCCGGCAGATCGTCACCAGCGGCGGCAACTTCAACCTGGCGCAGCTGAACGACCCAAGCGTGAACGCCGAGATCGACGCGATCAACGCCATCACCGACCCGCAGCAGGCCCAGGCCCGCTGGGGCGCGCTGGACGCCAAGCTCGGGCAGCAGGCGCTGACCGTGCCGCTGATGTACGAGAAGGACGTCGCGCTGTTCGGCAAGAACGTGAAGAACGCCGTCCCCGACGGCTGGCGCGGCCAGTACGACCTTGCCCGCGTGTCGGTCAAGTAAGGCCCCTGCGTTGACCACCACCATCGAGGCGGCGGCGGGCTCCGGCCCGTCGTCGCCCCCGCCGCTCCCGTCCCCGCCGCGTCCGCGCGGCGCGCTGTGGCGGCGCCTGCGCAAGGACAAGGCCGCCGCGGCCGGCATGGTCATCATCACGGTGATGGTGCTGGTCGCGGTGTTCGCCCCGGTCCTGACCGCCCTGGAGGGCCAGGACACCACCTCCCAGCACCCGGAGCTGGTCGACTCGGCCACCGGCGGCACTCCCCTGGGCTCCTTCGGCGGCATCAGCGCGAGCCACTGGCTCGGTGTGGAGCCGCAGACCGGCCGCGACCTGTTCGCCCGACTCGTCTACGGCGCCCGGATCTCGCTCGGCGTCGCGATCGGCGCCACCGCGCTGCAGGTGCTCATCGGCTTGTCGGTGGGCATCGCCGCCGGGCTCGGCGGCCGGGTCACCGACGGCATCCTGAGCCGGCTGACCGACCTGTCGCTGGCCTTCCCCTCGGTGCTGTTCGCGATCGGGCTGATGGCGATCGTCCCGGCCTCGATCCCGCGGCCGCTGATCCTGGCCGTGGTCATCGCGCTGCTCGGCTGGGGCAGCACGGCGCGGCTGGCGCGCGGCCAGGCGCTGTCGCTGCGCACCCGCGACTACGTGGCCGCCGCCAAGCTCTCCGGCGCGCCGCCGCTGCGCGTGGCCCGCCGGGAGATCCTGCCCGGGCTGGTGACCCCGATCCTGACCTACGCCGCGCTGCTGGTGCCGAGCAACATGGTCGCCGAGGCCGGGCTGTCGTTCCTGGGCGTCGGCGTGCGGCCGCCGACGCCGTCGTGGGGCCAGATGCTCTCCGGCGGCACCACCTGGTTCCGGCCCGACGTGATGTACGTGCTCGTCCCCGGCGGCGCGCTGTTCCTGACGCTGCTGGCGTTCACGCTCCTGGCCGACGGCGTCCGCCGGGTCCTGGACCCGCGCAACACGGAGGTGGCGGCGTGATCGGCTACCTCATCCGCCGGGTCGTCGGCGCGGCGATCGTGCTGCTGGCGTTGTCGGCGATCGTCTACGCGCTCTTCTACGCCGGCCCCTCCGACCCGGCACTGCTGGCCTGCGGCAAGGGCTGCACGCCGGACCGGCTGGCGGTCGTGAAGTCCTCGATGGGGCTGGACAAGCCGCTGGTCGACCAGTACTTCTCGTTCCTGTACGGGATCTTCTTCGGGCACGACTACTCCTCCGGGCCCAGCGTCCAGCACTGCCCGGCGCCGTGCCTGGGCTACTCCTTCGAGACCGACCAGCCGGTGACCACGATCCTGGGCAGCGCACTGCCGGTGTCGGCGTCGCTGGCCATCGGCGCCATGACGCTGTCGCTGCTGCTGGGCATCGGCGCCGGCCTGGTGACGGTGCTCAGCCGTCAGCGCTGGCTGGACCGCGCGCTGAACGCGGTCGTCCTGGTCGGGTACGCCACGCCGGTGTTCCTGGTCGCGTTGGTGCTGCTCATCGTGTTCTGCGCCGACCTGCAGTGGCTGCCGTTCCCGACGTACGTGCCGCTGACGCAGGACCCGGCCGGCTGGGCGCAGAACCTGCTGCTGCCCTGGATCGCTCTGGCGCTGATCCTGGCCGCCGCCTACGCGCGGATGACCCGGGCGCAGACGCTGGAGACGCTGAGCGAGGACCACGTCCGCACGGCGCGCGCCTACGGCCTGCCCGAGCACCGGGTCATCACCCGGCACGTGCTGCGCGGCGCGCTCACCCCGCTGGTCACCATGGCCGCGATCGACCTGGCCGCGGTGATGACCTCGGCGGTGCTCACCGAGACCATGTTCGGGCTGCCGGGCATCGGGCAGGCGCTGGTCAGCGCGGTCGGGAGCACCGACCTGCCGGTGATCGTCGGCGTGACGCTCACCGCCGGGGCGGTGTACGTCGTGGCCAACGCCCTGGCCGACGTCCTGTACGCGGCGATCGACCCCCGAGTGGAGCTGACATGACCGCGACGGAACCTGATTCGACGGAGCCGGTGTCGACGGAGCCGGTGTTGGAGGTCAAGGGCCTGACGATCGACTTCCCGGTCCGGGGCGGCGAGGTCGTGCACGCGGTCAAGGACCTGAGCTTCTCAGTCCGGGCGGGCTCGGCGCTGGGCATCGTCGGCCAGTCCGGCTCGGGCAAGAGCGCCACCGCGCTGTCCCTGCTGGGGCTGCACCGCGGCACCTCAGCCCGGGTGTCCGGGCAGGTCCTGGTCGACGGCGTGGACCTGGTCTCGGCCACCGACACCGAGGTGCGCAAGCTGCGCGCCTCGAAGATCGCGATGGTGTTCCAGGACCCCCTGACCGCGCTGGACCCGTTCCACACCATCGGCGACCAGATCTCCGAGGTGTACCGGCTGCACACCGGCGCGTCCCGGGCCGCGGCGCGGGCGCGCACGATCGAGGTGCTGGAGCAGGTGCGGATCCCGGACGCCGGGCGGCGCCTGCGGGCGCACCCGCACGAGTTCTCCGGCGGGATGCGGCAGCGTGCGCTGATCGCGATGGCGCTGGCCTGCCGGCCGGCGGTGCTGGTCGCGGACGAGCCGACGACGGCGCTGGACGTGACGGTGCAGGCGCAGATCCTGGACCTGCTGGCCGAGGTGCAGAGCGAGACCGGGATGGCGCTGGTGCTGATCAGCCACGACCTCGGGGTGGTCGCCGGGACCGCCGACGAGGTGGTGGTGATGCATCGGGGGGTCGCGGTGGAGAGCGGGTCTGCGGAGCAGGTTTTGCTCGATCCGCAGCATGCTTATACGCAGGGGTTGTTGGCGGCGATGCCTCGGCTGGATTCGCCGCTGCCGGAGCGGGGGCCGGTGCGGGAGCGGGAGCGGGAGCAGGAGCGGGTTGCCTTGGCGGACGGCGATCGCGTCGACGGCGACGCTGGTGCTGGTGCTGGTGCTGGTTCCGGTGCTAGTGCTAGTGCTAGTGCTAGTGCTGCCGATCGCGTCGACGCCGAGCCGGACGTCCTGGTGCGCATCGAAGGCGTCGCCAAGCACTACCGGCGCGGCGGCGCACTGCTCGGCCGCCGTACCGAGCCCCTGCGCGCGGTGGACGGCGTCAGCCTGGAGCTGCGGGCCGGCGAAACCCTCGGCCTGGTCGGCGAGAGCGGCAGCGGCAAGACCACCTTGGCGCGCATGCTCGTACGCCTGCTGGAGCCGTCGGCCGGAAGCGTGGTGTTCAGCGGCACCGACATCTCGGCGATCCCCGAGCGTCAACTCCGGCCGCTGCGCCGCGACCTGCAGATGGTCTTCCAGGACCCGCTGTCCTCGCTGAACCCGCGCCGCTCGGTCGGCGAAACCATCGCCGACCCGCTGCGCATAGCGGGAGGTTCCTCGGACGCCGAGATCCGCACCGCCGTCCGCGAGCTCATGACGAACGTCGGCCTGGACCCCGAGTCCTACGAGCGCTTCCCGCACGAGTTCTCCGGCGGCATGCGCCAACGCGTCGGCATCGCCCGCGCCCTGGCCCTGCGCCCGAAGCTGCTGGTCTGCGACGAACCGGTGGCCTCCCTGGACGTCTCAACCCAGGCGGTGATCCTCGACCTGCTGCGCGACGTCCAGCGCGAGTACGGCCTCACCGTGGTGTTCGTCGCCCACGACCTGGCCGTGGTCCGCCAGATCGCGGACCGCGTGGCGGTGATGCGGCACGGCCGCATCGTCGAACTCGCGGACGCCGCGACCCTGTTCGACGCCCCACAGCACGAGTACACGCGCACGCTACTGGACGCGGTGCCGATCCTGGACCCGGCGGCGGCCCGGGCACAGCGCGCGCGGCGACGGGAGGCTTTGGCGGCGGCGTGAGGAGGACGCCCACCCAAACTCCCCGGAATTTCGCCGATCAGGCGGGCCCAGCCAGAACCGGCAATGCTGGAGGGAACCAGCGCCGCGGAAGGAAGGGAAGGTGGTCCGCGTGGCGACCTTCATGGATGTACACAAGGGGTTCGTCGGGGTGACCGGTGACCAGTTGCAGGAGGCGCATGCGGCCGACCTCGCCATTGAGGCGAGTGAGGGCGTGCACTTCGAGAAGGCCTGGCTCGATCCCGAGTCCGGGATGGTCTTCTGCCTGTCCACCGGGCCGAGCAAGGAAGCTGTGATGCGGGTTCACGAGCGTGCCGGCCATCCGGCCGACGAGGTCTACGAGGTGCCGATCACGGCGTGAGGGCGGCTAGCTAACTCTCCCCACCCTCAGCACCCTCAGCACCTTCAGTGGCGGCGGCCGCTTCGCTGCGCGCGACCGGCCGCCGCAGCCGCCATCCCGCGTACGCCACAGCGCCCAAAGGGATCGGCAGCACGTACGTCAGCGCCCTGGCGAGCAGCACCGCCGCCGTGACCCGCGCGGCGCCGGCGGGGTCCAGGCCGATGGCCAGGTAGGCCGTCAGTCCCAGCTCGATCACGCCGACGCCGC
Organism: Catenulispora sp. EB89; assembly: GCF_041261445.1. NCBI lineage: Bacteria > Bacillati > Actinomycetota > Actinomycetes > Catenulisporales > Catenulisporaceae > Catenulispora > Catenulispora sp. EB89. The sequence continues at coordinate 276,856 of NZ_JBGCCU010000011.1, forward strand.
CCGGCGTCACCGGCACCGCCGAGAGCACCCGTGCGAGGGCGAAGCCCGCCAGGCAGCGGCTCCACGGGACCTGCGACTGCGGTACGCCGCAGGCCAGCAGGCAGGTCTGGAACACCAGCAGCCAGCCCAGGTCGTTGCCGATGCTGGCCAGGGTCAGCCGCCGGCTGCGGGCCCGGAGCAGCTCCACCGAGTCGTCGCGGAAGCGCACCACCGCGGCGGCGATCGTGGTCGGAGCCGTGCGGTGCGCCAGGCGGAAGGCGCGGTCGGCCCAACGTTGGGCGCCACGGCCGACCGCGTGGGCCGCGCGTTCGTCGCGCAGCGAGCGGCGGACCAGCGCCACGCCGGCGATAAAGGCACCGGCGCAGATCGCCGCGCCCAGGCACAGTGTCGCGACGGCGCCGTTGCCCGAGGTCAGCCGTCCGGTGCCGGCCAGCACCAGCACCACCACGGCCGGCGTCGCCAGCTTGGCCAGGGTGCTCCAGACACCGGTGACGCCGGTGTAGACCGCGAACGAGCGCCGGCTCAGCCCCCAGCTGGACAGCATCCGCCAGCTCACCCCGACCGACACCGCGCCACCGGCCGGCACCGTGTTCGCCACCGCCGTCGAAGCCAGGTTCACCGCGGCCGCACGCCGCAACGGCAGGCCGGGAATCGCGGCGGCGATGAAGACCCAGTTCGCGAGCAGGTTCACCGCGGCGGCGGCCAGCACCACGACCGCCCAGCCGGAGGTCAGCGCCCGGAAGGTACCCAGCACGCCGTGATACGGCGCGAGCTTGGGCAGCCCGTAGCCGAAAGCGGCGACGCACACGGCCGCCGGCACCAGCACCGCGGCCGCACGCCGTCCCCGAGCACCAGCCCTCCCCATGACAGCCACGTCAGCCCCCTCCGGCCTCTGACAAGAGCACTCACAAGAACACCGACAAGAGCATTAACAAGAGCCCTGACAAGAACACTCTGATATCGAAGGAGGTTAACGGAACGGGCATAACTATGCGGGGGCATTGCTCCGGCCGCACCGAAAAGACACGAATGTGCCGAGCGACGACAGTGGACATCTGCCATGCGCTCTGCCAGCGCGACGAACTGTCGGCGGGCAGTCGGCGGCCCCGACCGTCACCATTGCCCGCGCTACCGGACCTGGCGTTTTCTCTTCGGTTCGGACATGTTCCGCAGGGCTCGAGTGATAGCTTGTCCCTGCTCAGCCACGGAATATCGCCCTCGGTCCGTCCAGATGGGATCGCCCGTGCATTTTCGTCTGACCCCGCGCATGAGCGAACCCGCGGCAGCCGTGGCGGAAACGCTGGTGAAAACGCTCGCGGTCTACCTGATCCCGCAGGCGTGGATCGCGACTCTGGCGGCCGAGGCCGCGGCGGCGGCCGCGGGTGGCACCCTGCGCGGCAGCGAGGAACGCAGGAACCGCCAAGAGCTCGAGAAGGTGGCGGACGGCATCGCCCGGACTTCCGTCACGGTCCTCCAGCTCGCCGGTCCGAACGAGGACCTGACCGGGGCCGTCTACGCGGTGCGCGACACGCTCGACGCCGTGCCGGTGGGGCCGGAGCTGATCTCCGAAACGGGGTTCTCGGCCGATCGTCTTTACCACTACTACCTGGAAAAGGACCCGGGCAGAACAACCAAGGCGATGCTCGGCGAGACCGACTGGGCCTACCATCGGATGCTTCGCGAAGTCAGCGTCAGGATGATCGGAGTGCTTCAGCGTTCTGATGCGGCACAGAGCATCCTGATCGGCACCCTGGCCGATCAGGTCCGCCACATCACCGAGGCCCTGGACTACCCGCTGACCCTGCATCGGGGCATTAAGCAGATCGACGACGCCCACAGCTTCCTCCTCTACCGGGACTACGCCGGCCGCCGGCTCGCCTCGCGGCAGCTCCGGCTGAACACCAGAACGGTGGCCATTCCCGTGCAGGCCACCTACGTCGAACCCCGGGCGCTGGTCAACGGCGTCGCCGCGCCCTTGACCGAGGTCCTCGGGACGAACCGGCGAGTCCTGATCACCGGTGGCCCGGGCTCCGGCAAGACGATGCTCCTGCAGCACCTGTTCCACCGAACCCTGGCCCACGAGCGCCTCGACGGCACGCCGAGCTGGAACTCGATCGTCCCGATCTACGTCGATCTGAAGGACCGGGCCGGCCTGCCGCCGTTGGGAGACGTCCCGAAGGAGCTCTACAGCCCGCTGGTCCACATACCCGGCTGGTGGGCCCAGGACCGTGCGTACGACGGTAAGGCCGTGATCCTCCTCGACGGCGTCGAGTCGGCTCTGGCCAACACCGGGCGCGGACCCGAGAACCTCGCGGACCTCGAAGACTGGCTGACCACCTCGGCCACGAAATCGGCGTTCGTCATCGCGGCGCGCCATGGCACGGTCCAGCAGGATTGGCTCTCAGCGCACGGATTCACCGTCGCCGAACTCCAGCCGCTGCACATCGACGACCTCCATCGGCTGGTGGCTCAGTGGCACGGCGCGGTGGCGGACCAGTTCGTGACGGTGGACGAGCGCCAAGCCGTGCTGGACAGAGGCGAGCAGCTGATCACCGGTCTCGGCAAAGTCTCAGTCCTGGCCGAGATGATGTGCACTCCGCTGATCGCGACGCTGGTCTGCGAGGAGTTCCTCGAGTCCGACCTGGACTTGCCCCAGGACTGGATCGACCTCGTCGACAGCGTCCTGAGGAAGATGGCCGCACGGGACGCGGGCAACACACCCGCACCGGCCGGCCAGAGCCCGAAGCTCGCGATCGATGTCCACCGGTGGATCGCGGAATGGTGCCTGCACAACAGCGCCTCCATGGACCCGGCTCTGCTTTCCGAAACCATGGCCAGTTTCACCAAGACCGACCCGCCACCCGGCGCCGCCGCCTTCCTCGACCAGGTGTTCGCGCACTACTCGATTCTGCGTCATACCGACGACGGCATGTCGTTCGTGAGCGACGCCGTCCGCGATCACCTGGCAGCCCGCGCGCTCGTGGACAAGAAGTACGTCGGGTTCTTCAGGGACGAGGCTCAGACACCGCGGCACGCGAAGGTCGCGGTCGCCGGCGCCGGGCGGTTGAATCAGGACTCCGCCTCGCAGCTCATCACCACACTGCTGAACGAGGTCGACGAAGGCGGCCCGGGGGCGGCGGCGCTGGCGGCCGTGGCGTGCTGCGCGGCCCAAGCCTCGCGCACCATCAAGCCCGCCGTCCTCAAGCGCGCCGTCGAGACCGCGCGTCGGTTGATACCTCCGGCGAACGGCGACTGCGCCGGGCTCCTCGACGTCGCGACACATGTGCTCGACACGTTGACCAGCGTCCACCTCGACGACGAGGTCTGCGCCGACGAGGTCGTGGCGTGCGCCGTCGCCGTCGCCCGACACATCGGCGATCCCGCTCTGTTGGCGCTGAAAGTGATCGCGGCCAAAGCGAGTCCGGAAGGCCAGGAGCTGTTGTGGGGTGCCTGGACCTCCTTCGGGCGGCAGCCCTATGCGCGACTGGTGCTCTCCCAACTCCACGCTCCCCCGGGCCCGCTGGCCATCCACGATTCGGACGAAGCCGAGGCATTACGCTATCTGCCCGACGTCACGACCATCGAGCTCACCGAGCCGCTCCCAGCGGTTCTGTTCAACGGCCGTACCGATCTCACCATCCGCGTGGCACGGCTGGATCTGATCCTCGACCCGCAACCGCGCGACCCCGCCATCACCATCGAGCTGGTCGGAGAGAACGAAGGTCATCATGGGGTTTCTTGATCCCGCCGCGATCATGGTCGGCGATCAGTTCGCGCGCACACTCGCGGAGATGTTGCTGCTGGGACGTCGGCATGGCCCGAACGCAAAAATCTCCGAAGTGGTCGCCGAGCAGGTGCCCGACGTGATGGACCGCCGACGGGTGACCCGCCAACTCGAGACCGCCGCGGAGACAGTCGCCGCCCGGCTGGTCTCCGACCCCGTGGAGTTCCGAGGCCTGGCAGACGCGGAGCGTTTGGAGGCGATGACCGCCGTCGCGGAGAGCTGGGCCGCAGCGGAGCTCACCGTGCAGGACGTCATCGAGGCGGACATGGACCCGGTGTCCGTCGCCGATCTCATCAGGCGCCGCTCCGGCAGGGACGAACGGCACCGGCTGAGCGGGCCCGCCCAGTCGTTCTACGACTTCCTTCTGCGGGAAACCACGGCTGTCCTGATCGCCGTCGTCACCGGACTCCCGACGTTCCCCTCACATGCGCTCACGACCTTGCTTCGGCGCGAGGGAGAGCTTTCGGAGATCGTGGACGGCGCCGTTTCCCGCCTTTCGGATGGGACCGTACAGACCGCCGAGCCCGAGGCGTCGTACCGATCCACCGTCGCCGACGTACTGGACCGGGTCGAGCTCTTCGGTTTCGACGTCGCCGCGACGGTTCAGCACCAGCGCCTGACCGACACCTTCGCCCAGCCCACGGTCCAGATCCAGCGCACCGACCTGCCCCTGGACTGGGCCGTGTGCGACAACCGGCTGCTGTTCCTGCACGGGCCGGCCGGATCGGGCAAGACCAGCATCCTCAAGTGGCTCGCCGTCTCCAGCGCCCGGCGGGCGCACAGTGGCCTGCTCACACCCCTCAACGACCTGTTGCCCCTCTACGTCCAGGCACGAGGCCTGCGCAACGAGGCCGACTTCCCGGCCGACATCCACGCCCTCACCCGGCTCGCGCTTCCCGCCGCGACCACCCACGCTACGGAATCGGCGATCAGACGGCGCGCCGCCGAGGGCGGCCTGCTCATCCTCATCGACGGAATCGACGAGACGTCCCCCGAAGTACAAAAGCGAACCCTGTCGTGGCTTGAGCACATCATCGGCTCATATCCCGCGTGTCAGTATGTGGTGACCTCGCGCCATGGTGGACGGTGGGCCCCGTTCCTGGAGTCACGGTCGTTCGCGATCGCCGAGGTTCTACCGCTCGATCGCAGCGCGACGACACAGCTCGTGCGGCAATGGTTCGGTCTTCTCGGTGGTGGCGAACCGACCAGCGAGACGAACCGCCTCCTGGACATCATCGAAGCGGACAGCCGACTCCGCGACATCGCCTCGACTCCACTCATGTGCACGCTGGCCTGCCTGCTGTTCAGAGAACAGGGTGAACTGGCCTTTCACGGGTTCGAGATCTACCGCGCGTTCATCGAGATGTTCGTCGAACGCCGCGACGTCCAGCGCGCGATCAGCGGCTCCCGCGGCCTTCCGCGCCACGAGACACTGCTGCTGCTCGGCCGGCTCGCGCTCCAGATGGTCCTGGCCGACGTGACCGAACTCAGCAAGGAACAGGCGGTCCACTACCTCGACGAGGAGCGGATGGCCCTGCCGCGGGCCCTCCTGTCCTCCGAGGTGACGTACGACTACCTGGTCCAACGCAGCGGCATGCTCATCGAACCGGCTCCCGACCGGGTCCAGTTCGTCCACCGCTCCTTCATGGAGTACCTGTGCGCGGAGAGCTTCCTCGATCACCACAGTGTCGACGAGCTCGTACGCAACGCGCACAAGCCGACATGGCGCGGGATCGTTCCGATGACGACAGCGCTCTCGCACGGCCGCCAGACGGAGGAGATCGTCCACGGGCTCCTCGAGCGCTACCGGAGAGAACCGCTGCGCCGGACCGTCCTGGACCCGGTCCTGCAAGCCTGCATGGTCGGCGTCTCCCGGCTCGACCCGGAGATCCGCCACGAAGTCGACCTCGTCCGGCGCCGAAATCCGCTCACCGCGAAAGGATCCCAGCAACTCACCTTGCGGCTGGCGGACGAGAACGACCTACGCAGACTCCACGAGTGGCTGTATTCGGAGTCGGTGGAGCCTTTCGGCCATCCGGCCGTCGTCAGCGACATCGGTCCGGACGACACGATCACCCTGACCAGCTCGGCCGCCCTGAGCATCGGGGAAGTCGTCCAGGTGATCTTCCGCTGGTTGCGGCTGAACAGCAGCCGTATCAGCAGCACGGTCGAGGTCGTCATGGGCGACGGCGTCAAAGTCACGATCGGCCCGGCCGACCCGGACTCCGACGCCGCGGCCGAGTCGCACAGGCGCCACTCCGGTGATTGGGGCACTGACTAGACATAGGCCGCGCATAGATGCGGCCTACGTCTACAGGCACCTACAGGCACACTCGGCGGCCAGGCCTTACGCCCCGCCCACCCGAGCGTTGTGCACCCGAAGCCGCACCGCCACCGCCCCCAGCAGCGGCACCGCGACGCCCAGCGCCTCGGCGCGCGCCACCAGGTCGCCGAAGATCTGCTCGGCCTCGACCGGGAGGCCGACGGACAGGTCGCGGAACAGCGAAGAGGTGTCGTCGCTGCCCTGCTCGGTGAGCATGCCGCGGTAGACGTCCAGTTCCTTGTCCGAGACCGGGTATCCGGCCGCCGCCGCGACCGAGGCGCCCTCGGTCAGGACCGCGTCGGCCAGTGCCGTGCCGCCGGGGACGGCCGCGACCTCGCCGACGGTGCCGTTGCCGAGGACGCAGACCGCGCCGAGGGCGGAGATGAACGTCCACTTCGACCACATGCCCGACAGGATCCGCTCGGACAGCGCGGTGTCGAAGCCGGCGTCGGACAGCTCGGCGTGGACGGCCTGGATGCGGTCGTCGAGGCTTCCGTCGCGGCGGCCGTAGGCCAGGCGGTGCATCGGGGCCAGGCGCAGGATGTCGCCGTCGGCGTCGAGCGTGGTCATGACGTAGGCGATGCCGCCGAGCACCGCGTCCTCGCCGAACCGCTCGACCAGCACGTCGATCTGTCGCATCCCGTTGAGCACCGGCAGGATCAGGGTGTCCGGGCCGACGGCGGGCGCCAGGTCGGCCACGGCGCCGAGCAGGCCGGACTCCTTCACGGTGAGCAGCACCAGGTCGTAGGGGCCCTCGACGGTGTCGGCGGTGACCAGCTTCGGCTCCAGCACGGTCTGCTCGCCGAGCCCGACGATCCGCAGGCCGCGCTCGCGCAGCGTCCGCGCCCGGGCCTCGCGGACCAGGAACGTCACGTCGCGCCCGGCCTGGGCCAGCCGCCCGCCGAAGTACCCGCCGGTGGCCCCGGCTCCGACGACGAGAATCCGCATTTCGCACCCCTCCTGGGAAACAACAGTGGTCCTCAGCGGGCAACCACGGCGGGGCGGTGATCATTCCCATCCGTTCGGAGCAACGAATGCGGCGGCCGGCCCGGCGGATGGCGAGTCTGGAGGGCATGAAGTCACTCGTCAGTCCCCGAACCCTCGCGCGCCTGGCCGCCGCCTGCGTCGTCGCCGCTTCACTCGCGCCGGCCACGGCCGCCGCGTCGACCCACGACCTCTGCGACGGCCACAAGTGGTCGCTGTTCGGCTGCCGCCACGACCTGGGGCACCACCGGGTCCACCAGCCCGGGGCGCCGCTGCCGGGATCAGGCCTCGCGGTCGGTGCGGCGGCGCGCGGCGCGGACGGTACCGATGCCGGCGAGTAGTGCGGTCAGCGCGGTGACCGCCCCGAGGGCTGCTGACATGGGGACTCCGGTGTCGGGGAGGCTGTGGGCCTTCTTGCCGGCCTTGTGGAAGGGCAGCGTCGGGTAGCGCTTCTTGGGCGTCGCGTGCTTGGGCGTCGCGTGCTTGGGCGTCGCGTGCTTGGGCGCGGCGGGTGTCGTCGCAGAGTGCTGAGGCGCGGCTGCGGGCACGGCGACCGGGGCCGACGCCGGAACCACGGCCGCCGGAGCAACCGGGGCCTCGACCAGGCCGCGCTGCTGTGGCGCCGACGCCAGTGCCGTCCCCAGCTCCGAGTGCATCGGGAAGCCGACAGTCCCGGCCTCCAGGTCGAAGCGGATCGGCCCCTGCGCGAACGCCGGGAACCCGATCAGGGTGCCGGAGGTCGTGGTCGAAGGCGCGTCGGCCACGGTGACGCCGGTCCCGGCCCCGGTGCCGTAAGCAGCCGTCCAGCCGGCCTCCGGGACGCCGACGAGCAGCGAGCGCCCCGCCGGCCAGGTGCCCGCCGGACCGCCGGGGACGTTCAGCGCGAACTCCGGCGTGCCGGTGTCGAACATCGCCGGGCCGCAGGTCTTCGCCAGCGCGGCGCCCTCGACGCAGGTCTGCACGGCGCGCGGGTTCCACGACGGCGGCGCGGCCGGCAGCAGCGCCGAGCGCACGTGCCGGTGGCTGCCCGCCGGGGTCCTCGGCAGCCGCGCCAGGCCGTAGCCGGCGGCCGGGACGTTCAGCTGGATCTCGCCGCTGACCTGCGACGGGTCGTAGCTCACCGCGAACTGCCGGCCGATGTGGTGTCCCGCGGCGTCGTGCAGCGCCCACAGCGGGTTCACCAGCCCGGAGATCTCCTCGGGGCTGACGCCCATGATGCCGTCCAGGACGCCGCCGAACATCGCGGGCTTGGCGCCGTGCGCGGCCGGACAGTCGGGCTTGTCCGCGAAGCAGTCGGTCCAGCGGACCAGCTCGATCGGCAGCGGACCGGTGTGGTAGCCGTTCATGACCACGTCGGCGTCGGCCTGGTCGCCGTGCAGCTGGATGCCGCTGCCGTAGCCGTAGGCCGCGGCCGGGCCGGTGACGGTGACCGCGCCGGAGGGGATCTTGTCGGCCGCCACGCGGATGCCGGTCGAGCCGGTGTCCAGCAGCATCAGCAGCTGCACGCCGCCGATCTCGATCGTGACCACCGGGCGGGGCGCGGTGTCCGGGTCGGCGACCGAGTAGGGGATGGCGCCCGAGCCCGCCGCCGGACCTAAGGGCACCGGACGCGCCGCCGCCGTCGCCGCCGTCGCCGCACCCACCGGCGAGGCGGCGAGCACCCCGCCCACCAGCCCGATCGCCGCCGCCGTTGCCGAGAACCGTGTGGCCAAGGTCCGAATCCGTCCGCCCGAGGTTGCCGAAGACGCGCCTACTCTGGGCGATCAGGACCCGGAGACACGAATCGCTTGCGCTGAACGGATGAAGGGGTCCCGGTTTCCGCTCGCGGGCCCCCGTACGACGTGGAAACCTGGCCCGCATGAGGCCGTCCGAAGCAGCCATCGGCGCACCGTGCTGGGCCGAACTCGGCACCCCCGACGTCCCGAAGTCGGGCGAGTTCTACGCCGCGCTGTTCGGCTGGACCGTCGCCACGGACCCGCGCGCCGAAGCCGGCGGCTACACCATGGCGGCGCTGGAGGAGATCCCGGTCGCGTCCATGTCCCCGCTCTACGCCCCGGGCCAGCCGGTCGCCTGGACGGTCTCCTTCGCGGTCCTGGACGCCGACGCCACCGCCGCCCGGGCCGCCGAGGAAGGCGGCGAGGTCCTGATGGCCCCGATGGACATCTTCGACAACGGCCGCTTCGCCGTCCTGCGCGACCCCGCCGGCGCGATGTTCACCATCTGGCAGCCCCGCACCTTCCACGGCTTCGGCCTCTGGGACGAGCCCGGCGCTCCGTGCTGGGCGGAGCTGGCGACCCGCGACGTGCCCGCCGCGAACGCCTTCTACCAGGCGCTGTTCGGCTGGTCGATCAGCGACGACGCCTACGCGCACCTCAGCGCCGGGGACCGGCGGTTCGGCGGCGTACAGGACATGAGCGCCTCGGGCATCGCCGACGACGTGCCGCCGCACTGGCTGCTGTACTTCCGGACGGACGACGCCGCGGCGGCCGCCGAGCAGGCCGCCGAGCTGGGCGCACAGACCCTGACCCCGGCGTTCCGCCTGCCCGGCACGGGCTACTTCGCGACGCTGCGGGATCCGCAGGGGGCTGTGTTCGCGCTCTACGAAGCCGAACGCGAGGACGCCACCGCGGCCTGAGCCGGCGTCAGCGTCAGCGGACCAGTTCCTCCAGCAGCGGCCGGTAGTACTCGAAGTCCGGGACGACGGCCTCGGGATCCTTCGCCTCCTCGTCCCAGCGGCGCAGCGCCACCGCCTGGACCGCGTACTCGCCGGCGGCGAACCGCTCGGCCTCCTCGGCACTCATCGGACCGCCCTGCACCTGCAGGGTGTAGACGGACGCCTCCGACAGCTTCTCGAAGTACCCGGGCTCGGTGGCGCACAGGTACCGCTTCGCGGCGACGTGCAGCCGCACCGGCTCGGTGACCGACTCCGGGAACCAGATGCCGAGCCAGTCCGCGCCGACGTGGCTGTGCCGGTTGTCCGTGCCGGACATCAGGTCCTCGCCGCTCACCGGGCCGGTGAAGTGTCCGACGTCGTGCAGCAGGGCGGCGGCCACCAGCGCGGCCGGGGCGCCCGCGGCTTCGGCGAGCGCCGCGGCCTGGAGCATGTGCGCGGACTGGGTCACGGCCTCGCCGAGGTAGTCGTTCGCGCCTTGCTCGGCGAACAGGGTCGCGATGGTGTCGACCGGATTCGCTGCGTTCGCTGCGTTCGCTGCGTTCATCGTGCCGCTCCGTTCGTTTCGATGGATCCGCGGCGCAGGACCGCGAGTTCGCTGTACGCGCCGTCCAGATCGGCGTAGCAGCCTTGCAGGTGACGTGCGCCGCCGGCGCGGAAGCCGGTGCGCGCATGCAGGACGCGGGTGTTGTCGAACACGACGCAGTCCCCGGGCTCCAGCCTGAAGGTGAGCTGCGCTTCGGCACTGTAAAGGATTTCGGCGAACCGCCGGTAGGCCGCGTAGAAGGCGGCGATCTGATCGGCCGGCAGCACGATCGGCCGCATCGAGCGGTTGTTGAAACGGATCTCGCGGATCCGGCCGACCGGGTCCAGGCCGATGAGGGGCCGGGTCGCGGACAGCTCCGTCGCCGCGTCGGCGTAGCGGAAGGTCACTGGGGTTCGGGCGAGTAGATCGAAGGCGGCGGGATCCGCAGCTCGCAGCAGCGCTGCCGCCGCGAAGCCGTCCACCAGGCCGGAGTCCCCGCCGTCGGCGGCGTTCACCAGGCAGTGCAGCAGCTGGATGGTCGGGACGGGATCGCGGTAGGGGTTGTCGGTGTGCGGCGTGATCGGGAGGCTGCTGAAGGCCAGGTTCGTGGGCTGGTCCTCGACCCGGACCTCGAAGAGTTCGCCGTAGTTGGTGCGGCGCACGTAGCCGAAGGACTCGGCCACCGTCAGGACCGCACCGCCAGTCACCGGGACGCCTCGCAGCAGGAAGAATCCCCGGTTCAGCAAGGCCTCCAGTCCCGCGGCGCGCTCGATCGGGTCCTGCTGAAACTCCGGCCAAGAACCGGCGGGTATCGAGTCGGCCAGATCAGCGGCCTGCCACAGCTGCTTGGCGTCCTCGGCGCGGTTGTCGGCCAAGGCACCGTCGAGCCGATGCGCCGCCAGCCAGGCGTGGGTGAAGCGGCTGCGGTGGTCGTCCGGTGCGAAGACGACGACCACGGCGTCCTCGTCCTCTTCGATCCGGGCTATGCGCGTGTCCGGCGCCAGGTCGGTGATGCCGTGGAGCTTCTGCTCGGTACCCGGTGCCACGCAGTCGGCGCAGGAGCAGTTGTCGCGCAGCCAGAGCGCGGGGTAGTCGGTGACGGGCAGCGTCATGAGCGGTCCTTCGTGACGTGGTCGCGCGCCAGCGGAGCGGCGCCGAGGGAGTTGCGGATGGAGAAGGCGACGGCGTCGCCGCGGTAGACGTCCTCGGACCATTCCAGCGGCCGGCCGTCGTGGTCGGTGGTGCGCCGCCGCTCCCGCAGCAGGGCCTCGCCGGGCCCGATCGCCAGGAGCGCGGCGTCTTCGGCGGAGGCGTTGACGGCCTCGATGGTGTGCTGCGCGTGGGCGAAGAAGATGCCGTACTCCTCCAGCCGCTCGCACACCGACTCCCGCTCCAGGTCGACGAGCCCGAGCAGGGACCCGGCCCGGTCGGCGTACGCGGTGCGCTCGATCATCACCGGCCGGCCGGAGAGCAGGCGCAGGCGGACCAGGTACACCACCTGCTCCCCCGCCGCCAGAGCCAGCTGCTGAGCCTCGACCTCGGTGGCGGCCCGCCGTTCCAGCAGCACCACCCGGCCGGAGGGCACCTCGCCGATGGAGCGTGCCCAGCGCGAGAACGATCGCAGCTCACTGAAACTCTGCACGCGGGGTTCGGCCAGCACAATGCGGCGCGCGCCCTGATGCGAGGAGATCAGGCCGTCCTGGCTCAGCGCGGCGAAGGCCCGCCGGACGGTGTTGCGCGAGGCGCCGTAGCGCTCGGAGACCTCGTGCTCGGAGGGCAGGCGGGAGCCGGGCGGGAAGCTGCCGTCGGCGATGGCGTCGCGCAGGGTCGCGGCCAGGTCCTGGTACATGGCTGCCGGCATGGCGTCTGCTCTCCTCGGGATCGGTCACCGGTCCGTGAAACTTGTAGGACCAAGTTCTGTCTTGGTGGAACAAGCTACTCGGCGACGCCGGCTCGGTGGGTGAACGGCGGGTGAAGACTCCCCCCGCGACTCCCATGACGAAGGCCGGCACCCCCGACGACATGGCCGCACTGGCCGGAGCCGACGGCGCGTTCCACCGCACGATCGCGCAGGCCAGCCGCAACAGTCTGCTGATCGAGGTCTACGACTACCTCGGCACGGCCCGGGACCGGCCGCACCGCGTGGTGTCGCCGGGGCTGCTGACCGGCGTCGGGGCGCTGCTGCCGACGATCCAGCACGACAAGGGCGTCTCGGAGGCGTGGAGCGGCGTGCTCACCACGCTGCCGCTGGTGGCGCGCGCGTCGCACCGCTTCGGCACCGCGAAGCTGCTGGTCGCGGCGCTCAGCGTGCTGATGGCCGGCGCCGGTACGAGGCCGGGCGCGACCGGCTGGTGAGGCGCTGAGACGCCCAGGGCCGGCGGCCCTCACCCGAGCGCCGCGCCGACCCCACGCCGACCACCTTCGGCGCCTGATCCTCGGCGATCTGCCGAGTGCACGGCGGTGCCAAGATCCGGGCTGCCCGCCTGGCAGATGTCGACCGCGATATGGCTCTGCATGTCGGCGGTCGCGCACTGGAGGTCCATGGGCACCGCCGCCAGTGGTTTCAGCCCCTTGAGCCGGCCCCGCCCGACCGCCGCGCCCGGTGCTCCGAGGCGATCCGTTCCAGCTCCGGCACCAGCTCGTCGGGGGTGGGATGCCCCAGCGCCTCCTGCCGGAGCCGCTCCGCGCCCTCGCGGAACGCGTCGTCCTTGATCAGGCTCGTGATGTGGTCGCGCATGACCGGGCCGGAGAACGCGTCCAGGGTCAGGGACACCCCGGCTCCGGTCTCGTGCAGCATCCGGCGCTTGGCGATGGCGTCGACGGAGCCCTCGACGATGATCTGCGGGATCCCGTAGACCATCGCGCTGTTGAAGCAGCCTGCCCCGCCGTGGTGGATCACGGCGGTGCAGGTGGGCAGCAGGACGTTCATGGGCACGAACTCGACGACGCGGGTGTTCTTCGGGACGCCGCGGAGCCGGTCGCGGTCCTCCTTCGGGAGGGTGACGATCAGCTCGACGTCGAGGTCGGCCGCCGCGTCCAGCATCTCCTGGACGTGGTCTCGCGTCATCTCCACCGCGTCGACCCACTCCACCCGGGAGATGCCGAACGTCATCAGGACGCGCGGGGCGCGCGGCGGCTCGGTGAGCCAGGACGGTACGACCGAGGGGCCGTTGAAGGGCACGTACCGCATCGACAGCGTCCGGTCGTGCGGTTCCAGGCGCCAGCGCTCGGGCAGGACGTTGACCGCGAACTGCCCGGTGATCGTCTCCTCGGTGAACGGGCGTCCGTACTGCTCCGCCCAGCCCTCGTACCAGCCGCGGACGTGGTCCGGTTCGGCGGGCCGCCGCCGCTGGGCGCTCAGCAGGTCGCGGCGGACCCGGTGGAAGGTGTCGTTCCAGCCCATGACGCGCCCGTGCGCCGCGCCGACGACGTCCGCGGCCACCCCGCCGGCGTGCGCCACCACGTCGCGCAGCACGAGGTCGGGCTGCCAGAAGCGGCAGTAGTCGACCAGGTCCTCGACCATCTCGTCGTTGACCATCCACATCGCCGGCAGCAGGGTGGCCAGCAGGAACGCCAGCTCCTCGGGGTTCAGCTCCTCCCGGGGACCGCCTCCGAGGTGGAACAGCGCGTCCTGGAAGTGCGTACCGGCCATGAAGGCCGGGACCTGGGCCGACATCTTCGGCGCGTCGGCGCCCCGGGCGCGCTGGAAGCGCTCCGCCAGGCTCTCGTCCGACCCGACGGGGACCGCGATCAGCCCGGTCTCGGCGATGCTGCCGGCGAATCCGCGGTCGGCGGCGACCCGCACCTCGTGCCCCGCCGACTGCAGGGCCCAGGCGAGCGGGACCATCTGGTACAGGTGCGACTTCCACGCGCCGGTGACGAGCAGGACTCTCAAGCGATTCACCCCTAGGTCGGTACCCTGTGACGACGGCTGGACGGCGGCAGGTCGATGGCAGCCGGACGACGGCCGCACGACGGCAGCCGGGCGGCCGTGACCGGCGGGTTCGCACCGGTCACACCCCGGCGCGCGCCTGCTCGATCAGCTCGGCGACCCGGGCCGGGGTCTGCGCCAGGTAGAAGGCGCGGACCGAGAGGTCCACGCCGTACTCCCCGGCCACCCGCTCGATGATCTTTATGCCGATCAGCGAATTGCCGCCGAGTTCGAAGAAGTTGTCGTCGGCCTCGACCGCGCCGTCATTGAGGTATTCCCCCCACAGCGCCGAGATCTCGCGCACGAGTGACATGGGCAGCCCCGATTCCATTGCCGGCGGTTGTCCCGCCAACGGGACACAAGCGTATGGTCCGATCCTGGCCCGGGAGCACGGCTGATGTCACCGGTCGCGCCCGGCGGCGCCGAAGCCGCCGGCCCGTGCGTTGCCCGCGGTATCTCGGGGGAATTACCGTTGCTGCTCGGAATAATGACGCCCATCTGTGTCGGATCCTCCGGCCAGTATGCGTGGGGAGGATTTCGTTGCTAAAATCGCAACGGCTCGCGGTGCTGCCGATTACCTCGTACGATCTGGAATCCGAGCTGGCCGTCGTGGACGGCCACGAGTACCCCGGTGAGTACGACGCCCTGACCTTCGGATCATGGTCCTGCCACGTTCTGGCGAACGGCAGCGGCACCGACTCCGATATCGCCTTCCGCCCGCACGGTGACGAACTGGCTCTCACCGAACTGGGCAAGCGGCTGCCGACCATCATGTCCATCGTGACCAATCACTTCTCCCTCGACCGGCTGCAATGGGTGCGTATCTTCGCGCTCCGCGACGGGGGAATGGCGCCGCATGTGGATTTCCTGGAATTCGAGGAACCGGGTACCAGGCTGCAGGTCCCACTGCGCACCAGCGAAGAGTCGCTCCATTCGGAGAACAACATCGTCTATCACCTCCGCCGCGGTGAAGTGTGGAAGATCCACACCACCGATCCGCATTCGGCGGGCAGCACTTCCACCATCGCCCGGCTGAATCTGTGTCTGGACTACGCGGACTCGGAAAAGCCGGTCGAGATCCGCGGCGACATTCCCGCGACCGAGCCGGTCCGCATCATGGAGCGGCCCGAGCCGACCGAGGAAGAGCGCGAAGAACTGCTGGACTCCTGCCGGCGGCTGACCGCCGCGACCATGCGGCCGGCCTTCCGCCGGTTCGCCGAGACCCACTTCTCACGGCACGTGCACGCCCGGGAGGTCTTCGACTGGTACGTCGAGGCCGCCAGGCGTTCCGGCGACGAGGACATGGTGGCCAAGGCCCGGGCTTTCCGCACCTACTGCATCGAGAAGCGGAGCCTGGGCGAGACGTTCGAGTGGTGATTTCGAGTGGTGATGAGGGCCGCCGGACCGGGCGACTCCCGACATAGGAGACGGAGCTGATGTATGGACACGCTTGACGACGGCGTGCTGAAGAAAGCCGCGGAGGAATACGCCGAGCAGGGCTTCTCCATCATCCGCGGCGTCGTGCCGCCGGAGGTCCTGGACGAGGTGCGCGGCCACGTGGACTGGCTCACCGACAAGTACCCGGACCTGCGTCCGGAGCACTTCCACCACCCGCTGATCCGCAACGACGCCTTCTGGGCGCGCCTGGTCTCGGACCCGCGGCTGGTGGACATCGCCGAGTACTTCCTCGGCCCGGACCTGGCCTGCTTCACCGCGCACTACATCTGCAAGCCCCCGTACGACGGCCAGCCGGTGCTGTGGCACCAGGACGGCGCGTACTGGGCCCTGGAGCCGATGCGGGCGCTGACGGTGTGGCTGGCCGTCGACGAGAGCAGCACCGAGAACGGCTGCCTGCGGATGATCCCGGGCAGCCACCAGATCCCGCTGTACAAGCCGTCCTCCCGCACCGACCAGCCCAACATGCTGTTCTCCGCCACCGACGAGGGTCTGGTGAAGGAGTGGTCGGAGAAGGCCGGGATCGTCGACATCGAACTCAAGCCGGGCGACGTGTCGATCCACCACCCGCACCTGCTGCACGGCTCGGAGGCGAACACCTCCCCCAAGCGGCGCTGCGGCCTGGACATCGGCTACATCGCGACGACCACGCGGATCCAGAGCTCGGGGATCTACCTCGACCCGCTGCTGGTCCGCGGCTCCGACACCGGCAACGGCAACCGCTACCGCCGGTTCCCGGCCTACCAGGAGAACGAGACCATCCCGTTCGCCGGGCAGGACGAGTGGAACGAGAAGGTGTCCGTGCTCAACGCGGCGCTGCCGGAGGATTCGGCCGGCCTCCCGACGGAGAGCCCGATCGAGTCCACCCGGCACATGATCGACCGGCTGCGCGAAGGCACCGTGAAGTACTGAGCTCGGCCGCATACCGAAACGCCCCCGAACACCAACGTGTTCGGGGGCGTTTTCATGGGTCCCGCTATATCAACAGTCGCTCACATGCGTACGGGCAGCGCCGTCAACAGCCGCGGGGCTGCACCCGGCGCCGGGTCGCGGTACCGCAGCTCGCTGCGGCTCACGGCCACCTTGACGCTGTCGCGCTTCAACATCAGGTGGTCGATGGCCACCTCGCCCTCCAGGCTCGCCAGCGTCGCCCCAATGCACCGGTGCGGCCCGGCCCCGAACGACAGGTGGCCCTCCGCCGCCTTCGTCCGGCGCCCGATGTCGCACTGCTCGGGCCGGGGGAAGTAGCGGGGGTCGTAGTTGGCGGAATGGATGGAGCCGGTCAGCGCGTCGCCCTGGCGGACCCGGACGCCGGCGAACTCCAGGTCCGTGGTCGCGTAGCGGGTCCCGGCCAGCGCGATGGAGGATCCGACCCGCAGCAGCTCCTCCACGGCGTGCGGCAGCGCCTCCGGGTTGGCCCGGAGCCGGGCCAGCTGCTCCGGGTTGTCCTCCAGGACCAGGACCGAGTTGACGATGAAGTCGTTGACCGCGTGGTAGGCCGCGTTCACCACCGTCACGACGAGCGAGATCGCGTCCGGCTCGCTGAGCCGCACGTCCTCGGCGTCCATGGCCTGGGCCAGGGTGGAGATCAGGTCGTCCGCCGGTTCGGCCCGGCGCCGCGCCAGCAGCTCCTTGAGATACCGGCACACGCCGAGCAGGCCGGCGGCGAAGTCGGCCGTGAGGTTGATGTACTCGGCCAGCCATTCCCGGACCTGCGGCCGGTCCGCCTCGTCGATGCCGATCAGCTCGCAGATGACGGCGGTGGTGAGCGGTCCGGCGTACTCGTTGAGGAGGTCGCCGGAGCCCTTGCGGTCCAGGTCCCGCAGCAGCCGGGCCGAGACCTCCTCGACCCGAGGCCGCAGCGCCTGGATGCGCCGGACGGTGAACGCCGGCGCGAGCACCCGGCGCAGCCGCACGTGGCTCTGGCCGTCCTCGAGCATCAGGTTCGCGCCGAAGTAGCCGCGCAGCTCGTCGGCGACATCGTCCTCGACGTCGAACATCGCGAACATCTGCTCGGTGATGCTCGGGCCCTCGTGGCCGTCGACCTTGGCCGCGTCCACGACGAAGCGCGGATCGCTCATCACCTTCCTGATGTCCTCGCTGCGCGTCACCAGCCACACCCGCGCGCCGCCGGGGTACCCGACGCGCACCAGCGGGGATTTCTCCCGCAGGCGCGCCAAGGCCCCGATGGGATCCTCCTCGAACTCCGGGGACAGCAGGCTGACGACCTGCTCATCCAGATCCGACTCGTGAATAGTCATGGACTTGCTTCCCTTTCTCAGATCGCCGCGGAGGCCGCCCCCGGGGTGGCGAACTCCGCCGCGATGACATCGAGCACTTCTCGGGCACTGTCGACCAGAAACATGTGATCGCCAGGGAACTCCGCGTACCGGAAGGCGTCCGTGGTCGCCAGCCGCCACTCCTGCGCCTGCTCCGCCGTGACCAGCCCGTCGGAGCATCCGCGCATCGAACAAACAGGGACGGGCAGGGGGTCGTCCCGACTCGGGACGTAGTTCTCGTGCATCTCGCAGTCGGCCCGCAGCACCGGGAGAATCAAGTCGCGCATCTCCGGATGGTCCAGGGCCTCGTGCCGGAAGCCTGCGAACTCCTCGACCCGAACCAGGAACTCTTCGTCGGGCAGGCCTGTCGCCCGTCTCTCCCGCTGCGTCCAGGGCCCCGGGGAGCCGCTGACGACCAGGCCCTCGACGGTGACGCCGCGGTCGAGGAGCAGGTGCGCGAGCTCGTAGGCGAGCACCGCGCCGAGACTGTGCCCGAACAACAGGACCGACTCCCCGTCGCCCAGGCCCGCGACGACGTCGCCGACGCTGTCGCGGGCCGCCTCCGCCACGTCCCGGAACGGCGTCTCCAGGATCCGCTTCTCCCGGCCGGGCAGTTCGACCGGGAGCACCCGCCACCGGCCGGCCGCCGGCTCCCGCCACGGGTGGAAGAACGAGGGGCCGGCCCCCGCGAACGGGACACACACCAGTACCGTCATCTGCGAACGACCTCGATCCTCAGGCCAGCCGGGGGGCGATGACCCGCATGACCTGCGCGGCGGGCTTGGGCATGTGCATGTACTCGTGCGTGGAGTCCACCTCGAACTCCTCGATGTCGCCCTGGATGTAGTCCCGCCACGAGGGCGCATAGGAGCCCCAGTCCTTGCCCTGGTTCGCGTGGAAGTAGAGCAGGTCGCCGCGGTACACGGGCGAATCGAAGTCCTTCATCACGGACCTGTTGTTGGCGCCGACCCGGCCCATGATGTCCAGCATCTCGCGGACGTTCTCGGGGTTCATGAACTCGCTGAGGAAGTCCTCGACCTCCTTCCGGTAGGAGTCCGGGTCCAGAGCGGGCAGATCCTTGAACCCGGGCGACGGCGTGGCGTCCAGGACCGCCAGCAGGCCCACCTCGTGCCCGCGCCGGTCCAGGTTGTCGGCCAGGGCGTGCACGAGCGGGCCGCTCAGCGACCAGCCGACCAGGTTGTAGGGACCCTCCGGCTGGATCCGGAGGATCTGCTCGGCGTAGTCCGCGACCATGTCCTGGACCGACTCGGCCAGCGGGTCGACGCCGTTGCAGCCGCGGGCCTGCAGGGCGTAGGCCGGACGGTCCTGGACGAAGGGCGCGAACGAGAAGTACACCCAGCCCAGACCGCCGCCGCCGTGCAGGAACCACACCGGCGGCTTGCCGGTGCCCGGGTCGTCGTGCAGGGGCAGCACGGGGGCGTACGGATCGAGGTGGTCGCCCAGGACGGCGCCGTTCATCGTCAGCGCGGCCAGCTCGGCCACGGTGGGATACCGGACGATCGTCCGCAGCGGCACGTCGACGCCCAGCTGCTTGCGGATCTTGGCGCTGAGCCGCGCGGCCAGCAGCGAGTGTCCGCCGAGGACGAAGAAGTCGTCGTCGATCCCGACGTTCTCCACGCGGAGCACTTCACTGAAGACGGCGCACAGCTTCTCTTCGAAGACGTTGCGCGGTTGCCCGCCGCGGCTGGCCACGCGCTCCACCGGCAGCGCCTGCCGGTCGAGCTTGCCGGCCGCGTTCACCGGCAGCTCCGACAGCAGGACCACCGAGGCCGGGACCATGTAGCCCGGCAGCCGGTCGCGCAGATAGCCGGGGAGCTCGGCCGCCAGCGGGCCGACCGCGGCGCTGAGCGCGGGGGCGTTGGTCCCGCTGCGCCCCGCCGCCGCGCCGGGTACGAATCCGCCCCGGACTGCCTGCCACCCGACCTGATGCCCGGCTTGGTGCCCTGCTTGCTGCCCTGCCTGCTGCCCGGCCTGCGAAGCAGGCAGCAGCACCGCATCAAAACCATGCGGCGCCTCGCCCGACCAGGTGAGAACCGGCTCGAAGCCCCGCTGCCGCGCCCACTCGGCGAGTTCCTGCGGGTCCAACGGCGCCCCGGACAGGACGGTCTGCCCCGACGCGCTGGACGAAGCCGCGGCGACGGCCTCGGCCACCAGCCGCGCGTTGGGGATGCCGCTCACGCGCACCGGATCGGCTCCGGCCCGGATGAGCCGGTCGGCCAGAGCGTCGAGGCCTGCGACCTCCCGGCCCCACCGGAGCCCGGGCACGCCGACCAGATCGACGGCGTCGACCGGCTCCTGGTGCAGCACGACTTCATACCGGTGCCGCGTCAGCTCGTTGTGCGCCTGGCCGGCCTTCAACCGGATGTCGACGCCGAGCCCGTGGTCGGCGGCCCAGTCGGCGAACCACTCCGGGGCGACCGCCAGCTCGCGCTCGGTGAGCAGCGCCTGTTCCACCAGGGCCCGGATCTCCTCGGTCGAGGCCTGCGGCTGAGCCGCCCGCTGCGCGGCCGTCACCAGGAGCCGCAGGGTGCGGGCGTTGCGGACGTCTCCGACGATCACCCGGCCGCCGGGCGCGAGCAGCTCAAGGGCCTGGCTCAGCACCCGGTCCAGGTATCCGGCGCTCGGGAAGTACTGCACCACGGAGTTGAGCAGCACGGTGTCGAACCCGCCCCGGGGCAGCCCGGAGACGTCGTCGGCGGCCTGGACGCTGAGCCGGACCCGGTCGGCGTAAGCCTGCTGATCCACGTGCCGGCGCAGCCCGTCCACCGCCGCGGCCGAGATGTCGGTGCCCCAGTACTCCTCGACGGAATCGGCGATCCCGGCCAGCAGGAGTCCGGACCCGGCGCCGATCTCCAGCACCCGCCGCGGCGCGAAGCCCAGCACCTGCGCCACCGCCGCGTCGCGCCATTCCCGCATCTCCTCCAGCGGGATCGGCTCACCGGCGGAGCTGGAGTCCTGGCCGCGGAAGTCCTCGCCCCAGGGCGCGCCGTCGGCCTCGGCGTACTTGTCGTCGCGGACGCGGCGCCACTCCTCCAGCCGGTCGCCGGTGGCGACCACCGCGGCGTCCGGATCCGGCACCGCGTAGGCCACGAGGTGCGCGTCGCCGCGCTCGTCGGACCGAGCCACCACCGCCGCCCGGGCCACCGCCGGATGACCGGCGAGCACGTTCTCGATCTCCCCGAGCTCGATGCGGATCCCGCGCAGCTTGACCTGGAAGTCGGTCCGGCCGATGAACTCCAGCGCGCCGTCCCGGTTCCAGCGCACCAGGTCTCCGGTACGGTACATGCGCGCGCCGGGCTCGCCGAAAGGACAGGCGACGAACCGGTGGGAGGTCAGCGCGGTGTGCCCGAGGTAGCCCCGGGCGCTTCCGGCCCCGGACAGGTACAGCTCGCCGGGAACCCCGGGCGCGACCGGACGCAGCTGCTCGTCCAGGACGTAGACCCGGGTGTTCCAGATCGGCGTGCCGATCGGGACCCGGTCGGCGCCGGGCACGTGCAGGTGCGCGGTGACCCCCGCGGTGGTCTCGGTCGGGCCGTAGCAGTTGTAGACGTCGCAACCGGGCAGCAGCTCGGTGACCGTGTTCGCGAGCACCGCCGGGAACGCCTCGCCGATGACCTCCATCCAGCGCAGGCCGGTGCACTTCTTCGCGGCCGGCTCGTTGATGAAGGCGTCGAGCAGCGAGGGCACGAAGAACGCGCCGGTCACGCCCTCCTTCTGGATCAGCTCCGCGAGATAGGCCGGCTCGCGGCGCCCGCCCTCGCGGGCCACGACGATGGCCGCGCCCATCTGGAGCATGACGAACAGCTCCGGCACCGACGCGTCGAAGCTCGTCGAGGAGCCCAGCAGGAACCGGTCCTCGGGCGTGACGCCGAAGTAGGCCAGGAACCACTTGAGGTAGTTCATGATCGACCGGTGCGGCACCTGCACGCCCTTGGGGCCGCCGGTCGAGCCGGAGGTGTAGATCACGTACGCGGCGTTGTCCGGCGACAGCACGCGCTGGGGCGCAGAGTCCGGATACGCCGACACGTCCGGCAGGGTCTCGTCCAGGACCAGCAGCGGCCGGGAACTGTCCAGCAGCTGCCGCACCCGGTCCTCGGGCGCCTCGATGTCGATCGGGACGTAGGCGGCGCCGGCCTTGACCACCGCGTAGATCGCCACCACCAGCTCGACCGAGCGCGGCATGCGCACCGCGACCAGTTGCTCCGGTCCGGCGCCCTGCGCGAGGAGCCAGTGCGCCAGCCGGTTGGCGCGCCGGTCCAGCTCGCCGTAGGTCAGCGTCTCCTGTTCGGCGATCACCGCCACCCGGTCCGGGTCGCGCCGGACCTGCGCCTCGAACGCGTCCGGCAGCGTGCCGGCGGTCCCGGCGTAGGCGGTGTCGTTGACCGCCCGGAGCAGCCGCTCGCGCTCGGCCGGCAGCAGCACGTCGACCGTGCCGATCGGGGCCAGCGGATCGGCGGCCAACTGCTCCAGGACCCGCCCGAACCGGGCCGCGATCGCCTCGGCGGTCTCCCGGTCGAACAGCTGCGTGGCGTACATCAGGTCGCCCCAGACCTTGCCCGAGTCGTCCATGGCCATGCTCAGGAAGAGGTCGGAGATGGTGGCCTCGACCAGGTGCTGCTCGAACTCCACCTGCAGGCCGACCAGGCCGTAGTCCCAGCGGGCCCAGTTCTGCCAGGCGAAGGCCACCTGGAACAGCGGCTGGTAGGCCATGGAGCGGTTCGGGTTGATCAGCTCGACCAGCATCTCGAACGGCAGGTCCTGGTGCTCGTAGGCGGTCAGCGCCTTCTCCCGCACCCGGGCCAGCACGTCCACGAACGACGGGCCGCCGGACAGGTCCACCCGCAGCACCTGGGTGTTGACGAAGAACCCCACCAGATCGGTCAGCGCCTCGTCGGTCCGGCCGGCGATCGGGCCGCCGATGGTGATGTCCTCGCCGCCGCCGAGCGCGCCCAGCAGCACCGCCAGGCCCGCCTGCATGACCATCGCCATGGTCATCCCGTGCTCGTCGGCCAGCCCGGCGAGCCGGGCCGCGGCCTGCGGGGCCACGTCGACGCGCACCGTGTCGCCGTGCAGGTTCCGCTGCTCGGGCCGCGGGCGGTCCAGCGGGAGGCTGAGCGGCTGCGGCACCCCGTCGAGCTCCCTGCGCCAGTAGTCGGCCTGCCGGGCGGCCAGGCTGGCCGGGTCCGTCACGTCGCCGAGCAGTTCGCGCTGCCACAGCGCGTAGTCCTTGTACTGCACCTCCAGCGGAGCCCACGCCGGCGCCGCATCCTCCAGGCGGGCGGCGTAGGCGGTGGCCAGGTCCCGGGACAGCGGCCCGCCGGAGACGCCGTCGGAGGAGATGTGCTGGATGACCAGGAGCAGGACGTGCTCCTCCGGGCCGCAGCGGTACAGGTGCGCGCGCAGCGGGATCTCCGCGGCCAGGTCGAAGTGGTGCGCGATGGCCTGCTTGATCGCGGCCGGCAGGTCGTCCGCCGCGACGTCCCGCACCTCCACCTCGACCAGCGACTGCCCGGCCGGCAGGATCTGCTGGTAGGGCTCGTCGTTCTCATCGGTCACGTACCGGGTGCGCAGGGTCTCGTGCCGGTCGACCACGTCGTTGATCGCCGCGATCATCGCGGCGGCGTCCAGCGGGCCGGTCAGCCGGAACGTCGGGGAGATGTTGTAGGTCTCCGCCTTGTCCTCGATCTGGTTCGTCAGCCACATGCGGCGTTGTGCGTATGAAAGCGGAATCACTGGTCACTCCTCAACGGTCATCTTGCGCATGCGGGGACGAAGGGGAACGGCGGACTCTTCCGTCCACGCGGCGAGCGCGGAGACGGTCGGCAGGTCGAAGATCGTGCGGATGGGGATCTCAATGCCCAGACCGGCCCGGGCCCGGGTGATCAGCCGGGCGGCCAGCAGGGAGTGCCCGCCGAGCGCGAAGAAGGCGTCGTCGACGCCGACCCGGTCGACCCCGAGCACTTCGGCGAACAGCCGGCACAGCCCCTCCTCGCGGGGCGTGCGGGGCGCCCGGTAGGCGGTGGTGGGAGTGACCTCGGGAACCGGCAGCCGGCCGTGGTCGAGCTTGCCGTTGGGCGAGAGCGGCAGCCGGTCCAGCGGCACGAACGCGGCCGGGACCATGTAGTCGGGCAGCCGCTCGGCCAGGTGCTCGCGCAGCCGTCCGGCGTCGGGGACGGTCTGGCCGGTCGCGGGCACCAGGTACGCCGCCAGGTAGCGCGCGCCGCCGTTGTCCCGGGGCACGACCGCCGCCTGCGCCACGTCCGGATGCGCGGTCAGCGCGGCCTCGACCTCGCCGGGCTCGATCCGGTAGCCGCGGATCTTCACCTGGTCGTCGATGCGGCCCAGGTGGTGCAGCTCGCCGTCGGCGGACAGGCTGGCCAGGTCGCCGGTGCGGTACATGCGGCTGCCGGGCCGCCCGAAGGGGTCGGCGACGAAGCGGTCGGCGGTGAGCGCGGCCTGGTTGGGATAGCCGCGTCCGGCGCCGGCGAGGTAGAGCTCGCCGGCGGTGCCCGGCGGCAGCAGGGTCAGGCCCGGGCCGAGGATGTAGGCGCGCACGCCGGGGAAGGGCCGGCCGATCGGCACGTCCGGGTCGTACGTCCGGTCGGGGCCGAGCAGGTGGGCGGTGGCGTAGAAGGTCTCGCTGGGGCCGTAGCTGTTGATGACCCGGGCCCCGGGCCACAGCGAGCGCACGCGGTCGGCCAGCGCCGGGGTCAGCACCTCCCCGGAGATGTTCAGCGCCGTGGGCCGGAGCCGGTCGCCGAGCTGGCCGACGAGTTCGGCCCAGGCCGAGGGCACCGAGCAGACCACGTCGACGTCCCAGCTGTCGCGTTCGGCGAGCTCCAGCACGTCGCGCACGATCTCGGCGCTGCCGCCGGTGGTGAGCGCGGCGAACAGCTCGAAGGTGGCGACGTCGAACCCGAAGGAGGCGGCGAGCAGGATCCGCCGGCCGGGGCCGGTCCCGGTCGTCCCCGCCATCCCGGCCTGCGCGACCATGGTGTCCACGGCGGCCACGACCGTGGTGTGGGCGATGCCCACGCCCTTGGGCACGCCGGTGGAGCCGGAGGTGTAGACGACGAAGGCGAGGTTGTCGGGTCCGGCCTTGCGCCGCGGGGTCGCCGGGCTCTCGGGGTCCGCAAGGCTCGCGGGGTTCGCAGGGTTCGCAGTCTCCTCGGCGGGCGCGGCGGGCGCGGCGAGCAGGTCGTCCAGGACGACCACGGGGATGTCCGTCTCCGGGATGAGCCCGCGGGTCTCGGCGTCCACCAGCACCAGGTGCGGCCGGGCGCCGGGCAGGATCCGCGGCAGCCGGGCGCGGGCGAACGCGGGGTCCACCGGCAGATAGGCGCCGCCGGCCTTGAGGATGCCGAGCAGCGTCACCACCATGGTCAGGCCGCGCGGCAGGACCACGCTGACCAGCGTCTCCGGGCCCACCGCGCGGGCGACCAGCCGGGCGGCGAGCTGTTCGGCGCGCGCGTCCAGTTCGGCATACGTCAGCGAGGCGCCCCCGGCCACCACGGCGACCGCGTCAGGGCTCTGCGCCGCCTGGGCCTCGAAGCGTTCGACGAGCGTGGTGTCGGCGGACCGGAGCGCCGGGTGGCTCAGGTCGCTGAGCAGCCAAGCGCGTTCGGCCGCGGTCAGGATGTCGACGTGCGCGACGGTGCCGTCGAGGCCGGCCGCCATCCGGCGCAGGATGCCGACGAGGCGGGTCGCGTAGGTCTCGGCGGTGCCCCGGTCGACGACCCCCGGCGCGTACTGCAGGGCGAGTTCGAGGTGGTCGCCGATCCCCGCCGTCAGGCACAGCGGGTAGTTGTTCCCGGCGAAGGGCCGGAAGCCGGTGAAGGTGATCCCGTCCGCGGCCTCGCCGGCGGCGGACAGCCCCTCGCGGTCGATCGGGTAGGACTCGAAGACGACCAGCGTGTCGAACAGCGCCGGCACGCCGGCCGCCTGCTGGATGTCCGCGAGCCCGTGGTGGTGGAAGTCCGCGAGCGCCGCCTGCCGGCCCTGGAGCGCGGTGACTACCTCGGCGAAGGTGTCGCCGGGCGCGTGCCGCACCCGGACCGGCACGGTGTTGATGAACATCCCGACCATCGACTCGACGTCCGGCACCGCGGGCGGGCGGCCGGAGACCGTGGCCCCGAACACCACGTCCTGACGGCCGGTGAGCAGGCTCAGCAGCAGCGCCCACGCGCCCTGGACCAGGCTGTTGACGGTGACGCCGAGCTCGGCGGCGCGCCGGACCAGGTCCCGGGCCTGCTCAGGGGGCAGCGCGACGGCGACCTCGGCGCGGCCCGCGCCGTCGGCGCCGGCGGCGTCCGGGACCAGCAGCGTCGGCCCGTCGAGCCCGTCGAGCTCCGCGGCCCAGACCCGGGCCGCCTCCTGCTTGTCCTGCCGGGCGAGCCAGGCCAGGAACTCGCCGGGGTCGCCGGGCCGGGACATGCCGGACGGATCGCCGCCGGCGGCGTAGAGCAGCAGCAGGTCCTGCATCAGCAGCGGGGTCGACCAGCCGTCGAACAGCAGGTGGTGGAAGGTCAGGACCAGCTCGGCCCGGTCCGGTCCGAGGTCGGCCAGCGCCAGCCGGAACAGCGGCGGAGCGCCGGGGTCGAAGTAGTCGGTCCGGTCCTGGGCCAGGAAGCGTTCGAAGGTCTCAGTGCGCTGCGTCTCGCTGCGGGCGCTGAGGTCAAGGTACTGCCACGGCAGGGTCACCTTCTGCGGGATCACCTGGGCCACGTCGCCGTCGGTCCGGTCGGCGAACGCCGCGCGCAGGCCGAGGTGGCGGTCCAGCAGCGCCTGTCCGGCGCGGCGCATCCGTTCCGGATCGACCCTTCCGGACAGCTGGAAGGCCATCTGGATGTGGTACGGGTCGTAGCCCGCCTCGGCCTGCTTGGCGTGGAACAGGATCCCGGCCTGCACCGGGGTCATCGGCCACAGCGCGGTCAGCGGGCCGAAGCGGCGCTCCCAGGCGTCGATCTCCTCCTGCCGCACCGGGATCAGCGGCGCGTCGCCGGGGGTGAGCCCGCCGGCCTCGGGAGCGGCGGCGTGCCGGGCCAGCGCGGTCAGCGCCCGCACCCACAGCCCGGCCAGCTCGCTCACTTCGGCGCGGGACAGCACGCCGGTGGCGAAGCCGAAGTACGCCGTCAGCACCTCCGCCTCGGCGGTGGCCACGGCCACGGTGTTGATCTCCAGCTCCGAGAGCACCGGCATGTCGGCGTCGGGCGCGGCGATCAGGTCCTGGGTGTCGTCCGCGTCCCAGCCCAGGTTCCGCAGCTCCCCCGGCAGGTCCGCGCCGGAGGCCTTGCCGAGGTAGTTGAAGCCGATCCGCGGTTCGCGCGCCTCGGCCAGGACCGCGCCGGTCTCGCTGTTCAGGTGGCGGAGCAGCCCGTAGCCCAGGCCATCGTCCGGCACCGCCAGCAGCTGTTCCTTGACCGCTTTGAGCGCCCGCCCGGCGGCCGGACCGCCGGCGAAGGCTTCGGCCAGGTCGATGCCGGCCAGGTCCAGCCGGACCGGGAACATCGCGGTGAACCAGCCGAGGGTACCGGACAGGTCCGCGCCGGGGACCAGGTGGTCTTCCCGGCCGTGCCCTTCCAGCCGGACCAGGGTCGAGGGCGCGGCCTGGCCGCGCGTCGAGCGCCACTGCGCCACCGCTAGGGCGAGCGCGGTCAGCAGCCCGTCGTCGACGCCGGCGTGGAAGGCCGCGGGCAGCGTGGTCAGCAGGATCCGCGTGACGTCGGCCGACACCTCGACGCGGACGGTGTCCACGGTCGCCGCGACGTCGCGCGTCAGGTCCAGTTCTCGCACGCCGAGCGGCGGCTCGTCGTCGGCCAGGATCCGTTGCCAGACGGGCAGTTCGGCGACCCGCTGCGCACCGGCGGCCTCGTCGGCCAAGGCGTGCGTCCAGCGCCGCAGCGAAGTCCCGGCGACCGCCGGTTCGGCCGGGCCGCCCTCGCGCACCCGCTGCCAGGCCGAGATCAGGTCCGGCAGCAGGATCCGCCACGACACGCCGTCGACGACCAGGTGGTGCAGCACGATGAGCAACCGGTCCGCGCCACGGCCTGAGGTGAGCCAGACGAACTGCGCCATGACGCCGGTGTCAGGGTCCAGACGAGCGGCGGCCGCGTCCAGCTCGGCCTGCACGTCGGCCTCGGGACCGGCGACCGTGCGCAGCAGCTCGTCGGCCACCACCGCGCCGACCGGTGCCATCCACAGGCCCGGCCGCGCGCGGTCAAGCCGGGAGCGCAGCGCGTCGTGCCGGTCCAGCAGCGCCTGAAGCGCCGCGACCAGGCCGGCCCGGTCGACGCCGGCCGGCAGGTTCAGCAGCATCGACATGCAGAACCGGCCGATGCCGCCGCCGCGGGCGAGCACGTGCGCCGCCGTCGGCGGCAGCGGGGCCCAGCCGACGCCGCCGCCGGGCAGCTCGGGCAGCGTCGCGCGCACCTGGTCCGACCGGCCCTGGACGAGCTCTGCCAGCCGGGCCACCGAGCGGCGCTCGAAGACCTCCCGCGTGCTGATCTCGACGCCGCGCGTCCGGGCCCGCGCCACGACCTGGATGGAGCGGATGCTGTCGCCGCCGATGGCGAAGAAGTCGTCGTCGACGCCCACCTGCTCGGCGTCCAGGACGTCGGCGTACACCTCGGCCAGAACCTGCTCGGCCACGCCGTGCGGCGCCCGGTACTCCGGGGCGTCGAGCTTGGGCTCCGGGAGCGCGGCGACGTCGAGCTTCCCGGTCGGGGTCAGCGGCATCCGGTCCAGGACCACGAACCGGGTCGGGACCATGTAGTCCGGCAGCCGCTCGGCCACGAACCGCCGCAACTGCTCGGTCGGCACCTCGGCGCCGGACGGCGCCACGTAGGCGATGAGCCGGGCCCGGCCGGTGTGGTCCTCGCGCACCGTGACGGCGGCCCGGGCGACCCCGGGATGCCCGGCGATGACGGTCTCGACCTCGACCGGCTCGACCCGGATGCCGTTCACCTTCGCCTGCGCGTCGACCCGCCCCGCGTACGAGAGCCCGCCGTCGGCGTCCCACCGGGCCAGGTCCCCGGTGCGGTACAGGCGCGCGCCGGCCGGGCCGAAGGGGCTGGCGACGAAGCGCTCGGCGGTGGCCGCGCCGTTGCGGTGGTAGCCGCGGGCGAGCACACCGCCGACGTACAGCTCACCGGTCACGCCCGGCGGAACCGGGGCGAGCTCGGGCCCCAGGACGTAGGCGCGCATGTTGGCCAGCGGCCGTCCGACCGGGATCGCCGAGATGCCGGTCGATCGCGACGGCAGCGTGTAGGTGGAGGCGTAGAAGCTCTCTGTCTGTCCGTAGGCGTTGATGACGCGCACCCCGGGCAGGGCGTCGTGGACCCGGCGGACCAGCTCGGCCGAGAGCGCCTCGCCGGCGAAAACAACGGTCTCGATGTCCAGCTCGATCTGCTCCGAGCCTGCGGTGACCTGGTCCAGCAGCGCCGAGAACACCGAGGGCACGGCGCTGACGGTGCTGCCCGACCAGCCGCCGCGCTCGCCGACCTCCAGCACGTCGCGGACGATCTCGACGCTCGCTCCGGTGGTGAGGGCGGTGAAGACCTCGAACACCGAGACGTCGAAGTTCACCGAGCTGGCGGCCAGCATCCGCGAGCCCGGCCCGACGTGCACGCGCCGCCGCAGGTCCAGGACGCCGTTGACGACGCCGGCGTGCGTGATGGCCACGCCCTTGGGGACACCGGTCGAGCCGGACGTGAACATCACGTAGGCCAGGTTGTCCGGCGTGATGCCGGGGTCTGCGTTGTCGAGATCTGTGTTGTCGAGATCTGTGTCATCGAGGCCATCGAGGTCATCGAGGTACAGGACCGGCGACCGGGTCCCGGCCACCATCGCGGCCGTCGCGCGGTCGGTCAGGATCAGCGCCGGATCGGCGGTGTCCAGCAGCAGCCCGACGCGCGCCGATGGGAAGGCCGGGTCGACCGGCAGGTAGGCGCCGCCGGCCTTGAGCACCGCCAGCAGCGCGACCACCAGGTCCGCCGAGCGCGGCAGCGCCACGGCGGTCAGCACGTCCGGGCCGACGCCCCGCGCACGCAGCACCGCGGCGAGCCGTCCGGCCCGGGCCTCCAGGTCGCGGTAGGAGAGCTCGGTCCCGCCGCAGACCACCGCCGCGGCGTCCGGGGTCCGCACCGCCTGGGCGGCCACCAGCTCCGGGAGCGTCGCGGCCGGCACCGGCGCCGCGGTGGCGTTCAGCCGGTCCAGCTGCTCCCGCTCGGCACCGGTGAGCACGTCCACCCGGCCCAGCGGCGTCCCGGGGTCGGCGACGACCTGTCGCAGCACCCGGACGTACCGCTCGACCAGGCTCTGCGCGGTGGCCCGGTCGAACAGCTCAGTCGCGTACTCCAGGCGTCCGTACCCGCCGCCGGACTCGGTCGGGATGATGTTCAGGACCAGGTCGAACTTGGCGGTGCCGGTGCTCGCGGACAGCGGCGTGACCCGCAGCCCGGGCATCTCGACCCGCGACCACTCGAACTGCCAGGCCAGCATCACCTGGAACAGGGGCTGGTAGGAGGTGGTGCGCTCCGGGCCGAGCAGTTCCACCAGGCGCTCGAACGGCACGTCCTGGTTGTCGTAGGCGGCCAGCGCGCGGTCGCGCACCTGCTGGAGCAGCCCGGCGAACGACGGGTCGCCGGCCAGGTCCACGCGCAGCACCCAGGTGTTCGCGAAGAAGCCGATCAGCTCGTCGAGCTGTTCGTCGGCGCGGCCCTCGATCGGGCTGCCGATGGTCAGGTCGTTGCCCGCGCCGAGGTGGTGCAGCAGCACGGCGAGCGCCGCCTGCGCGGCCATCGGCGGCGTGGCGCCGTTGTCGGCGGCGAGCTTGCGCAGCCCGCCGAGCAGGTCCGGTTCCAGCTCGAAGTCGGTGTACGCGCCGCGGTGGTCGGGGCTGGTCGGCCGCGGCCGGTCCAGCGGCAGCTGCACCGGCTGGCGCGATCCGGCCAGTTCCCGGCGCCAGTAGTCCAGCTGTGCGGCGGCGATGCTGCCCGGGTCGGCCTCGTCGCCGAGCAGCTGCCGCTGCCAGAGCGTGTAGTCCCGGTACTGCACCGGAAGCGGTTTCCAGTCCGGCGCACTCCCCCGGTGGCGGGCCGTGTACGCGGACACCAGGTCGCGCAGGAACGGCCCCATCGACGCGCCGTCCGAGGCGACGTGGTGGAACACGAACACCAGCACGTGCTCCTGCGGGCCGGTGCGGAGCACGGTCGTGCGCAGCGGCAGGTCCGTGTCCAGCTGGAAGGTCTCCGAGGCGGCCAGGTGCATCGCGGAGTCCAGTGCGCCGGCGGAGACGTCCACGACCCGCAGCGCGACGGTCGCCTCGGCCGGGGGCAGGATCCGCTGCTCCGGCCGGCCGTCCGCGTCCTCCACGATCAGGGTCCGCAGACTCTCGTGCCGGGTCACGATGTCCTGCACCGCCGCGGCCAGGGCCGCGGTGTCCAGCGGCCCCTCCAGGCGCAGCGCGAACGGGATGTTGTAGGTGGCGGACGGGCCTTCGAGCCGGTGCAGGAACCACAGCCGGCTCTGGGCGAAGGACAGGGGGGTCATCGGCCCTCCTCCTCGACGGTCATCCGCCGCATCGCGGGGCGGTTCGACGTGGCCATTTCCTTGAGCTGTCCGGCCAGCTGGGCCACCGTCGGGCAGCGGAAGATCGTCGTGACGTTCGCCTCGACGTGGAACTCGGCGCGGATGCGGCCCACGAGCCGGGTGGCCAGCAGCGAGTGCCCGCCGTAGTCGAAGAAGTCGACGTCGATGCCGACCTCCTCCACGCCGAGCAGTTCTGCGAACAGCCGGCACAGGACTTCCTCGTCGTGGGTGCGCGGCCCGCGTCCCTCGGCGGCCGCGGCGGGATCCGGGTCCGGCAGTGCGGCCCGGTCGAGCTTGCCGCTCACCGTCATCGGGAGCTCGGGGATCGGCACGATCGCCGAGGGGACCATGTACTCCGGCAGCCGGGCCCGGAGCAGATCGGCCAGCGGTCCGACGTCCACCCCG
The DNA here is from genome assembly GCF_041261445.1 of Catenulispora sp. EB89. Lineage (NCBI taxonomy): Bacteria > Bacillati > Actinomycetota > Actinomycetes > Catenulisporales > Catenulisporaceae > Catenulispora > Catenulispora sp. EB89. Next base: position 308,822 of record NZ_JBGCCU010000011.1, read on the forward strand.
GCCGGGTCCGTCCCGGCGGCGGGCACCACGTAGGCGATCAGGCGCTGGTCGCCCCGCGCCTTCTCGCGCACGACGACCGCGGCCTGCGCCACCCGCGGATGCCCGGTGAGCGCCTGCTCGATCTCGTCCAGCTCGATGCGCAGGCCGCGAACCTTGACCTGGAAGTCGGTGCGGCCGAGGTATTCGATCTGGCCGTCCTCGTTCCAGCGCACCACGTCGCCGGTGCGGTACATCCGCGATCCGGGCTCGCCGTAAGGACAGGCGAGGAACCGCTGCGCGGTCAGGCCGGTCTGCCCGAGGTAGCCCCGGGCCAGTCCGGCGCCGGCCAGGTACAGCTCGCCGACGACGCCCGGCGCGACCGGGTGCAGCGCCGCGTCGAGCACGTAGACCTGGGTGTTCCAGACCGGCCGGCCGATCGGCACCCGGTCCGCGCCCGGCACGTGCCGCCAGCCGGTCACCTCGACCGCGGCCTCGGTGGGGCCGTAGAGGTTGTAGACCGCGCAGTCCGGAAGCAGGGCGCTGCACAGATTCGCCAGCGCGGCCGGGAACGCCTCGCCGGCGACCTCGATCCAGCGCAGGCTCGTGCAGTCCTTCGCCGAGTCCTCGGCGAGGAACACCTCCAGCAGGGAGGGCACGAAGTCGGCGCCGGTGACCCCCTCCCGCTGGATCAGCTCGGCCAGGTAGGCCGGGTCCTTGCGGCCGTCGGGGCGGGCGATCACGACGGCGGCCCCGACCCGCAGCGGGGCGAACAGCTCGGGCACCGAGACGTCGAAGCTCGCCGTCGTGCTGAGCAGCACCCGGTCCTCGGGCGTGACGTCGAACTGTGCCAGGCCCCACTCGAGCCGGTTGGTGATCGAGCGGTGCGAGACCGGCACGCCCTTGGGCCCGCCGGTGGAGCCCGAGGTGTAGATGACGTAGGCGGCGTGGTCCGGGGACAGATCGCGCCGCGGGTCGGTGTCGTCGTACCCGGACACGTCCGGCAGCACGTCGTCGAGCATCAGCAGCGGTCGGGCGCTGTCCGCCAGCTGCCGTACCCGGTCCTGCGGCAGCGCGGGGTCCACCGGCAGGTAGGCGGCGCCGGCCTTCACCACCGCGTAGATCGCGACCATCATCTCGACGGAGCGCGGGACGCGGACCGCGACGATCTGCTCCGGCCCCGCGCCCTGCGCGATCAGCCAGTGCGCGAGCCGGTTGGCCCGCCGGTTGAACTCCGCGTAGGTCAGCGTCTCCTGCTCGCCGATCACCGCGACCCGCTCGCCGAAGCGCCGCACCGCCGCTTCGAACGCCTCAGGCAGCGTGCTCGGCGCCACCGGATGCGCCGTGTCGTTGGACTCCCGCAGCAGTTCCTCGCGCTCGGCCTCCGACAGCACGTCGATCGCCCCGACGAGGATCCGCGGATCGGCGGTCAGCTGCTCCAGGACCCGCACCAGCCGGACGGCGAGCGCCTGCGCGGCGGCGTGGTCGTAGATGTTGTCCTGGTAGTCCAGCGACAGCCGCAGGTTGGGGTCGGAGGCGTTGAGGGTGAGCGGGTAGTGCGAACCCGCGAACGGCCGGATGGCGTCGATCGTGAGCCCGGCCGCGTCGTTCGCGCCGACGATGCCCTCCCGGTCGACCGGGTAGTTCTCGAACACGACGATCGTGTCGAACAGCACCGGCAGGCCGGTTCCGCGCTGGATGTCGGCCAGGCCGTAGTAGTGGTGGTCCAGCAGCGCGGTCTGGCGGTTCTGCAGATCCGTGACGACCTCGCGGAAGCTGCTCTCCGGCCGGCAGGACACCCGGACCGGCAGGGTGTTGATGAACAGGCCGACCATCTCCTCGGAGCCGGGGAGATCGGCCGGGCGGCCGTTGACGGCGGCGCCGACCACCACGTCCTGCTGGCCGACCAGCTTGGAGAGCAGGACCGCCCACGCGCCCTGCAGGAGCGTGTTCAGCGTGACCCCCAGCTCCGCCGCGCGCCGGGTGATCTCCCGGCCCTGGTCCATCGACCACGGCACCTCGACCCGCCCGAGCGCGGAGGCCTTGCCCTTCAGGGCGGCGTCCGGGGCCACGAGGGTCGGCTGGTCGAACCCGGCGAGCTCGGCTCGCCACAAGGCGGCGGTGGCCTCCCGGTCCCGGGTGGACAGCCAGGCCAGGTAGTCGCCGTAGCCGCGGACCGGGGCCAACTCGCCGGACCCGGAGTAGAGCGTCATCAGGTCCCGGAACACCAGCGGCGAGGACCAGCCGTCGAACACCGTGTGGTGCGCGGTGATGATCAGCTTGGCGCGGTCGGGTCCGCAGGTGAGCACGGCCATGCGCACCAGCGGCGGCCGCGCGGGGTCCAGCGGCAGGCCGCGGTCCTCGGCGAGGAACCGGTCGAGCTCGGCGTCCTGCTCGGCCTCGCCGCGGCCGGTCAGGTCGACGTGCCGCCACGGCAGCTCGACCGTCCGCGGGATCACCTGGACCGCGTCGCCGTCGGCGGCCAGCAGGAAGGCGGCGCGCGTGTTCGGGTAGCGGTCCAGCAGCGCCTGGCCGGCGGACCGCATGCGCTCGGGGTCCACCTGTCCGGAAAGGTGCAGCACGAACTGCATGTGGTAGACGTCGAAGGAGCCGTCGGCGACCGCGGCCTGGAACTGGATCCCGGACTGTCCCGGGGCCTGCGGCCAGATCTCGTCCAGCCGGCCGTAGTGGGCTTCCCAGGCCTCGATCTCGTCCTGGCGCACCGAGACCAGCGCGGCGTCCGAGGGGGTGAGGCCGCCGATGTCCGGGCGGTCGGCGAAGGCGGCCATGCCGCGCAGCACCTCGACCCACAGCGCGGCCAGCTCGGAAGTGCGCTCGCGGGACAGCACTCCGGAGGCGTAGGAGAACGCTGCCTGCAGCCGGGTGCCGTCGGAGTCCTCCAGGGCGACGGCGCCGACCTCCAGCGCGGACAGCGCGGGCATGGCCGGGTCCGGGCCCGGGATCAGGGCGGCGGACCAGGGCGCCGGGCCCCATCCGTTCGCCCGCAGCTCTTCGGGCACGTCGGCGGCGGAGACGCGGCCGAGGTAGTTGAAGCCGATCTGCGGCGCCGGGTAGTCGGCGAGCTGCGGGCCGGCCTCCGGGTTCAGGTAGCGCAGCAGCGCGTATCCGAGGCCCTTGTCCGGTATCGCGCGCAGCTGTTCCTTGACCAGCTTGATCGCCGCCCCGGCCGCCGGGCCGCCGGCCAGCACCTCGGCCTGGTCCAGCCCGCTCACGTCGATCCGTGCCGGGTACATGCTGGTGAACCAGCCGATGGTCCGGGACAGGTCGGCGCCGGGGACGACGTCCTCCTCGCGGCCGTGCCCCTCCATCCGGACCAGGGTCGAGCCGTCGGTGCCACCGGTGCCACCGGTACCACCAGCGCCACCAGCGCCGTCGGTACCGCGCCACCGGTCGACCGCCACGGCGAGCGCGGCGAGCAGGACATCGGTCGCCGTGCCCTTGAACGCCGCCGGAAGCCGGGTCAGCACCGCCTCGGTGATCTCGGCCGGCAGGTCCACGCGCAGGGTGTCGACCGTGGACATCAGGTCCACCGCCGGGTCGAACAGCCGGGGGCCCAGCGGGAGATCCGGCGTCTCCAGCACCTGGTGCCAGTACACGAGCTCGTCCTCGCGCCGCTCGGACAGCGCGTCGGCCTCCAGCGCCGCCGCCCAGCGGCGCGCCGAGGTGCCGACCGCGGGCAGCTCGGGCGTCCGGCCGGACGCGACCTGCTGCCAGGCCTCTGCGAGGTCGGCCATCAGGATGCGCCAGGAAACCCCGTCCACCACCAGGTGGTGCAGCACCACCAGCAGCCGGCCCGCACCGGTCGCCGGGGCGAACCAGACGAAGTCCGCCATCGCTCCGGCTTCGGGGTCCAGGCGGCCGGTCGCGGCTTGAAGCTCCTCCTGCGCCTTCTGCAACGCGGACGGGTCGTCCCACGCTCCGTGGCAGAACACTTGGTGGATCAGGTCCGCCGCCCGAACGCTGCCCACCGGACGCACCGCCAGCGACGGTTCGTGGCCGGGGACCAGCTGCGCACGCAGCATGTCGTGCCGGTCGAGGACGGCGTCCAGCGTCGCGGCCAGCCCGTCCGCGCCGATGTCCGGCGGCAGCTCCAGTGTCATCGCCATCGCGAACCGGTCGACCCCGACGCCGGGTTCGAACACCTGCCGCGCCACCGGCTGCAACGGCATCGGTCCGACGCCGCCGCCTTCCAGCTCTTCGAGCCGGGGCAGTGTCTCCCGGCGCTCGGCGGCGACCTCGGCCAGCCGGGCCGCGGTGCGGCACTCGAAGATCTCGCGCGTGGTCAGCTGTAGGCCGCGGGCCCGCGCCCGGGCCACCACCTGGAGCGAGCGCAGGCTGTCCCCGCCGACGGCGAAGAAGTCGTCGTCGACGCCGACCCGCTCCACGCCGAGCACGTCCGCGTACGCCGCAGCGATGATCGCCTCGGTGTCGGTGCGCGGCTCCCGGTACACCTCGCCCACGAAGTCGGGCTCGGGCAGCGCCGAGCGGTCCAGCTTGCCGGTCGGACCCAGCGGGATCCGGCCGAGGGCCACGAACGCCGAGGGCACCATGTAGTCCGGGAGCCGGGCCGCGACGAACCGGCGCAGCTCGGCGGAGGAGGCACCGGCCTGGATGTCGACGTCGGAGATCGCCCCCGAGCCGTCACCGCCGCCCTCGCCGCCGCCGACGTGCACCACGTACGCCACCAGTCGGCGGCCGCCGGACGGTGCCGGCCGGCTGACCACCACGGCCTCGCTGATCCCGGGGTGCCGCACGCACGCCGCCTCCACCTCGGCGGTCTCGATGCGGAAGCCGCGGACCTTCACCTGGCCGTCGCTGCGGCCGACGCACTCCAGCCGGCCGTGCGCGTTCCAGCGGGCCAGGTCGCCGGTGCGGTACATCCGCTCCCCGGCCGGGCCGAAGGGATTGGCCACGAACCGCTCGGCGGTGGCCGCGCCGCTGTGCCGGTAGCCGCGGCCAAGACAGGCTCCTGCCACGTACAGCTCGCCGGTGACGCCCTGCGGCACCGGGGCGAGACCCGGGCCCAGCACGTAGGCGCGCATGTTCCCCAGCGGGGCCCCGATCGGCGCGACCTCGCCGTCGGCCCATTCCTCGGAGGCACCGAGGGCGAACGTGGAGACGTAGAAGCTCTCGCTCTGCCCGTAGCCGTTCACGACCTGCACCCCGGGCAGCGCCTCGCGGACCTGGCGCACCAGCCGGGCCGGGAGCACTTCGCCGGCCAGCACGACGCTGCGCAGGTCGGGCGTCTTGGGCAGGTGGCCGAGCAGTTCGGTGAGCACCGACGGGACCGTGCTGATCACGTGGCCGTCCCAGCCGTCGCGTTCGCCGAGGGCGAGCGCGTTCTGCACCACCTCCGCCGTGCCGCCGGTGGACAGGGTGGTCAGCAGCTCGAAGACCGAGACGTCGAAGTCCACTGAGGTGCCCGCGAGCATCCGCCAGCCGGGCGGCGCGTCCAGGACCCGGACCAGCTCCCGCACGCCGTTGACGACGTTGCGATGCGTGATCGCCGCGCCCTTCGGCCGACCGGTCGAGCCGGAGGTGTACATGACGTACGCCAGGTTGTCCGGACGCAGCCGGGCTCGCCTGCTCGGGTCCGCCGGGGTCCCTTCAGACGGCTGCGACAGGTCGGACGCGTCGGACGGCTCGGACGGCTCCCAGTCGGCGCGGCGGTCCAAATGAACCGGATCGATGGCGTCCAGGACCGCGCCGCCCGGCAGCAGCCGCCAGGTGTCGGTGTCGGTGACCGCGAAGCGCGGCGTCGCCTCGGAGAGCACCGTCACCGCGCGCTCGCCGAGGTGCCGCGGGTCCATCGGCAGGTAGGCGGCGCCGGACTTGAGGATCCCGAGCAGCCCGGCGACCAGGTCCTCGGTGCGCGGCAGCGCCAACACCACCAGGTCTTCGGGGCCCGCGCCGCGCCGGACCAGCTCGTCGGCGACACCCTCGGCGCGCTCGTCGAGCTCCCGGTAGCTCAGCGTCCGGTCCCCGCACACCAGCGCGGGGGCGTCGGGGGTACGCGCGACCTGGTCCTGGAACAGCTCCGGGATGGTCTGCTCGGGCACCGTGGCGGCGGTGAGGTTGAACTGCACCAGCAGCCGGTCGCGCTCGGCGGTGTCGAGCGTGTCGAGACCGCCGATCCGCTGCCCGGCGTTGGCCACCAGGCGGCTCAGGACCCGGACGAAGCGCTCTGCCAACGCCTCGACAGTGCTCTTGTCGAACAGGTCGGTGGCGTACTCCAGACGGCACTGCGCCCCGCCCCCGGCGTTCGGGATCAGGTCGAAGAAGAGGTCGAACTTGGCGGTCGGGGTCTCCAGCCGCTCGCCATGGACTCGGAAGCCGGGGATGTGCGGCTCCGGCACCGGTGGCTGCCAGGACAGCATCACCTGGAAGAACGGGTGGTAGGCGGTGGACCGGTCCGGGTTCAGCAGCTCCACCAGCCGTTCGAACGGCAGGTCCTGGTTGTCGTACGCGGCCAGGGACCGCTCCTGCACCCGCTGCAGCAGTTCCCGGAACGTCGGATCGCCGGCCAGGTCGACGCGCAGCACCCAGGTGTTGACGAAGAACCCGACCAGGTCGCGCAGCTGTTCGTCGGTGCGGCCGGCGATCGGGACGCCGATGGGCACGTCGTCGCCGCAGCCGAGGTGGTACAGCAGCACGGCGAGCGCCGCGTGCATGGTCATCGACACCGTGGCGTTCTGCTGCGCGGAGAGCTCTTCCACGGCCGAGAGCAGGCCGGGGCTGATCGAGAACCGGACCACGTCGCCGCGCCGGCTCAGCTCCCTGGGACGCGGGCGGTCGGTGGGCAGGGCCAACGGCTGCGCCAGGTCGGCCAGGGCCTCGCGCCAGTGCGCCAGCTGCCGCGCGGCGAGGCTGTCCGGGTCGCTCTCGTCGCCGAGCACGTCCTGGTGCCAGAGCGCGTAGTCGGCGTACTGCACCGGCAGCGGCTCCCAGGCCGGGGCCCGGCCCTGGTTGCGGGCCGCGTACGCGACGGTCAGGTCGCGCAGCAGCGGCCCCATGGACTCCCCGTCCAGGGCGATGTGGTGCACCACCAGCACGAGCGTGTGATCCTCCGGGCCGGAGCGCACGAGCCGGGCCCGGACCGGGATGTCGGCGGCCAGGTCGAAGGATGCGGTCGCAGCCTCCTGAAGGGCCGCCGCCCGCTCCTGCTCCGGGCCGGCCTCGACGAGCGGAAGCTGGAAGGCCGCCTCGTCCAGGGACAGGACCCGCTGGTGCGGCAGGCCGTCGCCGTCCTCGGCGATCACGGTGCGCAGCACCTCGTGCCGGTCCAGGACGTCGTGGAACGCCGAGCGCAGCGCGTCGAGGTCGAGCTCGCCTTCCAGCCGCAGCGCGAAGGCGCTGTTGTAGGTCGGCGAGGGCCCCTCGAACCGGTCCACGAACCACAGCCGGCGCTGCGCGAACGACAACGGGATCACGGTCTCTCCAAATCCGCTGAACGAGCCGGGCGCGATGCACCACTCAGCTCTGGTCGAGTACCGCCAGGAGGTCGTCGTTGTAGAAGTCGTCGAGCGAGCAGGCGCCCGACAACGTCGACAGGTAGCGGTCGATCAGGTCTTGGTGGCCGACGAGCTTGCTCAGCATCCCGGTCCTCCGGTCGGGCTTGAGCTCGGCCACGTTGAGCGCGCCCCGGTAGGCGTCGAGGAAGTCCTTGTCCAGGTCCTGTTCGTACTTCCGCAGCGCGGCGACGAGTTCGGTCTCCTCGTGCAGCCGGTCGCCGATCCGGTCGGTGAGCGACTGGGCCTGGCGGAAGGCGTCGGTGATGCCGCGCGCGGTGATCGAGTCCTTGTGGTGCGCCGCATCGCCGACCAGCGCCCAGCCGGGCCCGGCGGCTTTGCGGAAGAAGTTCTCCTGGTGGCCCGTGCCGTACATCTGCTCGGCCCGCTTGCCCGCGGCCAGCCGCTCGTAAAGCTCCGGGGACGTGCTGCGGATCGCCTCCTGGAAGGCGGGCTCCACGGCGGTGCGGACCCGGGCGAACTCCTCCTGCGGGAAGTAGGCCATGACCAGCGTGAGGTCGTCGTTGGTGGGGATGATGCCAACCCAGCGGCCGGGGCGTTCGTAGAGCTCGAAGTGGCCCGGCAGGTCGGCCCAGTAGCTGTAGTAGGTGCAGGTCAGGCGCGGGTGCTCCACGACGTTCCGGGCGCCGACCTTGCGCGCCACCAGCGACCGCATGCCGTCCGCGCCGACCACCAGGTGCGCCCGCTCGGTGGCGGTGGCACCGCCGGGGGTGGTGTACCGCACTCCGACGACCCGGCCGTCCTCCTGGATCAGGTCGTTGACCAGGCAGCCCTCCTGGAAGTCCACCCCGGCCGCGACGGCGCCGGCGGCCAGGATCGGATCGAGCACGAACCGCCGGGGCGCGTACGTGGTCCGGTGGCCCTCGACCGGCAGCGAGAAGCCGTCGATCCGGACGCCGGGCGCCTCATAGCTCTGATGGTCGATCGGTTGGCACCCGGCTTTGCGCAGGTCGTCGAGCAACCCCCAGGCGTCGAGCAGCGCCACGCCCGGCTGGTGGATGTAGTGCGATGACAGCGTGTCCTGCGGGAAGCGCGCCTTCTCCAGGAGCAGGACACGGTAGCCCTGGCGGGCGAACAGCATCGCCGTCGGCGAACCCGCGCAACGGGCGCCTATGACAACTACGTCGTACATGGCCCTCGCCTACTGTTGAGTTACCGCACGCTGGGATTCGATGTACGCGGAAATCGCAGCCACCGTCGGATTGAGGAACATCTGGTCCATCGGGACTTCGACGCCGAGTTCCTCGATGAGGGCCCTTTGGATTTTCGCCATGATCACCGACTGGCCGCCGAGAACGAAGAAGTCGTCATCGCTCGATATGTCGTCGCGGTCGAGCTCCCGGCGCCAAATGGCCTGGACCCCGTCGGCAATCATCGCAGTGCCGCCCGGCGCCATCAATGGTCGGCCGACCGGATCGGCGCGCCGGCCGCGGAAATCCGCGATCAGTGCGGCGCGGTCCACTTTCCCGTGCGGGCTCAACGGAATCCGCGCGATTTCCAGAAATGTGGCCGGCACCATCGAGCGCGGCATCGTCTCCAAGAGATCGGCACGCAGCCGGCCCGGGTCCAGCCGGCCGTTCTCCGACACCACGAACGCGACCAGCTCGTTCTCGCCGGCGGCGTCGGGCACCGGGACCACGGACGCCTGCCCGATCCCGGCCAGCCGGACCAGCGCGCGCTCCACGTCGGTCGGGTCGATGCGCATGCCACGCACCTTGACCTGCGCGTCCATCCGTCCGGCGACCACCAGGTCGCCGGCGGCGGTGACGCAGCCGAGGTCGCCGGTGCGGTACAGCCGCCGCGGCTCGCCGTCGACCAGGACCGTGGCGAAGCGCTTGGACTCGGGTCCGGCGCCGTTGAGGTAGCCCGCGCCGACGCTGGTGCCGGAGATGCAGATCTCGCCGTACTCCCCCACCCCGACACCCTCGGCCCGCTCGTCGAGGATGTGGATCTCGGTGTTGTACGCGGGTCGGCCGACCGGGGCGTTCTCGTGCCCGGCCGGCCGGAAGCCGGCCAGGTCGTAGGACGTCGCGACGTCCGTGCACTCCGCGACGCCGTACTGGTGCAGCAGCGTGCAGGTGTTGCCCTCGCGCCGGGCCCAGGGGGCGATGCGCTCGACGTGCAGCGGCTCCCCACCGAACAGCACATAGTCCAGCTTGCTCAGCACGTCCCCGCCGCGCGCAGTCTCCCAGTCCACCAGCAGGTACAACGTGCTGGAGGCGCAGTGCACGGTGCGGATCCGGTGCTCGCCGAGCAGGCGGTACGCCAGCGCGGCGTCGAAGTGCCGGCTGGGCATCAGGTACTGGGTGGCGCCGCAGAACAGCGGCGTCATCAGGGCCCGCTGGGACAGGTCGAACCCGAAGGCGCTGACCACCAGGTTGCTGGACCGGGAGTCCAGGCCGTACTCGAGCTGGAGCCAGTTGAGCAGGTTGAACCAGCCCTTGTGCCGCACCCCGGTGAGCTTCGGCGTGCCGGTCGAGCCGGAGGTGAAGACCGCGTAGCACAGGTCGTCCCCAAGCACCGGGACGTCCGGATCGGTCGTCGGCAGGTCGCGCAGCCGCTCAGCGAGCCGCCCCGGCGCGAGCACCTCAACCGCCGCCGACCCCAGCAGCCCGGCCGTCCCCGGCGACGCCACGATCAGCGCCAAATCAGGGGTCTGCTGCTGAAGCAGCGCCAACCTGGCCGCCGGATAGCCGGGGTCGAAGGGCACGTAGGCGGCGCCGGCCTTGAGCGTGCCGAGAATCGCGATCAGCAGGTCGACCGAGTAGTCGAGACAGATACCAACCTTGGCACCGCGGCCATGCCCCCGCGCGATGAGCAGATGCGCGAACCGGTTCGCCGCGGCGTCCAACTCCGCATAGGTCACCCGCTCCCCGGCACAGCAAACCGCGACGGCATCCGGCGCCTGCCGCGCCCATTCCTCGAACCGCTTGTGGACGACGGGCATCGCGGGCAGGTCGATTCGCTTTCCCCGGAGGATCATCAAACAACTCCGATACGTCAGGCTCCGTTCGGCGACAAGCGGGTCACCTCGGCGCGATGGGCGAAGCAGGGCGATTCCGAGGCGGCCGGGCGCCGGGGCGCCTGGGCACCTTGGCGTCCGGCGGCAATCAGTCCGCCGCCGCCATCGCCTCCCGCAGACTCTTCGGACGCAGATCCGTCCAGTTCTCCTCGACATAGGCCAGGCACTCCGCCCGCCCCGCCGCACCGAACGCCACCCGCCACCCAGCCGGCACCTCGGCGAACACCGGCCACAGGGAGTGCTGCTCCTCGTCATTGACCACGACGTAGAAGCTGCCGTTCTCGTCATCGAAGGGATTCGTACTCACTGCCACCGTCCTTAACAGAAACAGAGCGATCCGGAAATGAAAATGCGAAGCGACTCGAAGAAAAGCCACCGGAGTCAGACAAGCGCACGACCGGCCTTGTCTTGTCGACGGGACACCCGGCATCCGCACTAACGCAAACACCGATGTCACCGCCGGAAACGCTAGATCGGCCCCAGGCACCACGGCAAGAGAAATGGAACGCACGCGAGTTATATGCAGGCCCGGCGGTTTTGCCGACCTCAGATGGCGACGGGCCGCGCGCGGCCGGCCACGTTGCTAGGGGGTCCGAAGGACCATGGAGGGTGTTGGTTCTGGGTCCCTCGCCGCGTCGACGGGCGAAGCCAACCTGGCCGGGCCGGTGGTGTCAAGCCGGACGAGGCAGCACCACAGCAGCAGCGGTGCGGCTTGATACCGCCGGACCGGACCAATGCCGCGTAGTTAGGGTTTGTAGGGTTCTGTCAAGGTTGTTTTGTGTTTTGCGGTGGTGTAGGTGGCGGGGGCGGTTTTGGTGAAGTGGCCA